>NZ_JRAH01000034.1:0-404434 GCF_000768755.1 Porphyromonas sp. COT-108 OH1349 | reverse complement strand
GCGAGCAGGGATAGAACCCACCATCGGACACTTGAAATCAGATCATCGTTTAGGCCGTAACTTTTACAAGGGATTGGTAGGGGATGCTGTGAACCTACTATTGGCAGCAGCTGCTTACAACTTCAAAAGAGCCATGAGAGCTCTTTTGAACCTGCTCAAAATAATAAGCGAGAAGCCATGGATGGATGACTCCCCTCTTATCAATGCTTTTTAAGGGACGACTAAATATGGAACACGAGATTGTAAACAGAGAAACGCCCGAAATGAAAAAGCTCATTTCGGGCATCAGGGAGATGACAAAGCTGCTGAAAGAGGTTGCTGAGACACATCGTCCGCTTTTCGGAGGAGAAATCTACCTCACAGGGAGAGAAGTTTGCGAACGTCTTTTCGTTAGCTCTCGCACCTTGCAGGACTATCGGGACAAAGGCGTTATTCCCTACACCCAAATTGCAGGGAAAATACTCTACAAGCTCTCCGACATCAACCAACTACTCCAAGAAAATTATCGAGGATAAAACATTCGCAAGAAGCGTTTTCCTTCCGTCTGGCAACCATACAGAAAGAATCTGCCGAATGGTCGTCCAAAAGATACTGAGCAATCTCGCATCGCTCGGTATCTTTTTGCTTATTGATTGGCTTCTTTTTATAAAAATAAGTACATTTGCGTCATTAACCCAAGGAATCTCTCCTATGAGTGAAATCCTCCGACTTCGGGAGAGAAAACAACAGAGGAAGCATCATTGAATTATGGAGAGTGGTTCATTGTGACTCGTTCTTATGGAACGCAAGATTTGAGTTACAAAGAAAACACTCAAAACAACAAACGTACAAAACAAATGGCATACAAGAACAAAACATACATTGCATTTGATGGAGACAAAGATATTCGTTACTATTGGTTGATGAAAGCTTGGAAATATAACTCAAAAGACTTTTTCTCCGAGTTCAACTTCTATGATGCACACGATATAAATTTCGCAAGAGATTCATCTAAAGAACAATCTATAAAAAGGCAACTTTCTGAAAGGCTCGATAATACAAAACTTTTTATTTTGCTTGTTGGCGAATCCACAAAGTTTTTGTACAGATTTGTGAGATGGGAAATTGAGCAAGCAATAGAAAAAAAAATACCAATCATAGTAATAAATCTCAATGGCAAAAGACAGTTTGATATTGACAGATGCCCCTATTTACTTAAAGATGAAACCGCTATACACATAAGTTTTAATCAAAAAATTATAGAGTATGCACTGAAAAAATGGGAAACCCAACTTCAAAAGATAAAACAGGAAGGAAAAAAAGGACCTTTCTATTACACTGATGAGGTTTATAAAAGCATAGGCTTATGATAATGTTTAAACATTTTGTTTTCACAAGAAAGTACTTAACCTTGTATGAGTTGCGCGTTATATCTTGGGATTTTGTCTTCAGCGTCTGTAAGTGGATAGGTTTTTTTTGGCTTATCATAGAGCCATTAAGCTTCTTCTCTCCTAGCATTGAAGAATTTATAAAGGGCAAGGGATGGTGGTTATTCGGTGTAAGTATTTTAATCACATTAATTAAAAGAAGACCTCGACTCAAGTTTAAATATTTCATCAGAGATAAAGATGTGCATGTTAACATTGTCATTGGAGACCTATTAGCAATGAACAATAAGGATATAGTTATTCCTACAAACGTTCATTTTATCACAGAGATATCTGATAAATTAATTTCCGAAAATAGTGTACAAGGGCAGTTTACAAAGAAATATTTCACTTCACATGCCCATCTTGACGCAGACATTGTCAATAACCTGCGAGAGACCAAATATACAGATGAAAATCCGCCATATTTTGGTAAAGACAAACAATATCCTTTGGGGACCGTCGCTAAACTCCCAATAAAAAAAAACAACAAAACAACATTTTGGTCATATTTGTTTGCCCTTGCAAAATTGAATGAACATGGAGTTTGTCAATCGAATATAGCTGAATTTCAAAAAACCTTACCGTTGTTATGGGATTACATCCAAACAAAAGGAGAATTATCAGATATTGCAATGCCAATTCTTGGTTCAGGTTTTTGTCGAATCGACTCTTCCAGAGAGGATTTGTTTAAAGAGATTTTACTTTCGTTTTTAGCGGCAACAAGGAATTCAAAATTTTGCAAAAGCTTGACAATTGTGATTTACTACAGAGATGTTTCTGAGACAAATATAGACCTCGAATCGATTAAAGAATTTACTAAATACCAAACATTAAATTTTTCAAGAGAAAGCGCTCATAAAAAGGGAAAAGGACAAGCAATCGGAGAATAATACAGATTTATGTTAAGTAAATTTTCAGTGTTTATTATAGATGTACATTATTTACATACTCCTTTGTTACATCAATCCCTTCTCGCCCCTTGCAATCTTTTGGCCTGTGATTTGGGTGTAGATTTGCGTACTGGAGAGGGAACTATCATCTTCGCGATGCTCTCATATGGGTGTTTTTTTGCAATTTATTTTTTAGATTAGGGATGTAAAGTGACCCTATGACTGCTAATTTCTACAAAACTTTTCTTATTCTAAGCTTACGTAACTCAACAAAAAAGTTTATGCCATATGAGTAAATTAGCAACTCGTGAACTCCGAGTCTTCATTTCATCTACTTTTGAAGACATGAAGGATGAACGTAAAATGTTAATGACAAAGGTCTTTCCTGTACTAATTCAGAACGCAAAGTTAAGAGGAGTTACCCTAATACCAATAGATTTTCGTTGGGGAATTCTCACAGGTGATGAATTAATAGAAAAAAACGAAGTAAAGATTGTTGATGTCTGTTTACAGGAAATCGAAAAAGCTCAATGTTTTATCGGCATTCTCGGAAACCGTTATGGATGGTGTCCATCTAGCAAAACTCTCGATCAAAGTTCCGTCCTTAACCATCAATGTATGGACTTTATCAATTCTGGAATGAGCTTAACCGAGATAGAGATGCGATACGGCATAATTAATTGTGGAAAGCAAGGTAATGCTTTCTTCTTTATTAAAGAAAAAACACAGAGTTCAGAACAGTCTGTACAGATGTTACGCAAAAAAATACTTAAAGAAAAAGATTGTGGGAATTGCGAGGTTTATAATTATTCAACATTGGAAAGTTTTTCAGAACAAATTGAAATCGCTGTAAGCAAATCTCTTGACAAGCTATTTCCTGATGTCAAGCTCGATGATTATCAATTAGAAGATATCAATCAGAAATATATCCTTAAGAGTTATACTAATAATTATATACCTTCCTCAAAGTATTTTAAACGAATTGATAATGGGTTTAAAAAGAGTCAGTTTGTGGTTGTTACTGGAGATATCGGCATGGGCAAAAGTTCCTTGATAGCTAACTGGATAGAAAATCAAAGGGACTATGATGTTGTATATTATTTCATCAATAATAGAAGTAATATTTGCGCATCAGAAATCCTGAAATATCTATGTAGGAAGGTAGCTGAAATATATGGAATAGAGTTTGATGATAAACTGCCAAAAGATTCTTTATCTGAACTTTTAGAGACTATATGGAATAGCATCCGTAGAGACAAACATCTTATTTTGGCACTTGATGGTTTATCCAATGCCCATATTATAATAGATCAATTGTTGCCAGTATTGTCCGAAAAAATAAAAATTCTTTTCTCGGCCTATGAGGGAGATAGAAACTATTTACTGGCACGATACAATAAAAGTCCTATAGTTATTGTAAAAAAAATGGACTGGAAACAAAAAGAAAAATTTATTAGACAATACTTGGGAAAATATAATAAAAGTCTTGATGAGGATACTATAGGTTACATTTCTCAAACATTTGTGGGGGGGACTTTACATCTTCGTATTCTTTTAGATATCCTTGTCTCATTCGGAGATTTCGACACTATAAAAAGTTTGATCTGCTGTTTTTCACACACACATCCTGTGTATAAGAGAAAAGAAAGGAATAGGGTCGGATACTCTATGGATGACTTGGAAGAATTAATATTAGAAGATGTGTATGACAAAATAAAATATGGGAAAGAAAGGAGTGAAATAAACAGATTTTATAATGAATTATTAAATTTATATGAGGCACAATACCCAGAATTACCTGTAAAGGAGATTATTTCTACCCTCTCATTCATAAGTGAAGGTATAAAAGAAAGTGAGATTGTCAATTTGGTCAACACAACTCCTCTGAAATGGGGTTTATTCAAATCTTTCTTTGAAGCATTCCTATATCAGAAAAATGGGTTCCTTTTTTTAAACAATCAAGACCTAAAGAACGCTGCCATTGAAAGATATGGGGACATAGCTATTGATATTTTTAAACGTGGTGCCAGTTTCTTTGATAAAGATGATGGAACTCTCCGTTATTACATAGCCAGACTTTCTCATGCCTCTTATGCTGGAGATATAGGATCTCTTGTAAAAACAATGTACGACACATCCCTTTTTCGAAGTATGCATAATGCGGGGTTATTATTATCAAGATATTGGGATATGGCAATCATGAAAAAACCTGATGAATGTTACTTATACAAGTATGGAAATTATCTCACATCTGATGAAACTGTCAAGAATATCACGAAGGATTTGGAAGATGAAATAAACCTTCAACATGAAGTTGCACGTTTCTGTATTGACTATATGTGTAATGGTGAGGTTGCATTACATCTTGTCGAACACGCTTTTTCTTCATATGAAACACTTAATGGTGCAAGCCATACTCGGGGCCTTGAGTTATTAAAGACAAAGGCCGAGGCACTTATATTGAAAGAGGATTATGAATCTGCTATTGAAATCCTAAATTTCATCATAAAAGAATACGAAAATAGAGGAGATGTCGTCTCTCTGGCAGAGTCATATAAGCTAAGAGGGGAAGCGTTTTCACAAATAGACGAGATGAAATCTGCTTTTACTGATACTATTTCAGCGATTAGTATCCTTACCAAAAACAACAAGATTGACATTCTTGTAAAAAACAACGATGAAGGAATTCATACTTTTACAAAGTGTCTTCTTAGTATAGCTCGCCTCTTTATAATTGACGAGAATTATACTTGTGCAATAGATGCCTTTGAAAGGGCATATTCGATGAGTATAATGTTATATGGTCGCACAAGTCTAAGCACCGCAGTGATTCTTGAAAATATAGCTTTACTCTATTTCGAGATGGAGCAACATGAAGATGCATTCATTTTTATATCAAATGCTATAGATATCTACAATACTATCATGAATGAGGGTAATGTTCATCTTGCTCGTGCTCACTACATTAAAGGACTTATATTGCTTGACAATAACCCAATTCTGATAGGGGCATTAGAGGAATTCAAGAAGGCCTATATGATATTGACAAATAATTTTATTAGAAATCAACTATACTTTAAAGTTCTGAAACTATTACTGTACTTACAGTTAGAAGTCAATCATATAAAACTACCTGACATGGATTAAAGTAAAAGCGGATTCATACAATCTATTTGGTTAATCTAATTTTCCACAAAAAATGACTACAGGTTTATGGAATAGATTGTGGATTAACGCCAGTTCGATTTAAGCGCAAGTAGGAAGTTGGGGTTTTCTAACGATTTCAATATTCAGTTCAGGCTTTTTAGGGAGGAGATTGTAGGCAATGAGTCCTGAGATAAGGTTGGCAAGAAAATTGTTAACACTACGATGTCTGGTATGCTCTATCTGACAGACGTTTTTGAGCATATCATTGACGGTCTCTATGAGAGCTCTTTTCCTTAGTAACACTTTGTCGTAAAGATGCATAAGAGAGTTCTTCATGTTCTTTTTGATTCTTGTGATCATATGAATATCATCGACAAAGAGTTGATCAAAAAGACTTTGGGAAATGTACCCTCTATCTCCGATGAGTTTGCCGAAAAGCTTCTTGGTGAAAGACGAGTCCTTAAGGGGCTCTCTGTCATCACAATTGCCCGGAGTGATCTGATATTTGATGATTTCTCCTTTGTCGTTGATGACAATGTGTAACTTAAAGCCATAAAACCAGCCCATGGTACACTTCCCTTTTCGAGCCAATCCTTTCATTGTCTTATGTCCTTGAGCTCGTTTGACATGACAGGCTCTCAGCGCGGGGGCGAGTCTATAAAAGAGATACCTGTACATTCGCCTAAACAGCACATATTCAGGAATGCGATGAGCTTGTATCCCACTTTACTTTGCAATTCGACAAATCGATTGTAGGAGACAAGATGAGGAAATTCGGATCGACACGAGTGGGTGATATATTGTAGATAAAAAGCCTTGAGATCTCTGTACCTTGAGAGATGAAAGAGTATAAGGATGGTCATTACCTCACCGTCAGACATCCTAGACTTCCTGTTTCTACGCTTTTTACCATCCTTTTCTATACTCTTTTCCTTGATTGTTTGGTCAAAAAGCTTTGAGAAGTCATCTACCATACAAAAAATATCAACTATATTTGTCTTCATAAAGTGGCGTTTTATTTGTGTGTATCACCTTGGTTTTCAGATACTAATATACAAACAATTCGCCACTTTTTCAATTATAACTACAACTATATTAGGCACTTAATAAAGTTGGTGAGATAGTTTCATTCATCGTTTTCTTACGTCGAACTGACGTTGGATTAATACTTCTGTAAGTTTTAAATAGCCAGTACATGGATAGGCCACTTGAGGATTTCTATCTATTGCTGTCCGGTAAACGTTTTGTTGTTTGACTAAATAAAGGGCTGGCTTCGTGAAATAAAATCAGCCCTAATTTCGTTACCTTGTCGTCGCAAAACCAAAACATTGTGACGATGAATAAGGGTCCTCATTTTCTCGGACAGCCACTCTACTGCCAAGTACTCTCACTCCTGAATAAGTCCGCCGTACTTCAACATAGTCGCAAACATTCGGGAGAACGCTACGTTAAAAGCTTGGACGCGTGGACACACTTAGTCGTGATGCTCTGCTGTTATCCATCGCTTTGACTCCTTGAGAGAAATTACAGCCTCTCTGCAGGCAGATGCACGAAAACTCAGTCTTCTAGGCATCTGTAACATTTCGGCTCGTAGCACCCTTTTAGACGCCAATAAGAGACGTTCTCAAACCATATTTCCCGATATCTATCGTGATTTGTATGTCCGTTACAAGTCTCTGCTTTCGTCGGACAGCCGAGGGACGCCTAAAGAGCCACAGTGGATGAAACGATTGCAGATTATCGATTCTACAACGATCACGCTTTTCTCCAATCTCATATTCAAGGGTGTTGGTCATAACCCCAAAAGAGGCAAGAGGAAAGGTGAAATAAAGGTACATACGGTGATTCATGCCAACGAGAGTGTCCCTTCTGATATCCGCTTCACTTCGGCAGCTACTCACGAATCCTTTATACTGTGCCCCTGCACCCTAGCTCAAGGGGCAATCATTGCGATGGATCGTGCTTACATCGACTATGCCAAGTTTGAGCAAATGACTCAGCGAGGGATTACCTATGTTACTAAGATGAAGGCCGGACTTAATTATGAAATCCTTAAAGATGAGATGATTCAAACGCCAGAAGGGCTGATGCAGTACGTATACAAGACGTTGTACTGACTAAAAAGGTCAAAGCAGGAGAGCTGATTGAGCATCTAGCAAGGATTGTTACCTATCCAGATGAGAACAAGAAAAAGCCGATTAGTCTCCTCACTAACGACTTCGATCTAGATCCACAAGACATCATTCAGATTTACCGCAAACGTTGGGCTTTTGAACTCCTTTTCAAGCAAATCAAGCAGAATTTTCCGTTGAAGTATTTCTGTGGGGAGAGCGCTAACGCCATCCAAATTCAGATTTGGGTCACACTCATTGCCAACCTGCTTTTGATGGTCATGAAGTGTCAACTCAAGAGCTCGTGGAGCTTTTCGGAGCTGGCAACCTTAGTGCGTATTGTGCTGATGTATTATGTGGACTTTTATAGCTTGTTTGAACATCCTTAGAGCGATTGGGAGGCGATATTTGAGCCCAAAGAAGCCCCGCCAGAACCAAATCTTTTTGGTTGGGGGGCTTACTAAAACGAAATCAGACGGAATGCAACCTATTCACTAGGATTGAATGCCCTATTTTTCTGTCTTGAAAACTTTATAGGACAGCAATAATTTCTATCTTTATTTGTATCAATGACTGGCATGATTCCTGATGACCTTTCATTTATCATAAATTATTGCTCCCGATAAAACTTTTAAAAAATATAAAAAGGTGCAGTTAAGCCCGTAAATCGGCTTCTTTGGAGTCTTTTTTTTCAGTAAGCTCCCCTTTTTCTTTCACAGAGTCAGCTGTCCGATAAAAAGCTTCTCAAAACTCATTAAAAAGAACTTTTTCGTTCATATTCTTACCCCTTGTGGTTGCAAGAGTATAAGAATGACCCTGAGAAAGCACTCCGAAGAGTTTGGCTATCCGGCTGTCCGATTAAATAAAGAGCCAATATAGGTCGATGGAAGGGAGAAATTCCCATAGAAAAACGAATAGTTGCTTGTTCCTTAGAATAACAATCGATGAGATGAAATTGATAAGCCTCGAAAAACTTTTATCGGATACCAACAATAGACTACCTCAAAAAGCTACTGAAGATTCTAGTCTCAAGTGCAACGCTGTTACATATATATCAAGTGCTTCTATAGGGGATTGAACGTTTGTCTGTTGTTTAACAGGCTCTGTATTGTTTTGATTTGTAGTTTCGAAATTTCGGAGAAAGAGGCCCCTTTCAGTATATATTGTCTTATGAGTTTGTTTAGATATTCTATTTATGGTTTATCGGTTGAACGATAAGTTTGGCAGAGAAAACGGAAATTTTGGGGACTCTTTCGATGGAAGAAAAAGCCATAAACTCAGTACCATTGTCCGTTGTGATGGAATGTAGCAATCCCATTCTCTTGAAATACTTTAGTTTTTGATTGACTGCTCTGGTTAACTCCTTGGCATTCTTCTCTTTGGGCGATGGCTCGATGATGGCACAATCTGTCTTTCTGTTGATAAGGGTTAAGATATCCTCTTGTTACTTAGCTCCAATGATTAGACCCATTTCGAAATTTCCAAAACGCATTTTTTGATTTACACATTCGGGGCTTTGATCAATTCCCTTACACTATTCCCATTGGGGGTTGAGCGGTTTAGCAAGGCTTTCTCGTCGATTCTTCAAGTGATGCCTTGTTAGTTGGTAAAGGTCTCTTCCTAGGGCCTTATCCTCGTAGAGAAGAATATATAGGGTGGTTTTCCCTACGATGGGGACTCCCTTGAGCCGAAAACGCCCTGCTATTTGCTCAGGGACCACTATTTTTCTCCCAAAATCTGGACGACTTGCTCTTACATTTTATCTGTGAATTTCTTCGGATAGCAACGCCACTCCTTACACACTGTAGCATATATGTGCTACATGGCAGGAGTATTTCCCTCTTGCCGTTTTGTTGCGTTTGACTTCTCGGGAGACGGTGCTGGTTGACACACCAATGGTTTGAGCAATGAAAGAATAAGATTTCTTTTGTTGTAGTAGCCGATCTATTATGTACCTTTGCTCTCGGCTCAAATGCTTGTATTCTTTCTATTGGCGTTGCACTTACTACTGGAAAATACAATACCAGATTTTGCATTGAAATTTTTGAATCCTCGGAGAATTTGTATACAAGGAAAATTAATGATGGCAGTCTTCAATTTGACTTATGTGTCCTGACGTGTACTGAAAAAAGTTGACAGTGGGCGGGATACACAAGAAGTATCCATGTATGGGCAAACATTTAAGCAATTTTGAGCGCCTTGCCATCCTTGAGGATTACCTCTCGGGTGGAGATAGCCAAGGAGCCATTGGGAGGAAATATGGCATTAGTCGTGGCCTCATTCCTCAATGGCTTCGTAAATTTGGACTCGAAAATAAAGTGCATCCAGGTCCAATGAAAGCATCCGAATCATCCCAGAGTGAGCTGAAACTCAACGAAAGAGAAGAGTTAGAGCAGCTACGTCAAGAGAATCGTGTCCTCAAGAGTCGTCTCAAGCGAGAAGAATTAGGGCATCAAGCCTACAAGCTATTTGTTGAGTTGGCAGAAGAAACCTACGGCATTCAGATACGAAAAAACTCCCAAGCCGTCAGGCCTTTTATAAACGTCATCTCAACGATTTAGCTAGAAAGGAGGAGGATGTTCTGTGCAGCAGTATCATCCAATATTGTTGGCACTTAAAACAAGCAGAACACCTTCCCAGAGCTGGTTTCCGAGAGCTCATGGTGCTTTGTCAGCAATACTTTGGTCCCAAGTTTACGCTTGGGCGCGATCGCTTTTGCGCCCTACTCAGACACCAAGGTATGATGCTGCGCAAACGCTCTGTGCGTCCTCGGGCAACTAACTCCCAGCATAGGCTCTGCAAGTATGAAGACCTGCTCAATACAGAGCCTAAGCTTGTGCCTCAAAGGCCAAGGGAACTCATAGTGGCAGATATCACCTACGTGGCTTACCAAGATGGATTTGCCTATCTCTCCCTATTGACTTATAGTCGCTGTATCGTAGGGTATTGCTTACATCCAACCCTAGAAGTTGAAGGTTGCTTGAATGCTCTACGTCAAGCCCTTGATTTCTATGACTAGCATCAAATTGATACCAGCAATATGATTCATCATAGCGACCGAGGTATTCAGTATGCTAGCAGAAGCTATACCGATCTGTTACATGAGCGAGGCTGGCGCATCAGTATGACTCAGACGGGGGATCCTCTGCATAATGCATTAGCCGAGCGGATGAACAATACGCTCAATAACTCATGGAGTATCTCATCTTCGAAGCAATCTTTTGATCAAGCTCTTCTTTCTGTAGAACGAGCCGTACGCATGTACAATGAGGCGCGTCCACATCAAGCTCTAGGGACGAAGACGCCTATGCAAATCATTGCACCAGAGTCGGAAAATCCGTTACTGGCAAGAACCGAACATTGGCCAGAGATTGCCCTGAGCTATATCGAAGGATGAATATCAGACAAAGAGCTAACTTTGCTCGTATCAACCGAAATTAGATCTAAAGGGAAGGAGAGTCAACCTAAAGTAGAATTATAAAAAGAACCAGTAAACCAATTGTAGAACTATCCCGCCTACGGTCAACTTTTTTCAGTACACGTCATCCTTAAAGAGCCTGCCGATAAAATTGAGAAGCAGAGCCTGCTTTATGAGGAAGAAAAGAAAAAATAAACTTTTAAAATTCTAAACTTGTAAGGTGTTTTTTCGAAAGAGCTTTTATTAGACACCGATATAGCTCGGAGTCTATATACTTTTTTGTTCCATTAATCGGTTCATATCTTTTGCTATCTTTTGGTCAGTGATTTGAGCGTAGATTTGTGTGCTGGAGATGGAGGTGTGTCCCATCATCTTGGCGATGCTTTCCATCGGGATGCCTGCTTCCAAGGTCAGCGTGCCAAAGCTGTGGCGCGCCATATGGAAGGTCAGTGGAGTACGAATACCACATGCCAAGCCTACGGTTTTGATATGGGTAAGTAGTTTGCCTTTGCTTATTGTATTGGGAAAAATCTTCGTGTCGGGAAGAGCCTTACAATTACCCTCATAATCGTCTTTACTCTTCTCCTTTATATAGAGCTCAAGAATCTGTTCCGCTATCGGATGCAGGGGTATCAGGCTTTCCACTTCTGTTTTCTGTCTTGCCTTACGGATATATCGCTTCCCCTCGCTGTTCGTTTTGATTTGCGAAACTCGCAGGCTTTGCAAGTCGGCAAACGCCAAACCCGTAAAGACAGAAAAAAGAAATATTCTTCGGCTTAGTTCTGCCCCTTCATCCTGCAATGGGAATGCCAACAGTTTTGCCACATCGCCTTTGGAGAGGAAACGAGGCTTGCGCTCCACTGTTTCGTACTTCACACCCTTAAACGGATTGAAACGGATTGTCCCTTGACTGACGGCTCGATACATCAATCGGCTCAACCAGCACAGATGCTTGTTTATCGTTGCAGGCGCATATCTTTCTTTTTTCAGATAAAAACGATAATCATCGAAGAATCCAATCGTAATCACTGCAAGAGGTATATCCTCTTCGCCTCGACTTTGCACAAAGGTATTGAGTTGTTTACTTGAACTTCGATTGCTGCCATACGTTCCCTCACTCTTGCTTTCTCGTTGGGCTTTGAGTTCTTTTGCACTGAGGGCAAGCAGTGTCGTTGGATTTCTCTCGATGCCTTGCAAGTAGTTTTTCACCAGTTCCGCACTCACCGCCCCATACCGATAGAGCAAGTTGTTGTACCCTTGTTCGATTTCTTCCCGAAAGGCTTGCAAGCGTTGATTCGTTTTCTTATCGGTTGTTTCTCCTCGTTTTAGGTTCCACTCGTGGGGAGCAACACTTTCGCCCGTGCTCATCACCACGTTTGTTCCGTCGATGGTGATGCGACAAAGGATTGCCGTTTTGCCGTCCGCTTTGGTTTTGTTCTTATTGATGTAGAATAGGATTTTGAATGTACTTCGCATAGGTTTTTAGCCTGCTGTGTGAATAGTTACTTACTCTGCCCTAAAAACTCCTGAGCTTTATATGAAAAGCACCTAAGCTTTTACTTGATTCCTTAGGAGCTTTTGAGGGCATCTTCTTGAAGCGTTACAAAGAGAGTTGCAAATCTTCGGTGAAAGAGAGAAATCGATCGAACTCATCGAAGAGCTTTTTCGGAGTGACGCGAGCGTATCTTTCGGTCGTTTGGAGATTGCTATGCCCCAACATTCGGCTCACGGTCTCGATGGGAACACCCCGCTCCAATGTTATGAGCGTGGCAAAAGTATGCCTTGCCATGTGTGCCGAAAGGGGAATCGAGATACCTGCCCGAAGTTGTAGGGCTTTGAGTCGGGAGAGATAAGAGGGATAGGCAACGGGAGCAAAGAGTGTAATTCGTTCATCCGACCGATAACGCTCCATCAGACGCACCGCTTCGGGCAGAAGCTTCACACGACAAAGCGTGTCGGTCTTTTGTCTGCGGAACTTCAGCCACAATTCCCCCTCTCCATCCGTAAAGAGGTGCTCCCGATCAAGGGCAACCATATCGCAATAGGCAACGCCCGTGAAACAAGAGAAGAGAAAGAGATCGCGCGCCACTTCCAGCTCGATTTCGTACGCTTCAAAAGTCAAACTTTGCAACTTCTCCAACGAGACTTTATCCAATGCGCGAGGCAGCTTCTTGTTCCCTTGTTCCACCCTGCTGTTCTCAAAAAGGGGTCTGTCAGAAAATCCTTTGCTATATGCCAAACGGCAAGCCTTCTTCAAACAGACGGAGAGGATGTGAAAATAGCTTTGTGAGAGACTTGATTCTCCTTTGATATACTGCTCGAAGAGAAAAAGAAAATCTTCCGTGATTTGGCTGAATGTCATATCGTTTGTTCTGAATTGTCTGTGAATGAACTCTACAAAGTACTGACGAGCCAAATGATAAATTCTCATAGATGCGGGTTTCAGGTCAATTCCGACACGCATTTTCAACTCTTCCAACATCAGGTCGTAACACTCCAGGAAAGTCGTCTGGCTTTGCATACTTCCCTGAACCTGCTCCTTGATATCTGCTGCCGTAAATATCGCTCCTCTTTCGCAAAGTCTCCGATAAGCCGATTGCACCGAAAGAAGCAATTCTTCCAACTTGCCATTCGTAACCACTGCCTCGCGACTCTTACCGTTCAGTCTGCTCTCTCGAGCATTCCACAAATCGGGGTTACACGACAGTTTACAACTGAACTGCGCCATGGTTCTTCCGTAGGTTATACGTCCCATTATCGGAGCTTGCCCCGACTTGTCCAATCCGCTCCTTTTCAGGTAGAGCAACACCTTGAATTTTTCTGTTTGCATACGCTTCTGTTTTTATGGGCAAAGTTACCCGTTACCGAAGCGTTCTTTGTTACGCAAAACATTGTGTCATAGAGCATCAGCACCGCAGAAGAGAAAAAGTGCATAACCGACGAACCCCTCTTCGGTTACCTCCTTTTGCCTCACCGTTACCAATCAACAAATCGACTAATGATTTGGTAACGGAACTTCTGCATAAATCCACATCTTCTGCATTTTATTCCTCTGTGTAAAACATAGAAAAATACAGCAAATCCCTCTCACTCTCATCCACTTACCCTCCATCTTCCTCCCAATGCCCTTTTCTCGAATAGTTGTGCGCACGAAAAAAAATTTACGTGCGCACGAAAAAAAATTTATGTGCGCACGAAAAAAAAATTACGTGCGCACGAAAAAAAAATTACGTGCGCACAAAAAAATATTTCCGTAGGTAAGAAAATAAATTTCCGTAGGTAAGAAAAAATATTTCCGTGGCCAAGAAAATAAATTTTTGTGGCCAAGAAAATAAATTTGCGTGGCCAAGAAAAAAAATTTTTGTGGCCAAGAAAAAAAATTTTCGTGGGCATAGAAAAAAATTTTCATGCGGACGAAAAAATATCTGCGTGCGCAGAAAAAGTATTTTCTTTAGCATAAGAGTTGTGGCGATCCNATTTTCATGCGGACGAAAAAATATCTGCGTGCGCAGAAAAAGTATTTTCTTTAGCATAAGAGTTGTGGCGATCCGGGCATAAAAATATATTTTCATAGCCAGTAAAATATATTTTTATACGAATGGGAAGTATTTTTTATGCTTGCGGACATATTTTTGTCTGCGCACAAAAATATATTTTCGTGCGAATGGGAGGAGATTTTCGTACGAAGAGGAGGAGATTTTTGTGCGAANTTTATGCTTGCGGACATATTTTTGTCTGCGCACAAAAATATATTTTCGTGCGAATGGGAGGAGATTTTCGTACGAAGAGGAGGAGATTTTTGTGCGAAAGGGAGGAGATTTTTGTGCGGAAAGGAGAAGATTTTTGTGCGAAAGGGAGGAGATTTTTGTGCGAATGGGAGGAGATTTTTGTGCGGAAAGGAGGAGATTTTTGTGCGAATGAGATTTTGTTTTGGTAAGGTGGGGTGGTGGGGGGAGTCGGGAAAAAATGCTTGCTTTCAGGCATTGTTGTTTTGTTTTCCGGTGCGATAACTGAGTGATGAAAAGTGGGAGGTGAGTTTTTTGATGTGGGAGTCTGTCTTTTGATTGTGCTTTTGAAAAGTTTTTGTGGGAGGTGAAGTGGCAGGGGGGTGTGGGAGGGATTTGCTCGGATTTTTCAGAAAAAGAAGCTAAGCATTGCCCGGCTTGATGCCGAGATGCTTAGCTTCCGTTGTTTTAACAGGGTGTTGTGGTGCCGGTTGTCTTCTTTAGAAGATATCGGAGATTGCTATTCCAAGTGCTTTCGCGACACCTTTGCCGTAAGCGGGATCTGCCTTGTAACAGTTTGTTATGTGGCGTAGCTTGATCTCTGTGGGTATGTCTCCCATGGATCGGGCAGTGTTTTCAAAAAGTACTTGCTGTTGATCCGGAGACATGATGTGGAATAGGTCTCTTGTCTGGGAGTAGTAATCGGAGTCGTCTTCTCTGAAATCCCATTGATATGCGGCTCCGTCGAGCTCCAATGGAGGTTCTTTGTATTCATTTTGATCTTGCCAGTGACCGTATCCGTTGGGCTCGTAGCCGATACGTGAACCATAGTTGCCGTCTACTCTCATGGCACCGTCTCTGTGATACATGTTGAGGAAAGGACAACGGCTTCTATTGACGGGTATCTGGTGATGGTTTACTCCAAGTCTGTAACGTTGAGTGTCTCCGTATGAAAACAGGCGTCCTTGCAGCATCCTGTCGGGGGAGAAGCTGATGCCGGGTACTACGTTTGCGGGATTGAAAGCGGCTTGTTCGACATCTGCAAAGTAGTTTTCAGGATTTCGATTCAGCTCCAAAAATCCGACTTCAATGAGGGGGAATGTCTTTTGGGACCAAACCTTTGTGAGGTCAAAAGGATTGTAAGGAAGCGTTTTTGCCTGTTCTTCTGTCATGATCTGTATTTTGAGTGTCCAACGAGGATATTCGCCTCGTTCTATACTTTCATAGAGATCTTTTTGATGACTCTCGCGGTCTTTTCCGATGAGAGCTTCTGCTTCCGCATCAGTAAGGTTTTTTATTCCTTGCTGTGTATGGAGATGAAACTTTACCCAGTGCCTTACTCCTTGCGCATTTATGAATGAGAAGGTATGGCTTCCATAACCGTGCATATGACGATAGCTTGCAGGTATGCCTCTGTCGCTCATTGTTATGGTTACCTGATGAAGTGCCTCGGGCAAAAGGGTCCAAAAGTCCCAATTGTTTTGAGCGCTTCTCATGTTGGTGCGCGGGTCTCGTTTTACGGCATGGTTGAGATCCGGGAATTTGAGAGGATCTCTTAAAAAGAATACAGGAGTATTGTTTCCGACAAGGTCCCAATTACCCTCTTCTGTGTAGAATTTGATGGCAAAACCACGAATGTCTCGTTCCGCATCTGCGGCACCTCGCTCTCCTGCTACTGTAGAGAAGCGGACAAAAAGATCGGTTTGCTTTCCGATTTCGGAAAAGATTGCCGCTTTGGTGTATTTTGTGATGTCATGAGTTACGGTAAATGTTCCGAATGCTCCGGATCCTTTAGCATGCATGCGACGCTCAGGAATCACCTCTCTGTCAAAGTGGGCAAGTTTTTCCAAAAACCAAATGTCTTGCAAGAGCATAGGACCACGTTTGCCTGCAGTAGCAACATTTTGATTGTCTGCTACCGGAGCTCCTGCTGCTGTTGTGAGTTTGTTCTTTTCCATTTTTTCTAAAGTGTTAAATTTATGATGAAGTATTTATTCAGACGCTTTTAATTTTTACTCTGTACGGTTTTTATTCTATTCACGTAAGCGTCTAATTTTTGTCTGTCTCGTTCGGAGAGAACTCCGGTTTTGGATTTCATTACATCGGTATAAATTACGTTGGATAAGCAGAGATGCCTTTTCATTCTGTTGAAAATGGATCCCGTGTGAATCTTGTATGTTGCAAACAAGACAAGGTTTTCAGGTAGCTGGTTAGGAAGTTTTTTAGCGCCTTCTATCCAGATCTTACTGGGATGCTGATTGACAACAAACCATCCACATGTCCAACTCCCCAGCATCAATAAATCTGAATCTTTGATTTGCTCAAACTTAAAGTCGGAAAGAGCTCCAAAATTTACATCTACACCTTTACTCCACAGATACATTGCCATCTCTCTCGCCCATGCAGCTGTTTTCCCTTTTTTGCTTTGATATAATATAGTTGCTTTCATATTATTTTTATGAATTTCTACTGAGACAAAGATATTTAGAGATATTCTCAAAAACAATTGAGTCATTATTGGATCATATAGATTTTGTCTATAATAGTTTTCTACTGTCTTGTTTAGTTGCAGAATATTTATGACAGCACAATTCATGGTAATAGTGCAGTATTGTTTTCTTAATTTCATTCAAAGATCTTTTGTTCAAGATTTTTTCTGTTTGTTCAGTGTTCAAGAACAACTTTGCAAGAAGAAACAATATTGGAAGAGACCCAAAAATAATGTAGCTTTGCCAAGTGAAAAAGAATCAATACGTATGGCGAAGGTAATAGCTATAGCAAACCAAAAGGGGGGAGTTGGTAAGACCACCACAACTATAAATCTTGCGGCATCTTTAGCTGTTTTAGAAAAGAGAGTTTTGGTTGTAGATGCCGATCCACAAGCTAATGCATCTTCCGGATTGGGAATACTCCTTGATACATTGGAGGCAGATATTTATGACTCTCTTATGGATGGTTTGTCAGCCAAAGAGTGTATTGTTCCTACTTCCATTGAGCATCTGGATGTCTTACCTTCTAGTTCCGATCTCGTTGGAGCTGAAGTTGAATTGCTAAAACGAAAAGAGAGAGAGTTTGTTCTACGATGCCTTGTTAATGAAGTGCGTGGGGAATACGACTATATTCTTATAGACTGTTCTCCCTCATTAGGACTTATAACTGTGGGAGCTCTTATAGCTGCAGACACACTTTTGGTGCCGGTACAAGCGGAGTATTTTGCATTGGAGGGTCTGGTCAAGTTATTATCTACGTTTAAGACTATAAAGCAAACTCGTAATCCTTCTTTAGAGATTGAGGGCTTTTTGGTAACGATGTATGATGCTCGTACTCGTCACTCGAATGATATTTATGAGGATCTTAAGGCCAGATGCAAAGGGATGGTATTCTCTACTGTTATACATAGAAATACTCGTTTGAGTGAGGCATCTAGTCATGGGAAACCGATATTATATTATGACGTAGATAGCCGTGGAGCTCAAAACTACATGCAGTTGGCGCGTGAGATTTTAGCAAAAGAGGACTCACGGAAGTCTGCTGTTTTTGCATCCTAAACGAAAATATAGTGAGATTTTAATGAGTAAAAAAAGAAATAGATCGCTTGGAAGAGGATTAGGATCCCTACTGGGAGATGATATTATGCCTGATATTCAACCATCAGGAGCATCTTCTATATCTGAAATACTTCTTGAAGAGATAGAGCCAAATAAAGAGCAACCACGTTCTTTTTTTGATGAGAATGCCTTATCTGAGTTGGCTAACTCTATTAAGTCAGTTGGTATTATTCAGCCGATCACTGTATTTGTCAATAAAGGAGAAGAAGGCAAGCGTTACAAAATAATATCAGGAGAACGCCGATACAAGGCGTCTCTTATAGCCGGTTTGACCACCATTCCAGCCTATGTTCGTACAGCAGAAGACGAGCAGGTAATGGAGATGGCGCTCATCGAAAATATTCAGAGAGAAGATCTCAATCCGATAGAGGTTTCTCTTGCTTTTAAGAGATTGATAGAGGAGTATCAACTGACTCAAGAGGAATTAAGTTCGAGAGTTGGAAAAAACAGAGCTACAATAGCAAACTATCTTCGCCTACTGAAGCTTCCGTCAGAAGTTCAGATGGGACTTAAAGATAGAGTAATAGATATGGGGCATGCCAGAGCACTGCTTCCATTGGAAGATTCTGCTTTACAGATAGAATTATATCGTCAGATTTTGATAGACCATCTTTCTGTACGTCAAGTAGAGGCTATTGTCAAGCGATATAAAGATGATGAGAAGCGATTGGATAATGGTACTGCTGAAGCGGCTACTCCCAAGAAAACTGCTGAAAAAGCTGTAGAACTGGATCTTTTGGCTCAGAGATTCTCTGCTATATTCAAGACAAATGTAAACTTTAGTCTGAGCAAACAGGGGAAAGGCAAGATTACTATTCCTTTTACTTCAGAAGAGCAGTTGGAAGAAATCCTTCATCTTTTGGACTCACTTCCCAATAAATAAAGACTTAAGTCTATTTACCATGGATTCTATGAGGTTTATAAGATTGTTTATAGGAGCTTTTATCGTCAGTATTATTTTTGCATTGAATGGATTTTCAGCAGAAAAAGTTCTGATTGATAGCTTAGAGATAACAGAAACAAATATCTCCGTGGCAGAAACTACGACAAACCCTGCTAAGTCTCCTAAAATTAAAAAGCCTTTTATTCCCAATTCTACAACAGCTCTCCTTTGGTCTATTATACCCGGAGCCGGGCAGCTTTACAACAGACAGTACTGGAAACTTCCCATAATAGCCACAGCATATACGGCTTGCTATTATGCAATATCATGGAATCATGCCAACTTAACAGACTATGCTACTGCATATTCAGAGTTTAGAAGTCCTAATCCGATGGAGCATTCCACTTGGAAAGACTTTGTTCCTTTTGGACAAGATCCCGAAACATACATAACGAATCCTTCTCTCAAAACCTCTTTGGAGAACAACTTAAAACGAGGGCGAGACTTTTTTCGCCGTAATAGGGACTTGAGTATTATTGTTGCTGCTGCAGTCTATGCTTTGGTTATGGTCGATGCTTATGTAGATGCCGAGTTGTTCACATTTGATATTAGTCCGGACATTTCAATGTCTGTCCAGCCGACCGTTCAAAGACATGCTTTTTTGCCGCAGCAGTCTCTTGGCGTTGGCTTGGCATTTAGTTTTTAGTTTTCTCCAATCCTAAATCTTGTTTCAATGATTAGACCAAGATATTTACTTTTTATCAGCTTATTTTTCTTTTCGTATCTCTCTTCCAAGGCAATAGAGAGTTCGTTGGACTCTCTTGAGATTGTTACGGTGGAGGCAGATCTTGGATTATTACCGGAGAATTTAGATGAAAAAGTAGATAGTCTGATCTCTCAGAGATATACCGATTATTATAAAATTGGTAAGCCTAATACCGCATCAAAAAATCAGGTCTATCCTTCTTATCTCGCAGACTCTGTTTACATAAACCGATTGGCAGCCCTGCCAAGCAGAATACCATTGAGCTATAATAGCGTTGTCCGGGAGTGTATAGAGCTATATGTCAATAGAAGAAGGGCTTTAGTTTCCACCATGTTGCCAAAGACCGGGTTATATTTCCCCATGATAGAGGAAGTCTTCGACAAGCACAACCTGCCCCATGAGTTGAAGTATCTTGCTATTGTAGAGAGCAACCTTAATCCGTTTGTCGTGTCAAGGATGGGCGCAACAGGTTTGTGGCAGTTTATGCTGAATACCGGAAAGGTTTATGGTCTTGACATCAACAGTCTCATAGATGAGCGCAGGGATCCTCGTCTTGCCACAGAAGCTGCCGCTCGTTATTTCAAGGATATGTACGAGATCTACCAAGACTGGCTGGTTGTTATCGCTTCGTACAATTGCGGTCCCGGCAATGTGAATAAAGCGATACGAAGAGCCGGAGGAAAGAGAAAATTTTGGGACATCTTTCCGTATTTACCCAGAGAAACTCGTGCTTACGTCCCCCTGTTCATAGCCGCTTACTATACGATGGAGTATTACAAGTCTCACGGTATAGAACCTCAAACGATGGATGTGGTATTGGCTACGGACACTATACATATCCGAACGAAAAGGACCTTCGAAGAGATCAGCCTCCTTTCCGGCGAGCCTGTGGACGTTATCAAATCTCTCAATCCCAAGTACAAGCACAACATTGTTCCCGGTACTTATACTACGCAGGTGCTCACTCTCCCTACTCAGGCGGCTTTGACCTTCTCTTTCAAAAGGGACTCATTGAATGCCCTGGCTCCTTTTGCAGGTAAGGGCGAGGAAGTAAAAGAGGTCGAATATAAGGAGATTTACCACACCGTAAGGAAGAGGGAGACATTTGCTTCTATCTCCCGAAAGTACGAAGTAACGGTAAGCGAGATCAAAGAGTGGAATGCCGGCATCTCTTCTCTGCGGGTCGGAACAAAGCTGCTTATAAGACTGCCTAAAGACACAGATGCCTCAAACATCACCGTAGCCGGCATAGACACCACAGAGCCACAGAAAAACAAAAAACAGCGTTCGCGTGTAACAACGGGATCGGCAAAGCGATATTATACAGTAAAGAAAGGAGATACTCTCGGAGGGATAGCCGCTAAATACAAGGGAGTAACCGTAACATCTCTCAAGCGAGCCAACGGACTCAGGAGTAACAACATCAAAATAGGTCAGAAACTAATCATTCCTTAAGAATAAAGAAGGAGCAACTACTGTTTTTAGAACGATTATTGTATGAACAAAATTCTGAAAAAAGAGTTTCTCTCTCCCCGTGTCGTCCGATTTGAAGTGGAAGCGCCCCGGATTGCGAGATCGCGCAAAGCCGGGCACTTTGTGATTCTTCGTGTCGGAGAAAAGGGAGAAAGAATACCTTTGACCATTGCCGGAGCAGATCCGGAGGCAGGAACCATCACACTTGTGGTACAGAATGTAGGTCGCAGCTCGAAGAAGCTGTGCGAGTTGTCGGAGGGCGACTATATCCAAGACCTGGTCGGGCCTTTGGGGCAAGCCACTCACATAGAAAAGTTTGGCACCGTTGTTTGTGCCGGAGGGGGAGTGGGCGTTGCTCCGCTGTTCCCCATTGTTCAGGCGATGCACGAAGCCGGGAACAGGGTCATCGTCGTGCTGGCTGCCCGTTCCAAGGAGCTTATCATCATGGAAGAGCTCATGCGCCGGCACTCGGACGAAGTGATCATCATGACGGACGACGGCTCGTACGGACAGAAAGGGCTTGTAACCGAGGGCGTCGAGCAGGTGATTCTGAGAGAGAAGGTAGACTTTTGCGTAACGATCGGGCCTGCCATCATGATGAAGTTCGTATCGCTTCTGACCAAGAAGTACAACGTCCCCACCATGGCATCGCTCAACACCATCATGGTAGACGGCACGGGGATGTGCGGAGCTTGCAGAGTAACCGTGGGCGGAAAGACACGCTTTGTATGCGTGGACGGGCCGGAGTTTGATGCTCACCAGGTAGACTTCGATGAGATGTTGCTTCGTCAGGGAGCTTACAGGGAGTATGAACAGGAGTTGAACCGCAGAGAAGATTAAGCCCTATGCCAACCGAAAAAGAGCAAATAGCAGAACGTCGGGCAGAAGAGTGGAGAGAGCTGTTGCGCAAGAGCGTCAAGGCGAAAGACCGTATCGCAACCCCTCGTGTCGTGATGCCCGCGTTGGATCCCGACATCCGGAACAAGAACAACGAAGAGGTCAATCTCGGGCTCTCTCACGAGCAAGCAGGGCAGGAGTCGGTGCGCTGTCTCGACTGTGTGGATCCCACCTGCATGAACGGCTGTCCCGTGAGGATCCATATCCCGACCTTCATCAAAAACATCGAGCGTGGGGAAGTGCTCGAAGCGGCTCGCGTCCTGCGAGAGACCACGGCTCTCCCCGGCGTTTGCGGACGTGTCTGTCCGCAGGAGAAGCAGTGCGAGTCTCAATGCTTCTACACCCTCAAGCTCAAGAAAGAGCCTGTGGCGATAGGCTACCTGGAACGTTATGCGGCAGACTTCGAGCGCGAGCATACGCTCCGCCGGCCTGCCGAAAAAGCCCCCCTTCCGAAGGGCAACGGCATCAAGGTTGCGGTTGTGGGCAGCGGACCGGCAGGGCTTTCGTTTGCCGGCGACATGGCAAAGTACGGCTACGACGTCACGGTCTTCGAGGCGCTGCACGAGATCGGGGGGGTGTTGAAGTACGGCATCCCGGAGTTTCGCCTGCCCAACGACATCGTGGAGTTTGAGATCCGCAAGCTCCGCGAGCTGGGAGTAAAGTTTGAGACCAACTGCATCGTGGGCAAGACGCTCTCCTACGAAGATCTTCACCGGGAGGGCTTCAAGGGATTGTTCATCGGCAGCGGGGCAGGACTTCCGCGCTTCATGGGCATTCCCGGAGAGAACCTCGTGGGCGTCATGTCCAGCAACGAATACCTCACCCGCGTCAATCTCATGGGAGCTTTCTCCCGAACGAGCGAAACCCCCGTATCGAGAGGGCTCAGCGTTGCTGTCATCGGAGGGGGCAACACCGCCATGGACTCCGTCCGCACGGCTCTCCGTCTGGGAGCCAAGCGAGCCATGATCATCTACCGGAGAGGTCTGGACGAAATGCCTGCCCGTCTCGAAGAAGTGCACCACGCACAGGAAGAGGGAGTCGAATTTCTCACCCTTCACAACCCCATCGCCTACAAAGGGGACGAAAAAGGACGCCTCACCTCCATCCTGCTCCAGAGGATGGAGCTTGGCGAGCCGGACGCATCCGGGCGCAGATCCCCCGTGCCTATCGAGGGCGACGTGGTCGAAATAGACGTGGACGAAGCCATCGTCAGCGTGGGTGTCTCTCCCAATCCGCTCATCCCTAAGAGCATACAGGGGCTCACCATCACCCGACACGGCACCATCGTCGTGAGCGAAAACAACCAAGCCGACATCCCCGACATCTTTGCCGGCGGAGACATCGTGCGTGGAGGAGCCACCGTGATCCTTGCCATGGGAGACGGCAGAAACGCAGCCAAAGGCATGCACGACTATCTGACCCGAACCTACATGGCGCATTGACGAGACCCGAAATACCGATTCTCGAAGTCCCATACTCTCCCGAAGAGTGTGGGACTTCTTTTTTACCCTCTCCCTCCGATTCCGTCCCTGAAAAGGGAATACCCAACATCTTCTTCCGCAAGGAAAAAAAATTCTGTGCGCACGAAAAAAAATTTACGTGCGCACGAAAAAAAATTTATGTGCGCATGAAAAAAAATTTACGTGCGCATGAAAAAAAATTTACGTGCGCATGAAAAAAAATTTCTGTGCGCATGAAAAAAAATTTCTGTGCGCATGAAAAAAAATTTCTGTGCGCATGAAAAAAAATTTACGTGCGCATGAAAAAAAATTTACGTGCGCACGAAAAAAAATTTATGTGCGCATGAAAAAAAATTTCTGTGCGCATGAAAAAAAATTTATGTGCGCACGAAAAAAAATTTACGTGCGCACGAAAAAAAATCTGCTTGAGCACGTAAAAAAAACGGCTTGGGCAAGGAAAAAAAATTGTGTGGCCAAGAAAAAATATTTTTGTGGCCAAGAAAAAAAATTTTTGTGGCCAAGAAAAAAAATTTTCTTGGCCAAGAAATTTTTGCCAAATCCTCAAGGAATATAATTTGCTGTTAAACAGGAGATTACATTTTTACGATTAAGGTTGAAATAGTCGAGCCGAAAGTCGGCCTCAAAACGGGAGAAAAAGCCTCTGTTTTTCGGTTTTTTTTCGCTGTTTTCTGCCCCGATTTTCAATGCCCGGAACGCTTTGTCGGACCCTTTTTGTTCGTACTCTTTTCTTCATGAGAGTGCAGGGGGGAAGAGGCCGGGCGGTAACAATCCGGAGAAAAGCTCTCAACTCTCCGGGCGTTTGCCGCCTGTTTCGGGAGCTTGCACCCGTAACGAAAGCAACGCCGATACGTATCGTACCGACGTTGCTTTTACTTGTTTATCTGTCTGTCCCCTATTGATTTGCGGCAAACGATGCGGAGCCGTGGGGGAGAAGTGATGGCAGACGGGCTGTTCGTCCCGCCGTCATCCCATGATGATCCCCACGGTGAGCTGCGCGGCAATCACTCTGGCGAACATCGTGAGGGGGTAAACCGTGACGTAAGACACCGCAATGGTGTCGCCTTTTACGAGAGAGGAGGCGTAGTCGAGAGCTATGGGATTGGCCATGCTGCCGCATACAACTCCTGCCGTGTGGCTGAAGGAGAGCTTGAACCACTTCATGCAGATGTAGCCGATGATGAGGGGAGGCAGGACGGTGACGGCAGTGCCGAGAGCCATCCATATCAGTCCGGGACCTTGCGAAAGGGTCGCGAAGAACCCTTCTCCCGAACTGAGCCCGAGCGCAGCCATGAAAAGCACGATGCCGAAGGTGCGTATCATCAGATTGGCGCTGGAGGTGATGTAGGTGTTCAGGTGGAGCCTTACTCCGTAGGCACTCATCAGAATACCGGCAATGAGCGGACCTCCGGCGATTCCCATCTTGATCGGCGTGGAGATACCCGGTATCACAATGGGGATGGCACCCAGCACGCACCCCAGCAGCATCCCTATAAAAAGGGTTACAAGGTAGGGTGTGTCCAGCTCTTTCAGCTCGTTGCCCATCATCCGGGAAAGCTCCTTGAGGTCGCTCTCTTTGCCCACGACGGAGAGCCTGTCGCCCATCTGCAGGCGGAGAGACGGAGAGGGGAGCAGCGTGATGCCTGCGCGGATGACGGAGGTTACGTTGATGTTCATCCTGCTTCTGAGGTCTAAGGATGCCAGACGTACGCCGTTGATCTCCTGTCTGGTTATGATGATTCTGCGAGATGCGAGCGATTCGTTGGCGGCTTCCCAGTCTATCACTTCTTCTCCGGGCCGGACTCCTTTTGCCTCTTCACCCAAAAGAAGCAGTATCTTGGGATGGTGTTCCTCTTCGCTCACGACAAGGACGTGATCGCCCGGCTGCAGCTCCGTGTCCGACTTGGGCATCATAAACCGTCCCTCCCTCCAGATCCGCGAGACCAGCATGGGTACGGTGTTGAGCGTCATGAGCTCCCTGATGGTTTTGCCCGCAACGGCGCTGTTGGTTATGAGGTACTCTTTGGTGATTGTCTTGACGGTGTCGTCTTCTTCTGCCGATGCTCCGGAACGAGGCACCTGCGTCTTGAGAATGGCTATGACGATAAAAACGCCGATCACCCCGAAAGGATAAGCTATCGCAGTAGCCATAGCCATCTCGGCAAGCGTCTTCGAGAGCACTTCCTGAGATGCTCCCTGATGTACCAATACTCCGCTGACGGCTTCCTGAGATGCCCCCAAGACCGGCATGTTGGTTACGGCTCCACTCAATACTCCCATCAGATGAGGGAGAGATTGGTTGGAGATAAGATAAAGAACCACTATCACCACAATACTCAGAACAATGATGGCTGTAGCCCAGAGATTGAGCACGATCCCTCTCTTCTTCAGAGACTCGATGAAGGCCGGACCGACCTGAAGCCCCAGCGTATAGACATAAAGGATAAGCCCGACGTTGATGGTAAAGGCAAGGATTTCAGAGTCCACTCTCAGCCCGAAGTGCGAGCAGATGATACCGATGAAGAATACCATCGAAAGCCCTAAAGACACCCCCTTGAAGCTGAACTTCCCTAAATACATCCCTATGCCGCTGACAAGGAATAAGGCTACTACTGCCTGTAGGATAGAAGGTTCGGTCAGAAAAGATATGATTTCGTCTGTCCACATATTATATATATACTACAACTTGTCTGTAAGATCTTTATTGTTGCTCTTTGGGTCTGTGATAATAGACGGCAGAGTGCGCCGGCGCACTCTCGGCATACTCTGTGGTATATGCCGTTACGGTGATCTGTATAAGCGTATCCTCCGGTATGTTGCCAAGAGGAATGGTAAGCTTTTTTTCTTTTATCCCGATACGCGAAAGGTATTCGGCGGTTTCCGTCCGGACATCATTCCCATCCATGGAGATATAGATGTTGAATGTGGGAGAGTCTTTCCCTGCATAGCTCCACTCTGCCACCAGTGTATCTCCGTGAAGAGAGAAGTCCGTAATCTCCGGAACAGCCTCCGGTGCTGCCGGATTGGATGATCTGAGCGGAAGAAGAGCCGGGCGAGTGAATGCTTCTTGGCGCAGATAGTTCCAAAGACCATACTTATTGTCAAAAAGCTGCTCGGCTCTGAAGAAACAGATTCCTCCCACTCCGGACTCGGCTCGGCAGCTGTCAATCTGTTGTTTGAGATCTGTGTAGTCCCATCCGCCCTGACTTTTGAGCATCTTGTATGAGGCAAGCCCGGCTACCATCTTCCCATCCATCTCTCTGTTCCACTTCTTGAGGTGATAGAAGAAGTCTTCTCCCTTAAAATACATCATCGGGACTACAAAGTCTATCTTCCCCGAACGCTTCCATGCCACGGGATCTTGATGGACAGACTCCTTTGCCGTCCATACATATCCGTTGTTCTTCACACCATTGCTATACTTCCCGATAGGTGATGCACTGACTTGAATGTGCGGCTTTACGCTTTTCACTCTGTCGTATATCATGGAGACTGTTCTATGAATATTCTCCTCTCGCCATGCAGAGTGGGAAAGATTGCTTTTGGATCTTTTGTAGGAACGTTGGTCATTCAGCTTCTCAGCTCTTTCGGGATACCTGATATAGTCCAGGTGGATACCATCTATATCGTAGTTGGAAGCAAGCTCTTCTGCCAGATCTGCAAGAAATCTTCGAGCATGTTCCGAGGCCGGATCCATATAGATCTCTCCGTTGTGGCGAATGGTGTGAGCCCTGTACCTTTTTATGTAGGAGTCTTTCGGTGCGTGTCTGAATTCGGAGACATTTGCCATTTTAAGGGTAACCATCCAGGCATGGCATTCCATTCCTCTATCATGACACCCCTGTATGACATAAGCAAGAGGATCATAGCTTTTATCTTGCGACATTGCAGCCCTGAAAGGCAGCATGACCGGCTCAAACTTACTCTTGTAAATGACATCTCCCCGCCCTCTTACCTGTATAAATACGGTGTTGAAATGTGCAGACCGGAGGCTGTCGAGCATTCTGTCTATCTCTTGTCGTTGCAATGCAGCTGTACGAGCCTTGGGCCAATCCAGACCGTAAAGTGTTGTCAGCCAGACTGCGCGCATCTCTCTTTTTGGGTACAGACTTGGAGGTTGTTCCGCAAAAGATGGAAGCATTGTGCTTAAAACAAGGATAGCAATAAGGAGTAGAGGTCTTCCGGTCCTTATTGCCATTCTTATAAAAGTGGTGCTATTCATGGGTTGTCTGATATTAGCTTGTAAAATGGATGTGGTCTATAAGCCGCACCTCACCGCAATAGACTGTAATACATCCTACCGGTACCCGACTCTCTTCCCAGCATTTGATATCTTCGAGACTCTCTCCATCCACGATAGAGAAGTATTCCACCTTTAAGTGAGGAGTTTGGTCTATTTGCTCAATCACGGCTTTATACACCTCTTCCACAGAAGCCCCTTTGCGAAACAGCTCTACACCATGTCTAAGAGCTTTGTAGATGAATGGCGCAGATCGGCGTTCGTCTTCATTGAGCCGGGTATTGCGAGAACTCATTGCAAGTCCATCCTTTTCTCTTACTATTTCACAAGGGATGATCTCAATAGATACATCCGGCATGAGAGAGAGCATTCGGCGAATAACGGCAATCTGTTGAAAATCTTTTTCTCCAAAGTATGCTTTATCCGGCTCGACTATTCTGAAAAGTTTGGAAACCACCTCCGCAACTCCGGCAAAGTGTCCGGGACGATGCTTACCTTCCATAACCTCTGCCACTCGTCCAAGATCGAAAGGAGATTGGCGAGGTTCATCTTTAGGATATATCTCTTCCACTGTCGGAGCAAAAACATAGTCTGCTCCTGCTTCGGAAAGTAGTCTTAGATCTCTGTCAAGATCTCTCGGATAGGTCTCAAAATCTCTTGCGTTGTTAAACTGCGTGGGGTTCAGGAAGACACTTACTACCGTAATATCATTTTCGCTGATGGAGCGTTTGACCAAACTGATGTGTCCGTCATGAAGAGCACCCATTGTAGGAACAAATCCTATCTTTTTCGTCTGTTTTCTCTCTTCTGAAAGTTTCTCTTTTAGAAGCTTTATATTGTCTATTGTTACCATTCGGTGTTTGTTCTGATTATGTTTTTATTATGTCCGCAAAGTTACCCAAATAAATAGGATTTTATTACTTAAACTCTGTCATTTGTCATATAAGAATGACGTTTTAGCGGATGATATATGACATTTTAAGATGTTATATGTTACTTTTGGCTTAGTATATCTGCCGTTTTCTGCAGTCAGGACACTTGGGTTATGCTTTTGATTGTACTTTATCGTTCACAATAGCAAATAGTACAAAACCTAAAAAACATATATCATGAACTGGAATAATATGACTATCAAGTCGCAAGAGATTATCCAAAAAGCGATAATGCTTGCGCAACAAGAGCATCAACAATCCATTGATCCCCTGCATATCCTTCTTGCTATAATGGAGGAAGCCGGGCATCTCTCCGGATACATATTTCCAAAGATCGGAATAGATCCGGAGACTCTCAAGAAACGAATTAAGGATAAGATAGCTTCTCTTCCTCGTGTAACAGGGGGAGCTTCGGAGCCGTATCTCTCTTCCGCCTCAAATGCAGTGCTTTCTCATGCCTCTCAACTTGCAACGGATTTCAAAGACCAATACGTTGCGGTAGAGCATCTGCTACTCGCCATCCTTCAGAAAGGAGCGGATGCGGAACATCTGTTAAAGGATATGGGAGCTACGGAAAAATCTCTCAATACAGCGATTATGGAGCTAAGAAAGGGGAGCAATATCACATCTCAATCTTCGGATGACAACTACGATGCACTCGGCAAGTATGCTCAAAATCTCACAGAGAAAGCTCGAAGCGGTAAGCTGGATCCGGTTATCGGTCGGGATGAAGAGATACGAAGAGTGTTGCAGATCCTTTCAAGAAGAACGAAAAATAACCCTATCCTGATAGGAGAACCGGGGGTAGGGAAGACTGCCGTAGCCGAAGGGCTTGCTCACCGTATCGTTAGAGGAGATGTCCCGGAGAATCTAAAAACCAAAGAGGTATATTCTCTCGACATGGGTGCTTTGATAGCCGGAGCAAAATACAAGGGAGAGTTTGAAGAGCGTCTCAAAGGAGTGGTGAATGAAGTCTCTAAATCGGAAGGGAATATCATTCTTTTCATAGACGAGATTCACACTCTTGTGGGAGCCGGAAAGAGTGAAGGGGCGATGGATGCCGCTAATATTCTGAAGCCTGCTCTTGCTCGTGGCGAACTGCATGCGATAGGAGCAACGACGCTCAACGAGTATCAAAAATATTTTGAGAAAGACAAAGCTCTCGAAAGACGCTTCCAAATCGTAATGGTAGAAGAACCTGATGAGTTGAGTACTATCTCTATCCTGCGAGGAATAAAGGAGAAGTACGAAAATCATCATAAGATCAGAATAAAAGATGATGCCATCATAGCTGCCGTAAAACTATCTTCTCGTTATATAACAGACAGATTTTTACCGGACAAGGCAATAGATTTGATGGATGAAGCATCTGCCCGATTGAGAATGCAGATAGACTCTTTGCCGGAAGAGTTGGATGAAATCTCTAGAAAGATAAAGCAACTGGAGATAGAGCGTGAAGCCATAAAGCTCGACAACGATGAGCTCAAGATGAAAGCCATACTTGCAGAAATTGCATCTTTGAAGGAGGACGAGATGCAGTTGAGAGCACGTTGGCAGAAAGAGAAAGAGCAGATCGGAATCATCCAAGCCAACAAGACGGAGATCGAAGAGCTTAACTACCTTGCGGATAAAGCAGAACGCGAGGGCGATTATGGTAAAGTCGCCGAAATAAGATATGGGAAAATAGAGACCAAGAAGAAGCAGATAGCGGAGGCAGAACAGGAACTGATCAAAATACAAGGAGATAACGCAATGGTCAAAGAAGTGGTGGATCAGGACGATATAGCCGATGTTGTCTCCAAATGGACCAATATTCCTGTAAGCAAGATGATGTCATCGGAGAAAGAGAAGCTGCTGCACTTGGAAGAGGAGCTGCACAAAAGAGTGGTGGGACAAGAAGAAGCTATCTCTGCCATCGCTAATGCCGTGAGACGTTCGAGAGCAGGGCTTCAAGATCCTAAGCGACCTATCGGCTCTTTCATCTTCTTGGGAACGACTGGTGTGGGTAAGACAGAAGTGGCAAAAGCTTTGGCAGAACTGCTGTTTGATGACGAAAACATGATGACACGCATAGATATGAGTGAATATCAAGAAAAGTTTTCTGCAACTCGTCTTATTGGTGCACCTCCGGGATATGTCGGATACGATGAAGGAGGACAGCTCACAGAGTCCATAAGAAGAAAGCCTTACTCCGTGATACTCTTCGATGAGATAGAGAAAGCACATCCGGAAGTGTTCAATATCCTGCTTCAAGTCTTGGATGACGGACGACTGACAGACAACAAAGGACGTACCGTGAACTTCAAGAATACTATTATCATCATGACTTCTAATCTCGGATCCGATATTATCCGAGAAAGCATGGAAGAGTATGAACGTACCGGATCGGACAGAGTCTTGAAAGAGAGCAAAGAGAAAGTGTTGGCGCTTTTGAAGAGAACGATACGACCGGAGCTTCTAAACCGTATAGATGAAACAATAGTGTTTGCTCCTCTATCGCAGGAAGAGATATTTAAGATCGTCAGACTGCAACTTGAAGGAATACGGAAGATGCTCGAAGAAAATATGATAAAGATAGACTTCTCTGAAGAAGCCGTGAAAGAACTTGCTTTGGAGGGATATGATCCGCAGTTTGGAGCAAGACCCGTGAAGAGAGTGATCAAGAGAAGAGTTCTGAACGAGCTTTCCAAAGCATTGTTGAGCAACAGTTTAAGCACAGACAAAACCATTCTTGTGGATTATAGGGAGGGAGACTATGTTTTTCTTCAATCATGATCATAACAGATGAGCTGTTGCCTTACCTGATAGGGGAATAAAAAGAAAACTCATTACAACAGTCCACATCCGGTATCAATAAGTTGTTTGGCAAGATGCTTGTCTTTTGAAATAAAATACGCTGAACCTGTTCGCAAATCTTCATGAACAGATTAAAGAGTTTCACTAAAAGCTTAAACATCTTTAAGTCAAGGTATGATTTGTGCGTTTTAAGGTTTGGTTTCCATAAATCAAGGTGTGATTTTCACGAGTCATGCCTTGATTTATAGTTTTTATCCTGTTTAGCAGAAGATTTGAACATGGTCAACTCTTTTCTTTAACAGGTTCATAATAAGATTCAAACTCGAAAATTCATCATTGAGAACAGGTCTCGGCTGCCGGGCATTACCTTTACCTCTCTGTACAGATTGTTGAAACGATATTGAATAGCTATCTTTGTAGAGATATATTGATAAGAAAATGAAGTATATTCAGTACAGGTTTGAAATATCCTTTTCAAGTGAAGCTAAAGATATAGAGCGGTCTCTGATATTCGATCTTCTCTCCCAATTTCTTGCCGATGGCGGTTTTGAAAGTTTTGAACAGACGGACGAAGGCTCGTTGTTAGCGTATGCTCCAAAATCTTCTTCTCTGACGGAAGCGGTGGAGGAAGCCCTCAGAGTTTTGCCGATAGATGGATTCGAAATATCTTATTCATCGGAAGAGATGGAGGATAAAAACTGGAATGAGGAGTGGGAAAAGAACTTTTTCTCTCCCATTACCGTGGCAGACTGCTACATCCGTGCTCCATTTCATGCCCCACATGGCGGAACGGCTCCTTGTACAGAGCTACTCATACAACCTCAGATGGCTTTCGGAACGGGACATCACAGCACGACATCCGGAATGATCTCTCTACTGAGTGAAGAGGAGTTACATGGCAAAAGTGTCCTGGATATGGGGTGTGGTACCGGGATATTGGCTATCTATACCGCCCTCAAAGGAGCCGAAAACATTACTGCAATAGACATAGATGAGTGGTGCTATCGGAACACTTTGGATAATGCCCTCCTCAACAATGTTGATAAAATCATTGTACTGCATGGCGATGCGCAACTATTGAAAGAGTCCGCCCCGGTAGATATTTTCATTGCCAATATCAACAGAAATATTATCATGGAAGATCTTTCCCTTTATATCTCTACCATAAAACCGGGTGGAGCAATCTTCCTAAGTGGATTCTATAAACAGGATGTGCCCATGATAGAAAAAGCGCTTTCCGAACATGGATTTGGGATAAGAAAGCAGATTGTAAACAATGAATGGTGCGCACTCATGGCTGCACGAAATAACTAATGACGCAAAAGATACAACAGATATGGATGATAAGTATAAGCTGATAGCCCTGGATTTGGATGGTACTCTTACCAATGACCAAAAAGAGATCTCCAAAGACACACTAAAGTATATCATAGGCATACAACAGGCAGGGCTCAAAATAGCTCTTGCTTCGGGACGTCCGACACATGGTGTTTCTCACATCGCAAGACAGTTGAAGCTGGATGAGTTTGGAGGTTATATGCTTTCGTATAATGGCGGAAAGATCATCAGATGTTCCGATGGTAAAATCTTGGCTAACCACTGTTTGGATCTGGATCTGATCCCTGTATTGTACCAATACGCAAAGGATGCGGGGCAGTCGATTTTAACTTATACATTTGATGCTGTCATAACTGAAGATGCGGATCATGAGCTGGTAAAGCATGAATCTTTCCTTAATGGCAATATGCCTATCCGAAAGGTAACGGATTTTGTGGAAGCAGTGGTAAAACCACCTCACAAGGTTGCCATAATCGGAGAGAAGGAACCATTGGATAAGATATTTGCAGAGCTTGTTCAGATTTTAGGGCAACGAATCAATATATACAGGTCGGCAGAGACCTATCTCGAAATAGTTCCGGCTCAAATAGATAAAGGTAAAGCCCTCTCTTTTCTTTTGAGCGAACTCAACATGACACCTAAACAGCTCATCGCGGTAGGGGATAGCTACAACGATCTTTCCATGATCCAGCTTGCCGGTCTTGGTGTTGCCATGGGCAATGCAACGGAAGCAGTCAAGCAGTGTGCGCACTATATTACGAAAAGTAATAATGAAGACGGCGTTGCGCATCTTATTCAAAAGGTATTCTTTCATGCGGAAGACAAGAAAACCATAGACCTTGAGTACTTCAACTCACTCATGCAAAACACTCTGATGAGTACGCTCGGCATCAAGTGTACCCACCTGTCGGAAGGAAGAGTGGAAGCGACCATGCCGGTGGATATTCGTACCCGTCAGCCGATGGGAATCCTTCATGGGGGTGCAACGCTTGCTTTTGCGGAAACACTTGCAGGATACGGGTCTGTTTTTCTCTGTGATGAAAACGAAATACAGGTTGGTATGCAGGTAAGCGGCAACCATATATCGTCCGCTCACGAAGGGGATGTGGTAAGAGGTGTAGCTACCATAGTACACAAGGGGAGAAGCTCTCACGTCTGGAATGTGGATGTTCTGACCGGAACGGATAAGATTATCTCTTCCATCCGAGTAGTCAATAGCATCATAAAGCGTAGATAGTAAAGTGTAGATGTGCAGAGAATAATTGCTATTTTTGTACCTCTTAAAACAAAGAAAAAAGTAACATAAAGACGATGAATAAGGATATTGCAAGTAAATATGATCCCTCATTGGTGGAGGATAAGTGGTATAAATACTGGATGGAAAATAAGATATTTTCCTCCAAACCGGACGCTCGTGAACCATACACGATAGTGATGCCTCCTCCCAATGTAACAGGTGTATTGCACATGGGACACATGTTGAACAACTCCATTCAGGATATTCTTATTCGACGTGCAAGAATGATGGGAAAGAACGCTCTATGGGTTCCCGGAACAGACCATGCCTCTATCGCCACCGAAGCAAAAGTGGTAAATAAACTGGCAGAAGAGGGTATCAAAAAGAGCGAACTTACAAGAGAACAATTCCTTGATCATGCTTGGGAGTGGACACATAAGCATGGAGGCATCATCATGGAGCAGCTCAAGAAGTTGGGTGCTTCTTGTGATTGGGACAGAACAGCCTTTACAATGGATGAAAATCGCTCTCAAAGTGTGATAGATGTCTTTGTCGATCTGTACAACAAAGGCTATATCTATCGTGGAGTGAGAATGGTCAACTGGGATCCCAAAGCCCTTACTGCACTGTCCGATGAGGAAGTAATCTACAAAGAAGAGCAGAGCAAACTTTACTACTTGAAGTATGAAGTGGTAGAAGAGCCGGGGAAATACATCATTGTTGCCACCACTCGTCCGGAAACTATACTTGGAGATACTGCTGTTTGTGTACATCCGGAAGATGAAAGATACAGCTATCTGAAAGATAAACATGTACGTATTCCTCTTGTAAATCGGGAGATACCGATAATCATGGACGAATATGTCGAGCGGGAATTTGGTACCGGATGTTTGAAAGTAACGCCTGCGCATGATGTGAATGACTATATGCTGGGAGAGAAATATGCTCTTCCCTCCATAGATATATTCAATGACAACGGCACTTTGAACGAGCATGGTCTTCAGTACAAGGGCATGGACAGGTTCGATGTAAGGAAGCAGATTGCAAAAGATCTTGCCATGGCCGGATTGATGGAGAAAGAAGAGGCATACGTTAATAAGGTCGGATGTTCGGAGCGAACACAAGTACCTATCGAGCCAAAACTTTCAATGCAGTGGTTCCTTGATATGAAGCGATTGGCTCAACCGGCTATCGAGGCAGTCAAACAGGATGATGTTCTTCTTGTACCTGCCAAATTCAAGAACACATACTTCCATTGGATGGAGAACATAAAGGATTGGTGTATCTCTCGTCAGCTTTGGTGGGGGCATCGTATCCCTGCTTACTTCTTGCCTCAAGGCGGTTTCGTTGTTGCATCATCTAAGGAAGAGGCTTTAGTCTTAGCACGTGAAAAGAGTCAGGACAATACGCTTACCCTTGAAGATCTAAGACAAGAAGAAGATTGTTTGGACACTTGGTTCTCTTCGTGGTTATGGCCTATATCGGTTTTTGGAAGCGTTATTAACCCGACGGAAAAAGAGAGAAAAGAGTTGGAGTATTACTATCCAACCTCCGACCTGGTTACCGGTCCGGACATCCTGTTTTTCTGGGTCGCACGTATGATTATGGCGGGTTATGAATACACCGGAAAGCGTCCGTTTGGTCATGTTTACCTTACCGGCATTGTGCGCGATGCTCAAGGACGAAAGATGTCAAAGTCTTTAGGCAACTCTCCTGATCCGTTGGATCTTATTGCAAAGTATGGTGCAGACGGAGTGCGTATGGGTCTCATGACTGCCGCTTCTGCTGGTAATGATATTCTTTTTGACGAGTCGCTTTGCGAGCAAGGGCGTAACTTCAACAATAAGATATGGAATGCCTTCCGTCTTGTTTGCGGATGGGATGTAGCGGTTGTACAAAAGCCGACAGATGCAAGTATTGCAGCCGTAAACTGGTTCCGTAATCGCCTTTCGGAAGTATCCGTAGAGCTGGCAGATTATTTTGATAAATACAGGCTGAGCGATGCTATGTTGCTTCTGTATAAACTCTTTTGGGATGACTTCTCTGCTTGTTATCTCGAACTGGTAAAGCCTGCTTACGGCTCTCCCATAGATGCTGAAACCAAACAAGCCACCTTGGACTTTTTCTCCATTTTGATGCAGTTACTCCATCCTTTTATGCCATTTATCACAGAGGAGTTATGGCAACTCGTGGAAGAAAGAAAAGAGGGAGACAGCATCATGAAGCATCCTTTGAAGATAGATTCTACCTTTGATGCTACTTTCCTCAAAGAGGTCGAGATGGCTCGTGAACTTATCAGTCAGATCCGAAATCTAAGGGTAAAAAACAACATTTCTCCTAAAGAGGCTTTATCTCTTTACGCGACACAAGCCGTTCTAAGCACGGAAGCCGTATCTGTTGTTTGCCGTTTGGCAAATATCGAAAAGTATGAAGTCGGAGATAGAGAAGCCGATCCCAATGATGCTTCAATCATGATAGGCACAGCGACATTTGCCATTCCGATGGGAGGGTTTATAGATACCGAAGAGGAGCTAAAGAAGCTTCATGAGGAGGTGGCATACTACGAGAAATTTTTGCTATCGGTGAATAAAAAGCTGGAGAACGAAAAGTTTGTTGCCAATGCACCGGAACAAGTGGTGGCTCTTGAGCGAAAAAAACAGTCCGATGCCACTGAAAAATTGGAGACATTGCGCGAACGTATTGCGATGTTAGGCAAGTAAACAGAGAGAATCAATATTTCCAAATCCATTTTATCTACACATGTTTCAGAAACTATCCCAGGCAGTAGAAGAGCTATTCAAGGAAGGACGAAAGGTATTATCGCAAACTCCGGAAGCTTCAACTCACGCATTTTTTCTCAAGCACGTTCTTCCGGAAAATGAGTTGCTCCTATTGAACGACGAACATGAGTGCTTGGCTAAAATCCCATACGAAAGCCGGCAATTCAATGCCATGAATAAGGTCATAAAAGAGGCGGTAAAAAGGCTTCGGGATAAGGGGTTCTTCTATCAAGACTGTTTCAAAATTCCATTTTCCGTATCCATGATAGGGGAGGAGAATGAAGTGGAAAACACGTTTCTGCAATGGGATAGTGAGGTTATAAATCTGAGTAAGCCGCTCATGCCCAACCTGAATAAAGAGTTGAATGAGTTTTTACGCTCTTTGGAGTTGGACTGTTAGCATTTAGCTTCGGCACATATCGCTTTCAGTCAGAGGGCTTTTTACATACACTATTGACCATTGCAAACATCCTTTAGAAGAGATGATTTACAATAGGTATAAAAGAAATCTTTTTGAATGCAGAATAGGCAGAGATAAGTCGAATTTCAGTCTGAGTATCGGATACCACATCTATTTTACACTCCTCAAAAGAGGGAGGACCCATTTTAGGCATTACATTATTACTAAAACCAAACTTTTCGAGAGGGATACCATACTCACCTCTATCCAGATCTCCATTTCCGTTTTCATCATGGAAAATAGCCATTGCATAGCTTCCACTGGGTAAATCATTTAGCTCAATGAGTTGAGAAGTGCCGGTAGCGGGAACGGCTGTTGTCTTAAATGGCTCTATCAGAAATGTTTCCGAATTGTTGTAAAGAGCAACCATAATGTTGCCACTCTGTGTCTCTATCCCTTTTACCTGGATAGAAAGTTTGTGTTGAGCGTGGACGGCAATGCCAAAACTTGCAAATAGAGCAAACGCAAGCAAAATCACTTTTGTTTTCATGACACTGTAAAATTAAGAGGGAATAATACTACTTGATTTCTATATATTGTTTTAGAGCTTCCACGTAGGCTTCAAACGCATTCCTGCCTGTGGAAGTAATCCGGCAAGATGTCCTAGGTCTTTTACCTATAAACTCTTTTCGGATCTCTATATATCCGGCTTGTGAAAGCTTGTCCAGCTGAATGCTCAGATTCCCGGAGGTTGCTTCGGTCTTCTCTTTAAGAAAAACAAAGTCTGCCTCATCTATACCCATCAAAATGGAGATGATGGCAAGACGAAGTTGGGAATGCAGTAGAGGATCTAATTCTATCATAATTCACGCTTGGCTTTGGCATTGAGAAGATGGCCGGGCAGTATCAACATGATGACAAACGAGAGAGCCAAAAGAAGATTGAAGTAGTTCTGAAACAAATGGGTAGAGTGGAGCATTACAAGGATATAAACGCCCAAGAGAAAAGAAAATCCCGATGTCCAAACCACAACTTTCTCTTTAAGAAGCACTCCCGTAATGGCACAACCAATGGCGACATACATTAAACTCAAAGGAGCCATAAGTCCAAAGTGTATTACCTCTACGAGAGATAGGGCATAAATCAAACAGATGATAAGCAAAGAGAGAAAGAATAGTGTGTTGATGACAATCCAGACGGACTTGATGCTTTTTTCCAAATAAGAAACGACCTTGGGCGGATGCTTCTTTGAAAACAGTGCTGCAAAGAGTGAAAGTGGCAGTAGGATAAACCACAAAAGATACGACATGGGACTTGACGTGAATTTGAAACAGAAATAGACTCCAACGCCTATGATCGCAGATGCGTATCCGTAGAATAAAAACTTATTCCACTGTCCCAATCCGAGGTTTTGCTTGGTTTCTAAAATCATTTGAGAGATAAGAGCCAAGCTCTCTTTCTCATTCAACTTAACATCATTCATAACTAAAAAAAGCGATCTATCAGGGTAATACACTAAGAAAAAATACCTGTCTCCGAGAATGAAGTTGCCTGTCATAAACGATCGACAAACTTCTTTCACACTGCAAATATAAGTAAGTTTATTTTATAAACCAATTTACGTATGAAATATTTTGAGCTGAAATCTTATTGGGAACATATTAAAAAGGTCGCTTTAATATATTCAATTCTTATTGTTAAGCGGATAAGAACTATAAATCAAGGCTTAATCTGTAGAAATCTTGTCTTGATTTTTACTCATCAAGCCTTGAAGGGTAGAACTCATGCTTTGTTTTGCAGATGTTTAAGGGTTCGGTAAAGGTTTTGAATCTGTTAAACGAAACTTCTAAAAGGGTTAAACATCTTCTCTTGCGAAAAATAACAGACCCGATAAGAAGACTTTTTCTTCTTATCGGGTCTATAATCCCGGTTTTAATGGGGGAGTAGGATCAGTCTACATCCACCACTCTTGCTCTGAATTTGGAGTCGAATTCTATCTCCAATCCGTTTGAAAGGTCTATCTGATAACGGCCTCTCGACTTTTTCTCTATGTTCGTGAGATCACTGTTCGGGTAGTTTGTCTTCACATAGTCTTGAATAGGACGAGGAGCGATAGAGAACGGGATGGGTACTCTTTTGCTTGTAATCTCTTTCCATTCACCGTTTTTCTTGAACTCTATCTTGCAACCATTTTCCAAAATAACGTCATAAGTAGTGGTCAGGATGTCTTTGTCCACATAGGCTTGTAGCACCTCTTTGGAGCTATAATACTTTGTTATGAACTCCTTAGCTTGCTTGGGCAGATTTTCAAAAGGTATAGGTCTCTCGTTATCTGCCTTGATCTGAAATGTTGCAGCAGCTATGATGATTGCCAAAAGGGTAATAATTTTTCTCATGTTTGTAGTCTGTTTTTATGAATTACGAATTATATGACCACAAATGTAGGACTCAAATCTGAAAAGAATTTGAATTATTCAAGCTTTTCCTCTATCCCTTGTAGGAGATTTTATAGATGGATCTGGGGTATTTACCTGTTTTACTTTTTCTCACAACCGTTATGAGAACGACTCTTCCCATCGAGTCGAATTCGTATGAGATACTTTTTGCAGGAGTATGAGTATCGGTGTACTCAATGTCTTTTAGCAACTTGAAAGATCTTAAGCCGAGTTCGTCTGCAAAAAGAGCTTCGATAGAGGGAGCCGGAGACCAAATCTGATTGAGATCCGGATAGGTATCATTATTCTCTTTATCCGTGTAAAAGAAAAATACGGAAGAATTCTCTCCGGAAGAGTTACTTGGATAATAGATCTGATCTTTCTGAATGCAGTTATCATTCGCCCAAGTACGTTCTATGGCTCTGAATGTAGGAGTCTTTTGACTTATTTGTTTTCCTGTTTTATTGTATTGAAATTTATCTGCCACTCGTCGTTCCTCCTTTCCTCCGGGAAAACATAGTGTTGTTATTTGCATAGTGGCCTTTCCGGAAGCATCAAGCACAATCTCGTGTTTTGTTGGTGCCGAAAGGTTGCTTTCAGCCTCAGGAAGGACATCTTCTTCGATGAGAATTTTGTCCTTTGAATAGCTGATAGCAGATTTTAGCACCTTTTCTCCGTTCAGCCGTTGAATATTGGTGATTTCTATTACTCGGTTATTTTCATCATACTTATAGAGGTTTTCTCCGATGGATTCTTCTCCCAAAAACCTTTCTACCTTGGAGACAAGATTCTTATATGTTTTCTGTTTTATTTCCGGTCTTTTTATTTCTTTTCCGTCTCCGTTGCAGGAGGTCAAAATAAGGGTAAGTGCAACCAATGTTGCCATCTTTCTGATCATAATCATTCTGTTATTATCTAAATACATTTGAGGAATGGGTGCAAATGTAGTCATAAAAAGTAAAGACGGGGAAGAGATAAATAAGATTTAACAGACAGGTGCAACTCTTGATACTTTTATGACTTTTCTATAAAAGAATAGAGCAGCTGCATCGAAAGATTTAATAATTTATTCCCGATGAGTGTGAATCTTATTACCGAAAAACCTGAGTGTATCGTGCGAAAGCAAGAATGCCTTCCTATACCAAAAGAGATTTGATCTCCGCAATATCCTCTGCGATATTGGGAGCATTTGTGCTCAAAAGATTTTCTATACTCTTGCAGGCATAGATGACAGTAGAGTGATCCTGCCCTCCGACTTCTGCTCCGATAACAGAGAAAGAGCTATCTGTAAGCTCTTTGCAGAGATACATTGCAATCTGTCTGGATAAAACGATCTGACGTTTCCGGCATTTCTGCTGCAACAAGCGAGGCTCTATATCGAAGTGAGAGCAGACAGCTTCGACAATATCTTGGATTGTGATAACCTTTTTCTCATACTTCACATACTGCTTCAATATCTTTGTCGTAAGATCCATAGATATGGGCTTATGACTCATAGTATGGTGAGCGAAGAGTGTTTTGGCAACTCCTTCCAACTCTCGAACATTTTGGGAGGTTGAGGCAATAATAATATCGAAGACCTCTTGAGGGAGTGAAATGTTATACTGACCCATCATGCGAGTCAGAATCTTTTTTCTAAGTTCGGTATCCGGACGCTCTATTTCAGCCGTCAGCCCCCATTTCATTCTTGTATAAAGACGCTCTTCAAGTCCGTCAAGATCTACGGCCGGGCGGTCGGATGTCATTATAATATGGCGTCCTAAAGCTCTAAGATTATTGAAAATCTGGAAAAAAGCACTCTGTGTACTTACTGCATCTCTCAACTCTTGGACATCATCCAAGAGCAGAATATCCATATTCTGATAGAATTGAATGAAGTCTTCCGGACGTTTTCTCCTGTAAGAAGCTTCTACATACTGCATTTTGAACATCTGTGCCGATACATAAACAACGCGTTTTTCGGGATAAGAGTTCAAGATAGCATTTCCTATCGCGTGCAAGATATGCGTTTTCCCAACGCCTGAAGCTCCATAAATGAACAATGGATTGAATAAAGAACTTCCCGGATTGGCTATAATAGCTTGAGCGGCATTATATACCATCAAATTTGAATCACCATAAACATAGGAGTCAAAAGTGAGTTGAGGCTCAAGATTCGTTCTAAAGGAAGATTTTTGAGAATTGTCAGAGTTTTTAACAGGTGTGCTTATGGCTTGTACATCTACCTTTTCGGAAGAATATTTGGGTACGGCAACGCCTTCAAATATTTCGTATTCAAGCTCAAAATTTTCCCCAATATACTTTTCGAGAGATCTCTTGAACGGATCCTTATACTGCTTTTCTATATGGTCAAAATGAAGCTCCGAAGGTAATCTTAAAGTGAGCTTTTTACCCTCCAAACTAACAGGAACGATCGGCGCAAACCATCGGGTATAATCCGAAGGAGAGCTGATCTCTTCACTGATGTAGCTTAGACATTGCTGCCAAACTTGTTGGAGAATATGGTTCATTCTTTCTATATAGTTTATTATTAGAGCCAAGACTTTTGGCTTTCAACCAATGCAAAGTTTGGGAAAATAAAGAAGAAAAAAAAATGACCCTTTTGTTGCTTTTTTTGATGCCCCTTACTGACAAGAAATTAGGGATAAGTGGTTGCTTTGTAGTACTCTATTTTACCATCTAAATGTTAAATCATTGGGCAACAGATAGGTTCCTTTCAAATGTAAATAATGTTATTTTTTTTTAATACGAGCCTTCCTGTTTGATAGTCAAATAATTGAAAAATAAGGGCTATCTTTGTTACATAAATCGTTTAACAAACTACGAAATAAGTATGAGAAAATCTAAGACGTTAATTGCAGTAATAGTAGTATTGGGCATTCTTGCATTTTATTTGGGAAGCCAGTATAACAGAATGGTTGTATTGGATGAAGAGGTCAAGGCATCTTGGGGGCAGGTGGAAAATGTTTACCAGAGAAGAGCCGATCTTATACCAAATCTGGTCAATACTGTAAAGGGATATGCCAATCACGAAAAAAGCACTCTGGAAAGTGTGATCCAAGCAAGAGCCAGTGCTACTCAGGTTAAAGTTGATCCTGATAACTTAACGGCTAAGGATATGGAAGAGTTCATGGCAAAACAAAGTGAACTTTCCAGTGCATTGAGCAGGCTTCTTGTTTCTGTAGAAGCATATCCGGATCTAAAGGCTAACGAGAACTTCAAAATGCTTCAAGTGCAGTTGGAAGGGACAGAAAACCGCATTACTGTGGAGAGATCTCGATTTAATGATGTTGTAAAGGATTATAATCAATACATCCGAAAGTTCCCGAAAAACTTGGTTGCAAGTATATTCGGATTTGGAGTAAAGCCTCTTTTTGAAGCTAAAGAAGGAGCGGATGTTGCTCCGGAAGTGCAGTTTTAATAGGGCTATCCTCTTAAGGAAATGCTAAGCATGAAGATCTAAACCTTCTTGCTTAGCATTTTTAGATATTAAACGTGCCTGTTTTTATCATATAAACCTCAATCTGACCAATGAGTTGTTTTCATTCCAAACTTAAATCTCTCTTTTTTCTACTTCTTATTCTGAATGTATCCTTTTTGAATGCCCAAGTGGTAAGGAGTGTTGATGATGTTAAGAATGTTCAGAAAGTGAATGCCTCTCTGTATATAACAGATGAATCGAAACTTTTGAGCCCTTCTGCTTATAATGAAGCCAATCAACTGATAGGTAATATCCGAGAAGAGATGGGCGTCGAGATAGCAATAGTGATATTGGAAAGCATTGATGGGCAGGATCTGCAAAGCTTTGCACACAAAATCTTAAATACATGGGGAGTCGGCTCTAAAAATGATGATAACGGGCTGGTGATACTCTATGTTTACAAGCCGGAAGAGAGAGGAATATCATTTGAAGTAGGTTATGGGTTGGAGCATGTACTGCCTGATGCTCTCTGTTATATGATACAGAAAGAAGATATGATACCTTATCTGAAGGCAGGAAATCCTGATAAGGCGATAATAGAGGGAATAAAATCTATAGAAAAAAAACTGAGAGAGGAGTATGACTCCACCACAAAATCTTTTACTGTTAGGACTCCGAGTGTTTGGGATGATAAAGAGCTACAACTGTACTGGACTATCATAAAGTATGGTTTTCTTATTTCATACATTTCGGGATTTCTTTTAATGTTTCTGATAACCGGTGCCAATATCAAGGGTGGAAATGGAAGAACTCCTGTGGAACGTTATCTGAAGGCTGAGTTGACGGCGAAAAGATTATTTCTAAGTCTGTTTGCTATACTTTTCCTTCCCGTAGTTCTTTATTATAAGTTACTTTGGATTTTCGTCTATAAAAAGAAGCTATCTTCTCAGATGCAGAAATGCGTTGCATGCCACACGGATAATAGTATTACACTTCATCGTACTCCCAATGAAGTGCTTCCGTATCTTACGACAAAGGAGAGTATCGAACAGAATATCGGATCCGTATCATATATAGCGGCAACATGCCGATTTTGTAATAATAAAGAGGTATATGGGACTCTTAAATACTCACCATACATACAATGTCCCAATTGTAAAGGTATAACAATGAGAAAAGAAAATACCTCTATTACCCCAAACTACATATATACAACATACTTCTGCTTATACTGCAAATACACCAAAGAGGATAAGACACCTCGATTATCCTCTACATCTTCTGCGGCGCTCGGGGCTGCAATTGGGGCTGTTGGCGGATTTAGAGGAGGTGGTGGTTCTTTTGGAGGTGGCTTCGGAGGAGGACGATCCGGAGGAGGTGGAGCAACTACCCGTTTTTAGTAGCCCCCATAACACTCATATCGTCAGTAATAACTACCTTTGTGATCCGTGATTATACATATAAAACAGTTCGTTTATGAAAAATAACAACATAGATAGAAGAGTTCGAGTACGTTTTGCTCCAAGTCCGACAGGCCCTCTGCACATAGGTGGTGCCAGAACAGCTTTGTATAACTATCTCTTTGCTCGTCAAAACGGGGGAGATATGATTATTCGGATAGAAGATACAGACAGCCATAGGTTTGTTCCCGGAGCAGAAGATTATATCATAGAAGCACTTCACTGGTTGGGTATAGAGATAGATGAAGGTATCGGGACTACGCCCGAAGGTCCTCATGCTCCTTATCGTCAAAGTGAGCGTCGCGATATATACAGGAACTATGTAGGACAACTTCTTTCAGAGGGAAAGGCTTATTATGCTTTCGATACCCCTGAAGAGTTGGAGAAATACAGAGCCGAAATTCCGAACTTCCAGTATGACGCCCAAAATCGTCTCTCTTTAAGAAACTCTCTATCTCTTACAGAAGAAGAGGTAAAGAAGTTGATAGCAGATGGTACTCAGTATGTCGTGCGTTTGAAGATAGAGCCGGATGTTGATATAACAGTCAATGACATCATCAGAGGAGAGGTAGTCATCAACTCTTCTGTTCTTGATGACAAAGTGTTATATAAAAGTGCAGATGATCTTCCGACCTACCACTTGGCAAATGTCGTAGATGATCATCTCATGGAGATAAGTCATGTCATTCGCGGTGAAGAGTGGTTGCCATCCTCACCTTTGCACGTATTATTATATCGTGCATTCGGATGGGAAGATACCATGCCTCAGTTTGCCCACCTGCCTCTACTGCTTAAACCTGAAGGCAATGGCAAGCTAAGCAAAAGAGATGGAGACAGACTCGGATTCCCCGTATTCCCTTTGCTTTGGACGGATCCGGTTACTCAAGCCATAAGTTCAGGCTATAGAGAAAGCGGGTATCTCCCTAATGCTGTTGTAAACTTCCTTGCTCTGCTGGGTTGGAATTCGGGAACAGATCAGGAGATATTCTCAATGAAAGAGTTGATCGACTCGTTCGATCTGAAAAAATGTTCCAAGAGTGGCGCTAAGTTCGACTACGAAAAAGGAAAATGGTTCAATCATAAATATATCCAAGAACTCTCCGGAAGAGATATTGTATTGCTTGCAAAGGCTCACATAGAAAGAGCCAATCTTCCTTATGATGAAGATAGACTGGCTGCAGCCACCGAGATCATAAAAGATCGTATAACGTTGCTTTCGGATCTCCCGGCTCTTATCTCTTTCTTCTTTGTCGCACCAACCTCTTATGACGAAAGTGCTATCAAAAAAAGGTGGAAGGAAGACACACCTGCTCAGCTACAAGAAGTGCGCTCTTTTCTTGCTTCAATAACGGATTGGAAGTCGGCTCATTTGGAAGATACACTCAAGTCGTTCATCGCCGAAAAAGGATTCAATCTCGGAGGCATCATGAATCCTCTTCGTCTTAGCCTTGTAGGAGCTCTTCAAGGACCTCATCTATTCGATATTCTTGAGTTCATAGGGAAAAACGAGACATTGGCAAGAATAGAAAAAGCGATAGATACAATAGGATCTCTCAAGCAGTAATGAGTAGTGTCTTCTACAACACCGGAGTAAAGGCTTACTTCTCTCTTCTTCGGCTGATCTCTCCTTGGCATCCGAAAGCAAAAAAGATGATACAAGGCAGGCGGCATGCTCTTTCCGATCTTGAACAGAAGAGAAAAAAAGGAGTGCCAACGATATGGATGCATGTCTCCTCTTTGGGAGAGTACGAGCAAGGGCATCCTCTTTTGGAGCGGATTAGGAAAGATCTTCCGGAAGCAGAGGTTGTGCTGACGTTCTTCTCTCCTTCGGGATATGATGTGCGCTGTAACACGCCATTAGCCGATATTGTAACCTATCTTCCGGCAGACACATCACCGGAGCTGAAGACCTTTATAGAGACTCTGAATCCAACAGTAGCACTCTTTGTGAAGTATGAGTTTTGGCTCAATACCATCTCTATATTGCATCAAAAAAAAGTTCCCGTATTCTTGGTTTCTGCCATTTTCCGCCCCAACCAGGTCTTTTTCAAATCTTGGGGAAGAGAGTTCAAGGAGGCTCTAAGGCAGTATGATCATCTTTTTGTGCAGGATGAGAACTCCTTGCAACTGCTCAAAAGCATCGGTCTAAGCAACGATAAAATCACCATAGCCGGAGATACGAGAGCAGACAGAGTGTGTCAGATAGCAGTTCAACCGAAAGAGATAAAAGAAGCCGAGTATCTCAGGGAAGATGCGATGCGGAAAGGGCAACTTGTTTTAGCCATCGGAAGCAGTTGGGAAGAGGACGAAAAGATCATCCTGCCCTATCTTCTCACACATGATAATGTAAGGCCTATTATCGCCCCACATGAAGTTCATGAAAAGCATTTGTCCCATTTGGAAGAACTTATCGGGAAGTCCAATCTAGTCTATCTCTCCCAAAAGCCATCCGAAGCAGAGATAGCCAATGCCAAAGCCCTTATTATAGATGGCTATGGACTTCTTTCTTCGCTGTACAGATATGCGGACATCACTTACGTGGGAGGCGGTTTTGGAAAAGGTATACACAATACGCTCGAAGCAATAGCATTTGGCGCGCCCGTTGTGTTTGGCCCTAAATATCATAAGTTTAGGGAGGCTGTCTCTCTCTTAAAAGAGGGAGGTGGTTTCTCCATCGCATCCAAGGAGGAGGCAGACCGGCTTATGGCAAAACTCATTTCCGATAAGGACTATCGCCAAACAGCAGGGGAGAAGGCAGAAAGATATTTATCCGCAAACAAGGGAGCCACAGATGCTATTTTCGCAAAGATCTCCGATGCATTGGAAAATCGGCTTAACAGCCGATAAATACGAAGAAAGCCATATAGAGGTAAAAAGAAAGTCCATGAGAATTTCCAAAGAGAGATTATCGGACAGCTTCGGATAAGTGGTTCAAAGGGACTATCCCATAGAGATCCGAAACGTCAAAAAATATTTGAGGAGACTTGTCAAAGCAACAAGTCTCCTCAAATATTTTTATCGAGCGTTGTAGATAAAAATCTTTTGGGAAAGGATCCATAAAAGTTACCAATCCACTTCTACATCGGTCTCATCGGGATCGTAATACTCCTCATCTTCTTCCTCTTCAAAGTAGATAGAGTCCATGTCGAAGTCATCCTCAAGGAATGATGCCGACAACCCTTCTCTCATATTCTTTCTTACAATGTTAGAGACATCGTGTCTGTTGTCCGACACAATGGCTTGCCAGATCGTATCTTTCAAAAGCTGCAATCCCTGCCCGGAAACGGAGGAGAAAAAGACGGTCTTTACTCCTTCCGGAAGATGTTCGGAGAGCATCTCTTTCAGCTCATCATCTATAAGATCGCACTTGGAAATTCCCAAGACACGATTTTTCTCAAGCAGTTCGGGGTTATACTTTTCAAGTTCGGACAGCAGGATCTCATACTCCTTGGCTATATCATCCGCATCGGCAGGGACAAGGAAAAGCAGAACCGAATTTCTCTCGATGTGCCTCAAAAAACGTAGTCCAAGCCCTCGACCTTCCGCCGCACCCTCTATGATGCCCGGAATGTCTGCCATCACGAAAGATTTGTGATCTCTGTACGAAACAATCCCCAGGCTTGGCTCCAGTGTGGTAAAAGGATAGTTGGCAATCTTGGGTCTTGCCGCGGAGACAGAAGAGAGGAGTGTGCTTTTCCCCGCATTTGGGAGTCCCACCAAGCCTACATCTGCAAGCAGTTTGAGTTGTAGGATAACCATTCTCTCCTGAGCCGGTTCTCCGGGTTGAGCGTAACGTGGTGCCTGGTTGGTAGGAGTCTTGAAATGAGTATTCCCAAGTCCGCCCCGACCTCCTTGCAGAAGCAAAATCACTTCATCATGATCGTTCACTTCGCAGATGTAGTCGCCCGTTTCGGCATCATACGCCACCGTTCCGCACGGCACATCTATATATATGTCTGCTCCGGCTTTCCCGGTGGAGTTTTTGCTTGATCCCGGTTCTCCGCTTTCGGCAACCTTATGCCTGTCGTACTTCAAGTGGAGAAGCGTCCAAAAGTTACGGTTACCTCTCAGAAAGATGCTACCGCCTCTACCGCCGTCTCCTCCGTCCGGACCTCCCTTAGGGATATATTTTTCTCTCCTGAAATGGGCAGAACCACGCCCTCCCTTTCCGGATTTGCAATAGATCTTTACGTAATCTATAAAATTGGATTCTGCCATAGGAAAAACTTCTTTTGCTCTTTATAATACACTGTCTATTGCTTCGGATATGGATGCAAAGATGTCATCCATCTCTCCCAAACCATTTATGGGAGTAAGAGTACCTTCCTTTCTGAAATACTCTTTCAGTGGAAAAGTCTGATTGTTATATACGACAAGACGAGACTTTATGGCCTCAAGGTTGTCATCGCTTCTACCGCTTATCTTTCCGCGTTCGAGCAATCGTCTGATTAGCTCATCCTCAGGTACGTTAAGATCCAATACGATGGAAACCTCACAGTCGTGCCTTGCCAGCATACGTTTCAACGCATCGGCCTGAGGAATGGTACGAGGGAAACCATCGAAAATAAAACCTTTGACCTTGCCCAACTTCCCTTCCAAGTGGTGTTCCAACATAGCTACCACATCTTCATCAGGCACAAGGCGTCCCTCCTTTATATAGTCTTGCGCCAATATCCCAAGGGGTGTTTGGTCTGCAATCTCTTTTCTCAAGATATCTCCGGTAGAGATATGTTCCAGCCCGAAAGTTTGGGCTATTCTCGCACTTTGGGTCCCTTTTCCCGAACCGGGCGCACCAAATATTAAAACATTTATCATAACAATACGTTATTCTTGTGTTTGATACGGTTAGTTTTAGTGTTGTTTGCTCTTAAAGAGCCTGTTAGTTTTATTCTATGAGTTTGTATATGTCTTTATAGAGACGTCCTCTTCCGTCATAATCCAAGCCATGACCTACGATAAAATCGGGTGGGATTTCCAAACCAAGATAGTCCGGTTTGACATCCACTACCTTCGGAGCATCCGGTTTATGCAGAAGCACAGCCAGCTTTACCTCTTTTGCTCCTCTCGATGTATAGAGAGCACGTATATGATCCAGCGTGAGACCGGAGTCGATCAGGTCTTCCAATATAATGACATGACGACCTTCCACCGAAATTTGAGGCTTCATAATCTCCTGAATAGCACCTGTCGAGCGTGTCCCGCTATAAGAAGCATATTGTGCGAAGCAGAGTTGATAGTCTCCATCTATCTCTCTCATCAGCTCGGATGTAAACATAAAGGAGCCGTTGAGAATGCAGATAAAAAGAGGATTCTTATCTCCCATATCGGCAACAATCTCTTTTGCCATTCGCTTTATCTGTGGCTGGATTTCAGAGTCATGAATATAGATCGAAAAACTCTTATCGTTAAGTGTTATTTGTGCTGGCATAATTCTTAGTCCATTATAATTAAAAGGAAGAACAAAGTTAGGGAAAAATAACATAGGTGAGACATATAGAGAGGATTAGCGAGTCTCTTTTTTGAAAAACAGGGTAGTGGAGAGCTTTGTAAAAGAGTTTGAATCCGGAGTATGGTAAAGCGTTAGCCCTTTTCGGGTAATCCAAAAAACAAATCTGTTTTATCCTATTTGAAAGATGATTTGAACGTTAAAAGAAGTGTTTCTAAACATTTAGAGATTTATAAATCAAGCCCTTAATTGTGGAAATCAAGCCTTGAGTAGAGGCTTTCAAGATTTGATGTGCACTAATCAAGCCTTGAAACCAAAGTCTGAATATAAATAACCAAACTATTGTTAAGCTTAAAACACTTTTGGGAAGCTATTAAAAAATAGTAGGGAAGAGGGAGATTGTAGTAGCGAAACAGACAAGAGAAAATATCGGAAAGGATTTCGGAAACCACTTATCCGTCACAATGCACCTTACTTGTATTGGGCACAAAATCACTATCTTTGTAAACTCAAAAGATTATACACAGATAAATATAGAACTCAATACAAAGATATGGCTCTACAATGCGGTATCGTAGGTCTTCCCAACGTGGGGAAATCTACCCTTTTTAATTGTCTTTCCAATGCAAAAGCACAGAGTGCAAACTTTCCATTCTGTACCATAGAACCCAATGTGGGAGTTATAACCGTTCCGGATCCAAGACTTAACGAATTGGCAAGATTGGTCAATCCGCAACGAATAGTTCCCAATACGGTTGAGATAGTCGATATTGCCGGGCTTGTCAAAGGTGCCAGCAAGGGAGAAGGTTTGGGGAATAAATTTCTTGCAAACATTAGAGAGACGGATGCGATTCTACATGTATTGCGCTGCTTTGACGATGATAACATAACTCACGTAGACGGCTCAGTGGATCCCATTAGAGATAAAGAGATCATTGACACAGAGCTTCAGCTGAAAGATTTGGAAACGGTAGAGAGCCGCATCTTAAAGGTTAAAAAACAAGCCCAAACAGGAGGGGATAAGCTTGCCGCACTGCAATGTTCGGTGTATGAACGCATCCAAGCCGCTCTTCTCAAAGGAGAGAATGCTCGTGCCGTAACGTTCGACAGCAAAGATGAAGAGAAGGCAGCATCCGAGCTTTATCTGCTCACTGCGAAACCTGTTCTCTATGTTTGCAATGTGGACGAAGGTTCTGCCGTTACGGGAAACGGCTATGTAGAGCAGGTTAAAGAGGCTGTCGCTGCCGAAAATGCACATATACTGGTTGTTGCGGCAAAGATAGAGAGCGAGATTGCCGAGCTTGAGACCTACGAAGAGCGTCAAATGTTTTTGAACGAAATCGGGTTGGAAGAGTCCGGTGTTTCTCGCTTGATAAGGGCGGCATACGCTCTTCTCAATCTGGAAACCTACTTCACCGCAGGTGTACAGGAGGTGAGAGCATGGCCCTACGTTAAAGGGTGGAAAGCTCCTCAGTGTGCAGGTGTGATACATACGGACTTCGAGAAGGGATTTATCCGGGCGGAGGTGATCAAGTATGACGACTATATCAAGTTCGGATCGGAGTCTGCCGTGAAAGAAGCCGGCAAAATGAGTGTCGAAGGCAAGGAATATGTGGTGCAGGATGGCGATATCATGCACTTCCGCTTCAACGTATAGAGTGATTCGAGAAAGTAATAATCATAAACCGGAAATATTATTTACCAACGAAAAACAGAATAGAACATGTACAACAATAACGATAGCTACAATGTATCTGCCCCTTATGGGCAAACGCGTATCCTGGATACGGTAACAATGCGCTCTATGTGGAGCAAGACTTATGGCTGGATGGCTCTGGCTCTTGTGGTATCTGCTTTTGCTTCTTATATCTCTCTTAGCACAAGTATATTTGATGCCATAATGACCAGCAAAGGTCTGTTTTTCGGACTCATCATTGCCGAACTCGTTTTGGTCTTTATCCTTGCAAGAAGTATAGGCAAACTCAACTCCATGATATCATTTGCCCTCTTCATGGTTTATGCCCTCCTTAACGGTGTAACCCTCTCTGCCATACTCTATATGTACACTGCAACCAGCGTACTCTCTACCTTCCTGATTACGAGTGGTATGTTTGCCACAATGGCTTTCATAGGCTTCTTCACCAAGAAGGATTTGAGCAAGTTTGGTTCCATCTTTATGATGGCTCTTGTCGGACTGATATTGGCTTCTGTGGTTAATATCTTCTTGGGAAGCCCTTTGATGTACTGGATTGTAAGTGTTGCAGGAGTTATCATCTTCTGTGGGCTTACTGCTTACGATATCAATAAGTTCAAAAAACTGTTTGAAGAAGGCTCCATCCCAGATACGGAATCTGCAAACAAAGTGGCTCTTATGGCTGCGTTGAGCTTGTATCTGGACTTTATCAATCTCTTTATCTATCTTCTTCGCATTATAGGTGCAAGAAGAGACTAAGCAGGATATAGCTTTGAAGCGAGAAAACTTTCTATCTATCTTTATTCTACTCATATCTTCCCATGTTCGTCCAAAGAAGATATGGGAAGATCTGCTGGGATTGGAGAGCAGAGGTCTCTCCAATAATACCTCTTCCGAAAGTAGAGAGTTTTTCATGATTCGCTACTTCTTCCCGTTTTTGACCCTTATTGCTCTTGTGGCTTTGGGTAGGGAAGTGGTAGAAGCAATGGCGGAAAGCGGATTCTCAAAAGAGATTCTTATCTATGCTTTTTTCAGAGTAGCATACTATATTGTGCTTATGCTTGCTTCCTTCTTTTACTGGAAAGCGGTAGGCTCTATTCATGGAAAAAAGTTCATTAAAGATAGAGAGCAGTCCGGTGGCTGGGATTTGCCCATAATGGCAGCCTTGACTTCGACTTGGTTGGTACTACTATTGTTTGCACTCTTTGGGCAACCGCATCTTCAAATATTGTGGTTTTTACCTTTTGTGTTTGTTGCAGGGCTTTGGGGAGCATACAATACTTTGGTTTATGGTTTGCAGATAACACCTCCGATAAGCCGGAAAATATCTCTCTTTTTCGCTGTGGTGAATACGATGTTAATCGGTGTCGCAAGCGAAATTTTTTCTACCTTCCTGCTTTAGACCCTCGTTATGTCAAAAAAGAATACACAGAAAACAGTAAACATAAAGAATAAAAGGGCAACCTTTGACTACGAGATATTAGAGACTTTTGTCTGCGGTATAGTCTTGACCGGTACCGAAATCAAGAGTATACGCCTATCTAAAGCGTCTCTGGTAGATACATATTGTATAGTGGAAAGGGGAGAGGTATGGGTGAAGAATATGTACATAGCCGAATACTTCTACGGCTCATACAACAACCATACTGAGCGAAGAGAAAGAAAACTTTTGCTCTCAAAAAAAGAGATTAAAAGCATACAAGAAGCTATCAAGAACAACGGTACCACCGTTATTCCTACTAGACTTTTCATAAATGAGAGAGGACTTGCGAAGCTGGTCATTGCAATAGCCAAAGGTAAAAAGCAGTACGATAAGAGAGCTTCTCTTAAAGAGAAAGATCTTCGCAAGGAGATGGATATGGTCAAGAAGAAATCTTGGTAATAGTTTAGACAGATAACAACAAAAATAAATATAGACTTTATGAGTGGTAAGGAGTTTAAAAGAACATTGGTAACATCTGCACTGCCTTATGCCAACGGACCTGTACATATAGGACACTTGGCAGGTGTTTACGTTCCTGCGGATATTTATGTGCGCTATCTTAGATCAAAAGGTAGAGAGGTCTTGTTCATCGGAGGTTCCGATGAGCATGGAGTCCCTATTACAATAAGAGCTAAGAAAGAAGGTATTACGCCACAAGATGTTGTAGACAGATACCACTCTCTTATAAAAGACTCTTTCGAGGAGTTTGGTATAAGCTTCGACATTTACTCTCGTACGACGTCTAAAACTCACAGAGAACTGGCTTCGGAGTTTTTCCGAACACTCTATGATAAGGGAGAATTTTTGGAAATAGAGAGTGAACAGTTCTTTGACCCTGAAGCGGGACAGTTTCTTGCAGACAGATATATTGTAGGAGAGTGTCCTCACTGCCATAATGGTAAAGCGTACGGAGACCAATGTGAAGCGTGTGGAACATCCCTTAACCCGACAGACTTGATATCTCCACAGTCTGCAATATCCGGGGCAAAACCCGTTCTAAAGTCGACAAAGCATTGGTATCTTCCTTTGGATAAGTATGAACCTTTCCTTAAAGAATGGATTCTTGAAGGGCACAAGGAGTGGCGCAGTAATGTCTATGGCCAGTGTAAGAGCTGGTTGGATATGGGGCTACAGCCTCGTGCCGTGAGCAGAGACCTCGATTGGGGTATTCCTGTTCCTATAGAAGGCGCTGAAGGGAAAGTACTATATGTCTGGTTTGATGCTCCTATCGGTTATATTTCAAATACTAAGGAGCTGTTACCGGATACGTGGGAAAAGTGGTGGAAAGACGAATCGACCAGAATGATTCACTTTATCGGGAAAGATAACATTGTATTCCACTGCATTGTGTTCCCTACGATGTTGAAGGCAGAAGGCTCATACATCCTTCCGGATAATGTGCCGTCAAATGAGTTTTTGAACCTTGAAGGAGATAAGATCTCTACATCGAGAAACTGGGCAGTATGGTTGCATGAATATCTTAGAGACTTCCCCGGTAAACAAGATGTACTGAGATATGTGCTTACCGCCAATGCTCCGGAGACAAAGGATAATGATTTCACATGGAAAGACTTCCAAAATCGAAATAATAACGAGCTGGTTGCTGTACTTGGGAACTTTGTTAATCGAACACTTGTGCTAACTCATAAGTATTACGATGGCATAGCTCCCACAATAGAGTCATTGCCGGAGGCGGATAAAGAGATACTTTCTGAGATTTCTAAGTATAAGGAAAAGATAGAACAGCTGTTAGAGACATTCCATATCAGAGATGCTCAACGTGAAGCAATGAATATAGCACGGTTGGGTAACAAATATCTTGCAGATGCAGAGCCTTGGAAAGTGATTCGCACAGACCCGGATCGTGTCAAAGAGATTATGCACGTTGCCCTTCAGATCACGGCTAACTTGGTTATTGCTTTTGAACCATTTCTCCCTCACTCGGCAGAGAAACTTTCTCGAATGCTTCGTATAGATCTTGCTTCTCTTGATTGGGATATGCTTGGAGCTACAGACCTTGTACCGGGAGGACATCAAATAGGAGAAGCAAATCTGCTTTTTGAAAAAATAGAAGATGACACCATAGAAGTTCAACTCAAGAAACTGGAGCAAACAAAAGCAGACAATGCAAAAATGGAGGCTAAGCCTGAACCATTTTTACCCGATACAGACTTTGATTCGTTTATGAAAATGGATCTTCGTGTCGGTACCGTGTTGGAGTGCGAACGTATACCAAAGAGTGACAAACTGCTTCGTTTTCTCCTTGATGACGGCTCCGGTTCTCCTCGTACAATCGTTTCAGGAATCGCAGAATACTACGCCCCGGAAACTCTCATAGGACAACAAGTTTGTTTTATAGCCAATCTTCCTCCCCGTAAGCTTAGAGGAGTAGAAAGTTCGGGAATGATTTTATCTGCAGTTTCTCCTGATAAAAAACTGATTTTAATCTCTCCAAAAGAGGAAATAGCTCCCGGCTCCAAAATTTCTTAATCCTATATGATACTTTCTCCTAATAGCTCTGTTGCTGCTCTCATATCGGGTGGTGTGGATAGTTCCGTAGCACTTCACCTGCTGTGTGAAGCAGGTTTTCGTCCCCATCTTTTCTATATCCAGATTGGGATGAAAGAGAGTGGCTTTTTGGACTGTCCCTCTGAAGAGGATATCGAAATGGCTAACTGGCTTAGCCGCCACTATAATCTTCCTCTTGAGAAAGTTTCTCTACATAAAGAGTATTGGGATTATGTCGTTTCTTACACTCTTGAAACCGTAAAGGCAGGACTTACTCCGCATCCGGACATGATGTGTAACAAACTCATTAAGTTTGGATTCTTCAATACGTATTGGGGTAAAAACTTTGATGCAATAGCTACCGGACATTACGCAGATAAAGTTATCATTGATGGAATACATCATCTTGCTACGGCTGTCGATCCGGTAAAAGATCAAACCGATTTCCTTGCTCAAATTTCGTATGAACAGCTCTGCAAGGCGTATTTTCCATTAGGAAGATTGCCAAAGAAAGAAGTCAGACAGATCGCTGAAAAGGAAGGTCTTGTCACGGCACATCGTAAAGATAGTCAGGGGATCTGCTTTTTGGGAAAGATCAACTACAATGATTTTCTACGTCAATACCTTGGAGAAAAACCGGGAAAGATTGTAGATATAGATACCGGTGCCGTCTTAGGGGAACACAAAGGGTATTGGTTTCATACGATAGGGCAGAGGAAAGGATTGGGCTTGAGTGGTGGTCCGTGGTTTGTAGTGAGAAAGGAGGTAGAGGAAAATACTATCTTCGTAAGTCGTGGATACGATCCGGATCTTCAATATGGTAATATAGTGGATATGAATGAGGTTAATTTTATATCCATTAGTCCTTTCCCGGAAGAATCAGACTCTATACCCATTACATTTAAGGTACGGCATACACCGGAATTCACATCCGGTACACTTATTAAGGAAGATGGGTTTTATCGTGTCTATAGCCGTGAACGAATACAAGGAATAGCACCGGGACAGTATTGTACACTATATAGTCAGGATGCCAAACTTTGCTATGGATCCGGAATGATTATAGGAGGAACGATGAGAGAATAACACATCTCTAACACTCAAATAAAGGCAATCAAGAGAAATATACTAATAAGGGCTGTGATTTTTGCAGAGAATCCCAATAAGGGATTAAGCCCTTTCCCTTTTCTTGTAAAGGTTGCTACAGTTCCGGTGTAAAAGAAGAGAGCAATCGGAAGCAGACCAATAATTGTGATAATATAACTTCCTGACATGATCCCCGAAATAGCATAACAGAGAAATGCCAATACAGCATTAAACAAATATAGATAGGGACCGGAAGCCTCTCCCATCCTGACAACCAGAGTGCGTTTACCGCTTGCGTTGTCTTCGGGATAATCTCTATAATTATTGATTACAAGGATATTTGTATTTGCAAAACCAATTGAAAACGCAGCCCAAATAAGGTAAGTGGGAAGTATTTGTGCTATGGCGTAATATCCTCCTAATACCGGAATTATACCATAGAATAATATAACGGCAATATCTCCAAAACCTTTATAGGATAGGGGATAGGGACCTGCGGAATAAGCAACAATGCCTATAATGACAAGTATCCCCACTAAAAGTAACCACCAAGAGGTTATTGATAAGAGCCATATCCCTAATATAGCACATAATAATACCCAGAAGATTGACGCCAACAGCATCCAGCCGGGCGTAATATCTCCCGTAGTAATAAGTCTCTTCGGACCAAGTTTTCTTCTTCTATCCGCGCCACTGAGATAGTCAAAGTAATCATTTGTAACATTGCTGGCAATCTGAGCTGTGAGAGCCACCCCAAGCACAAGCAAAAAAGGTCTCAACTGAAACAATCCGTCGTGAATCAGAGCTCCTGCAACCACGACAATCGGGGCAAGAGACGCCGGCAATGTCTTCGGACGTATAGTTTGAAACCAAATTCCTAGCTTACTCATGATAAAAGAGATGAGTACTTAATGCTTCCAATGCTCTTGCTTTATGCTCTTTTTGTATAAGTACCATTACGTTGTAGTTGCTGCCACCATAGGAGATCATTCTTACCGGTATTTCGTCCAATGCCCTTATAATAGCGGATTCAAAACCGATGTTCTTCCAATTGAGGTCTCCAACAATGCAGATGCTAACCATATCCGAGTCTATGGAAACAGATGCAAACTGCTTTAATTCCGAAATAATATCTTGTAAATGACTCGCATTGTCTATGGTTACAGATACTGAAACCTCAGACGTTGTTACCATATCCACAGCCGTCTGATGCCTTTCAAATGTTTCAAATACCCTTCTCATAAATCCGTGAGCCAAGAGCATTCTACTGCTGTTAATCTTTACTACCGTAATATTATCCTTTGCGGCTATGGCTTTAATCTTTCCCTCTTCGATGGAATTGGATATCAATGTACCGGGAGCCGAAGAATCCATAGAATTGAGCAAGCGAACAGGTATATTACGATGCTTTGCAGGAAGAATACAAGTAGGGTGAAGGATTTTAGCACCAAAGTATGCCAGCTCTGCAGCCTCTTCAAAGTGAAGTCGGCGAACAGGATCCGTTTTCTCCACAATACGAGGATCATTATTGTGCATACCGTCGATGTCTGTCCATATCTGTATCTCTTTCGCCTCCAGAACCGCACCAATGATAGAAGCAGTATAGTCGCTACCTCCTCTTTGAAGGTTGTCTATCTCATCATAAGCGTTCTTGCAGATAAAACCCTCTGTAATATAAATATGACTTTGGGGTAGGAGAGAGAGTTGCTCTTTAAGTAGCATCTCTGTCCTTTGCATATCCGGTTCACCATACTTATCCGTTCTCATAAAGTCCAGTGCCGGTAACTTTACGGCACCTATACCCGTTTCATTCAGATGCTGACACATCATTTCCGTAGAAATTAACTCTCCTACGGCAAGTACAGCTTTCTCTTCAAATATCGTAAAAGAGTCCTCATGAAAACTCCAGAGATAGTCCATCTTTTCCTGAACAAATGTCTTTACGGCTCTTCTTAGAGGCTCTCCTTTGTAGAGAAGATCTATCTCTTGCATATATTTTGACTTCAACTCGTCAATGCAATGTTTGGCTGCATTGAGATTGCTGTCATAGTAGTGTTTGGATATCTCAACGAGTTTGTTGGTCACACCTGCCATAGCAGACAGTACTATTATCTTTTCACGGCTGTCGCTTATGAGTGTTCCAACATGTTTTATTCTCTCGGCAGAACCCACAGAGGTCCCGCCAAACTTCATTATAATTGTTTTGGCAGTGTTCATTTTGCTTATTACTGTTTCAGCTCTACTTCTTGTAAAGATTCGTGCTGTATGCTAACGATGCGTGCCGGATAGTTTTTTATCAGATTATAGTTGTGTGTAGCCATTATCACGGCTGTACCTCCGCTCGCAATCTCTTTGAATATACCGAATATCTGTTTCCCTGTCTCAGGATCAAGATTTCCGGTAGGCTCATCAGCCAATATAAGATCAGGCTTATTCAGAAGAGCTCTCGCAATCACTACTCGTTGCTGTTCGCCTCCGGAGAGTTCGTGTGGCATCTTGTAGCTTTTGCTTGTCATGTCCACCTGTTCAAGCACTTCCGAGATACGATGTGCTATATCTGTTCTGTTTTTCCAGCCTGTGGCACGAAGAACAAACTCTAAGTTTGCATCGATGGATCTATCTGTAAGCAGCTGAAAATCTTGAAAAACAATTCCCAATTTTCTCCTCAAAAAAGGAATCTCTTTTCTTTTAATCTTACACAAATCATAGTTCATAAATCTTGCACTTCCGGAAGCTATATCCGTGTCTTTATAGATAGATTTAAAAAGGGTAGACTTTCCGCTACCAACCTTACCTATAAGGTATAGCATTTCTCCTCTGTGTACATCAAATGTTATACCGGATAATACTTCATGTCCATCTCGTTTGAGAGCAACATCTTTGTAGGATAATATGATTTCTGTAGATGACATTTTGAGTTTCTCTTCTGTGTTTGCTGTTATCTAAGCCATAATCAGTCCAAAGATAGCTCTTTTTTGCTTTATATGTTACATCTTTTTCTCTTGAATATCTCTATTTTAATGTTGTCAATTTGACATAACTAAGATTATGATGTAGATATTCAAAAGAAACCGCAAACACTTATCTTTGGCACGACAATCCCCCTAAGAATCAATATCACTCCTCTTTGCCTGAATCGGAAGAGGCATATCGGGGAAACTCAAGAAAGCAAAGTGTATGATCTCGAAGATTATTCAAAACATTCTTATCAATGTATGAAATCTGATGAGATGTACCTCGTGTTGCAAACTTCATATTTGCAGTTGTCCCATTTTTCTGCCTCCATCTTTGCCACAACACCATTGTTTCTACCTGATTTACAGGCAAAATAGTACGCTTGATAGTAAATGCCCCATGACCTATAAGCAGATGACTATGCTCAAAAGAGAACCAAGACTGTCTGTAAGACAGATAAGAATAGAACACTCCGGACAAAGCCACCAAAGGGACAAAATACCAAATGATATGGCTAAGGAAATAGGCAACGACAGCAGCAAGTAAAGTTATTATCGAAGAGAAGAACAAAAGTCTTCGGAGATAAGCAGACTTCGACTTGTAGCTTCGCCCTCTACTCGGCTCATAGCCGGGAAAAATACTCTCCATAAGCGGTATTGCGACACGCTCTTTATTTATTCCATATATTTTGATATCCGACTTTTTATCTTCCTTCTTTTCGTTTGCCGACACCATTGCAGAGGCAAAATGAATGTGTACAGTCCCTAATCCGACGCACTGTTCAACAAGATTTTGTTGGAATGTACATGAGACAATCCTGTCACATGTAGAAGATTGAAAAATCTTGTTGATAAGCCCCGCACTATATTTTAGCTGCCCTCCTTTGACAGAAATGTTCAGATCATACTGCTTGAGTATAAGTAAGATAGATTGAGTGAGAAAGGATGAAACAAATACTCCCAAGAAGATTATTATCCCCACTGCAAGGGTTAGATTGGAAAACCATAGCTCTATACGGTCAAACCAGATCCTGATGTAGTCTACAAGATAATCGGATATTTCATTGAAAACAGTACCGACAGCACCAGCCGCCAATATCAAACCTCTTAAAGGATTTCGGGTAAGACCCGAAATCAGAAGCTCTTTCCTCGATATTGTGTAAGAGAATGAGCCAAAAGCCGGACTCTCTCCCCTTTCATTCTCCGGTGGCTCTAAGCTTTCCTCTTTCACCTCTTCTTCATCCGAATCAATCATAGTAGACTGGAAACTTGCGGCATAATCTCTCATTGCCCGTACATCTTCTTGAGGTAATACAAGCTCAACTTCTACCTGGTTGGAACCAAGAGACTCAAACTGTATGACCTCCATATCCAACATTTGTAACAGAAAAGATTGACTGCTTCTCAGCTGATACACCTTCTTCAGAGGCAGGTAAAGTTCTTTCTTTTTCAGCCCCGAAATCCTTATCTGTATCTTTTCGTCCGCAATAAAATATTTTGTCGTTAAATACTTATAAAGAGCTTGGATTAAAGCAAAGACAAGAAAAAAGACAATAGCATATCCCAACTTTTGCCAGACAGATAGCTCTTCGGTTGCATAAGAAAGGAGAAGATAAAAAATAAAGGGCCATGTCTTCAAGGATGCAACAAGCTCTCTTATGTATAGGACCAACAGAGAGGAAAGCCCCATTCTACGAGGCTCCGACCACAGATTTCGATTTGTATTCAAGACTCCCCTACTCTTTAGAACGTTCGACATCCGATATCTGCTCTATAATCCACTCCTTATAGGCTTCCGCTTGTTCCTTCTCAAGACCTGCAATTATAAGGTCTTCTTCTATACCTCCGGCAGCATTGAAGAGAGAAAGACGGTAAAGCCCAAAAGGTCTATCGTATAGATGTTGCGAAAGGACAACGTGTTGTAGCTTGCTATACGGGACACTCTTCTCCTTCGGCATAAATATTCCGGATCGGTAGCTAACGTCTTTATCCCTGAAAAGATACCCTTTGAATCTGTATATTTTTACCATCAACATCTGATGCACAATACCAAAGAGAAGCAGAGCGGAGCAGATACTGAGTATTATCCAAAACGGTATATCATTCTTCATAATGCCTGCAACGATCGTAGCAACAAGCAGTAAGACTATCGGCACTATGGAAGACAATCTTAATACTTTGATATACTTAGGATTAAGAGGCTTATACGCCTCTCTTTCAAGACGAGGAATGTCCGTGAGAGAAATGGGATCATTCACAAACTGAGAAGGTTTATCTACGATACTCATAAGGAGATTTGTTTAAGATGAACGAAGATAACAATTTTTAATGACTGTATTTACTCGCATGCACCATCTGCTTACAAAAATCTGTAACCGTATTTATAAACTGCTCTATCCGTTAATAAAAAGCAGCCTAATGCCTTTTAGAGCTCCAAATCGAGCCACAAATTCCATGAATCAAACTTTGATGAGCTAAAATCAAGCTTTGATTTGTTGAGATCAAGGCAGGATTCGGACTTCTTACTCTATTAAACAGAAAAATTGAACCCAATAAGAGCATCTTTTGAACAGATTTAGTGGAATAAGTTGCCGAAGAAAGGGCAAAACTCATTGGAAAAATAACCACAGACATCCGCTTAGAGCATAAGCAATAAAAAAATGCGACTTCTATCTTTCCTATTATTAGAGAGAAAGCCTTAAAAGAGTGCCCATGCGAGCTGATGGGTATTGCAGTAATAGAAAAATATCGTACCTTTGCGCTGGGTAAGTCCTATACGGCCAGCTCCTATTGAACTCCCCCAGGGCTTGATCGCAGCAAGGGTAGATGGTTGTAGCGGCGCGATGTAGTAAGCTTACCCGCCTGCCTCTTTAGCTCAGCTGGCCAGAGCACGTGATTTGTAATCTCGGGGTCGTTGGTTCGAATCCGACAAGAGGCTCAAGGATGACTTCATCCTTAACCGGTGTGGTAGTTCAGTTGGTTAGAATACCTGCCTGTCACGCAGGGGGTCGCGGGTTCGAGTCCCGTCCATACCGCAGAGAGCCTAAGACAAAGGGCGACAAAAGAAAGACAAGCCCTTCAAATTCAATGAATTTGAAGGGCTTTTTCTATGTGTTTTATCAACGGGTAGACGATATGTATCCATCACAACTTATGGGTAGGTCTGCCGTTTTTATACGGAGACAATAATAGGGGATTTAATTGAATGGCTCAAAACCGTAATCGCTGCAAGAATAAAGTGTCTAAAAAGACAAGAAAGTCTTAGAACTTACTGATTTGCGGCTGTGAGTACAACCAAAGCTTTACTAATCACCTTTTTTGTTTGATAGATTTTAACCATGCCTCATAAAGGCTGCAAGACTGCCTGACAAAACTTGAAATAATTCTATCCTATTCAAACAAAACCAAAGAGATAAAAAATTAAAAGAAGAAACCACCATAAAAGTCTAATTATAAAAGAGATACAAATTACTAAAAGATCTAGTAACACAGCCAAACACCAAAATATTGCAAATAGAATATTCGCAAAAAAATCTCCGACATTGTTTATTTCCCAGTTAACATTATCAACTAATTTCTTCGTGAAATAGAAATAGGCAAAAGATTGTGACGGAAAATGAGGTTTATATCCAGCTCCTTTTCTCTCATGTAACAAGTTGGATATTTCTTCAGAGTCAACTGTTACAATCGTACAGTAGCTCTGGTTTCGAATCTCTACTTTACACCATTTATTGGTTTCCCATGAAATTTTTTCATCAACTTCTCTCAGTTCGAATACATATTTCTTTCCTTCATGTCTATTTATAATTTCCACACAGGTGCGATGTGTTGCATTTGCAGAAGTATTATAAGAAATTTCAAAGTATCCAATTGGAATAATATGAATTCCTGTACCACAACTAATCTTTGGGACTCCAGTTCCATCAATAGATAGTTTTATAGGGATACCTGTGGGAGTAAAACCTAATTCAAATTGCTTAAGTTTTGAACAGCTGAAAGTCAGTAGAGCTAACAGTACCGTAATTATAAGAATTAAAATACGCCTCATAACATTAGAAGTGTTTTATTTTTTCTATTTTCACAAAAGTAATGAAATACTTTAATCTTTATCCATAAAACACATGCAATAGGAAAAATACTTTCCTATTTTGGGAGAATAAGAATAAAAAGAGAAATGGATAGGAGACAAAAGCAAAGTTTGCTAAATCCCCTATCCGTTTGTTTTCTTCTCCAAGCTTGTGTAATGTGCCCCTCTAACCTAAGTAGTCAAGACTTATACCCTTTTTCTCTATGAGTGCTTTCAGTATCTCCAGTTTGCGGATAACCAATGGATAGTCTGCATGAGACTTTCTCCACTCGGCTTCAGGCTTGCCTAAAAGTTCTTTGAGAAATACTTCCAAATCACGATCGGCAGGATAAAATGAGACCTTTTCTTTTTTGAAGTAATAGGACTTTAGGAATCCCAACTCCCTAATATCTTTAATATTAGGCATATTACCTTCTTCTTCTGAAAAAGCCTTGCCATAATAAGCTTCGCTAATGGCGTAAAAAGGAGCAAGAGTTTCTGCATCTGCTTGCTGTATCTCTCGCATCACCAGGTTATTTAAGATTATTACTGCGAGCTTGTGTTGTTCATCATTGCTCTTAGTTCCGACATCTTTAAGATCGGCTATTGCCAATGTTTGCATTCCAAATACGGTGATATGCTTATCATCTGGCTTATCCATATTGTATGTTTTACGACTACGATCATAAGGATAAGAAGTAATGGTGTCTACCAATAACAAAGAGTACGGCATTGTGCTCTTGGCTACAAAAGAAGCTACTTTATTACGAATAAACTCGGCAGCCTGTCTATACTCGGACAATGATTGCAGATACTTCAGACGATATAGCTGTGCTTCATAATAGTCCGTACCGGTAATGGTAACACTATAAGGGATACTGAGGACTCTTGTATGATTGGCACGACGGAGTGTATCGTTAAAAAGGAGGTATGATCCGGTCTGTTCGTAAAAAGAGCGGCGTAGATTTGCCTCCTCCGATTGGTCTGCATCATCCGGAACAAAGAGATTTATTTCGGGAACTACATCTCCGGAGAGCTGTTCTTTGCTACAACTTACAAAAAACAGACTCAATAAAAACATAGTGAGCAGGATTGTATTATTGTTATTTGGTTTCATAATTATGTGTTTTTGAGGGTTTACGATCCAAGCGAGGATTATCCTGTATTTGATCATTGATGCTACGTTGCTCACGAGGCAGAGGTAGAACATATCCTTTATCTTCTTCTGCCGGAAGAGTATAGTAGTAAGTAATATCCGGCTTGCTGTTACGTCCATCTTTTTTGTATATGGTATATGTATTCACCAGCTCTTCTTTGCTTGGATAAATACTGTTAACCCTGTAACGGCGAATATCAAACCAGCGTTGTCCTTCAAAACAGAGTTCCATTCGGCGTTCCTGACGTATTGTTTGTACAAGTTCACTGCCGGTAGACATTGTGATTTCGGAGTTAGATCCCGCTTGGTAGCGACTCTTTCTCAAGGTGTTAATCAATTCGATTGCTTTGTTATTCTTTCCTTGCATAGCCAATGCTTCTGCTAAGTTGAGATAAATCTCACCACTGCGAAGCACAAAGACATCTGAAACTTCACTACGATTGAAGCTTTTAGGATTTGTTTTAGTTACCTGAACATAATGTCCTCCATCCAATGCTCCTTTAGCTTGAGAGCGAATCATATAACGCTGCGCTCGGAGGTCTTTCTTGTCATACAAAGCATACAAATCTTTCGATACTGCAAAACCGCCTATGGGAGCGTTGTTCATTTCAGCTGCAATGAGTCCTCCTCCCATACTGAATATCAATTCCGGATTGGCTGAAGAAAAGAAATACTCTTCTGCACCCAAACCATTCAAATTACATAGCTGAGGGTGCAAATCCATTGCTTTTTGAGCATAAAACTCGGATTTTTCCCAGTCTTGCATATAGAGATATACACGCGATGCAAAAAGGTTGATTCCGGCTTCTGATATTCTGTAAAGAGAGAGTTGCTTAATCCCTTGGCTCATCCTCAAAGCCTCATTAAGATCACTGATTATATGGTCGTAAACCTCTTTGATACTGGTTCTTTGGAATTTCTTATTCTCGATATAGTGTGCCGTTTTAAGGGGAATACCTGGCTTATCCAGATTCTCCGGAGCATAGGGTTGAGCATAAAGATTTACCAAAAAGAAGTAGTAGGCAGCACGAAGAAAATGTGCTTCTGCTTTGATGCGATTCATTCGATTCTGCTCTGCTTCTGTTGTGGTTTTTATGCCTGATGCTTCATTCAATACAATGTTCAAAGTGATAATGTGGTTATATACACGCAACCAATCTACACTCTCCTTATAAGAAACCAAGCCATTGAATGCCTCCCCGATACGTTGTTGCCAAGTATAATAGCCGAACATACGTGGGCGGATATTGGCTTCCGGATTATAACGAGTGGTACCTATCAGCTCCTGAGTCTCATCTGACATATAGTGCAAATAAGGAAAGTAAAAGTTGTCGTAACGGCGAGGAGTAGTAGGTGCCACACTCATATAGCACGCACCGATAAGCAACTCATCAAGATCATCAGCTGTACGAATATAAGCAAGGTCATTCGAGCGTTCACGAAGAAAATCTCCACAAGAAGTCGTCATTATACTTCCTGTCAGTATCAGGAACAGACCGGCAAATATATTATTAACTATACGTTTCATCTGTTTTTTATTTATAAGGTAATATTTAATTGAAGCGTGTATTGCGGACGTTCGGACAGATTTACCTCTGTAAATCCTCCTTGAACGGGAGTCTGTCCTTTAAGTTCCGGTCTTGCCAGTACAAAAATATTATTGGTCGAGAGAGTAACACGCGCAGCTTCCACTCCACGATGCTGTAACCACTTAGAGGGCAGTTCGTAGGAGAGGCTAAGATCTGTACACTTCAAGTAATCGGCAGATACTACACGAATATCCGAATAGTTGTACATATCCCAGGCATTCTCTGCTATTATAGGCATTTTACCTGATGTATAGCGTGAGTAGTGTCTGTTATACTTATCCGAAACAGCAGGCACCATTTGATCAACTACTGCAGGAATGTGTGTATAAGCTTCATCTCCGGGTTTACGCCAACGATCCATAAAGATTCTATTGACATTCATTTCGGGTAAGAAGTTTTTGCTTGAGCCATAAGGTTTGAAAAGTCTTGTCTTAGCTCCAATACTATACGATAGATTGAATCGAAGCGAGAATGCACCCCAACGAACACTATTGCGGAAGCTGCCGAATGCTGTAGGATAGCGATTTCCCGACTTAGACAAGACTTCACTGAAAACTTCATAGTTTCCTTTACCATAAAATTCTTCTTTACGCTCTTCTCCATCATGGAACATCGGACCTCCATCTTCCGGATTGAGTCCACGGAAACGATAAGAATAGAATGATCCCAAAGCCTCTCCTTCCACCAAGGCGCGACCGTGCAAGAAGTCTCGAACTTTATATTGACCATATTGAGGTTTGCTGTCAAGACGATTGAAGCTCTTAGAAAAAGAGGTGGATACACGCCATGAGAAATCACGAACACGCACAGGCTCTACCGAAAGAGCAAGACTGAAACCGTGATTACGAAGATTTCCGCTATTGACAACATACGATGGGAACCCATTTACCAAATCAATGTCCAAATTCATGTAAGCATCACGAGTATATTTGTGATAATAAGACAAAGTGGCTGCAACTCGTCTTTGCCATGCAGCAATATCCAGCTCCGCACTGAAAGAGTTTGTCTTTTCCCAACGAAGATTCGGATTAGGATAACGAGCCAAGATCGCCAACTTTTCATTGTAATAGGGGTCTGTGCTCAGCTTACGAATAACCGGTTCGGGCGACTGATCTCTCAACATATTGCCCTGTGTACCATACGATGTACGCAAGTAAAGGTAATTGAACCAAGTGCCATCAGCCAAGAGATGAGAGAAATTATAACTACCGGAAACAGACCATACAGGAAGAAGTCGACGATTGCTTTGACTTCCAAAACGATTAGAGCCATCTGTCCGTCCATTCAGTCCTAACGTAAGATTTTGACGAAAAGTATATGAGATGGTTGCAAAAGCAGATGCCTGATTGAGCAAGTCGTCCGTACGTCTGGGTTGTGCCTCTTCACTTATAAGCCAAGCCTTATATGCAGGAAAGCGATCTATGTCCTCCGGAGCAACAAACTTTTCTCCATAGTCACGGAAATAGCCTCTCTGTATCTGCTTCATGCCTCTGGTGTGAATGCTTTCAGCAGCAGTTCCTACTTGTATATTCAACATATCTTCATTGTCGAATGTACGGGAATAGTTCAACATCAATCTTCCGGAGAGAGACTGATAACGCTCTTGAAAGTGATTGAGTTCTCCTCCGTATGGCAGTTCGCTATGTTCCAAAGCAACCTTATTGAAAGGCTTTCCATAATCTGTCCATCTCTTATCTGCCACGTAATAAGTTTTATCATCGTGGTGCTCCTCCCCGTTTGTATTGGAAGTGGCATAGGTCAATAAAGCTGAAGCCGATAGTCGATCAGAGAGCTTGAGGTCATACGCCACACTCAGAGAAGTGTTAAAGTGGTCTTGCTTATATCCACTATGTTCGAGTTCGTTTAGGATATTAAAATTATAGTTATATCTGTCATCCCCTCGTCTATAAAAAGAGTATGCACCATCCTCTCCATAGGTGGGAATGGTACGTGCTGTATTATAAGCATAGTCTACCGGATTGATCGTAGAAGCATTATAACGACGCGACTCTACGCCCGTTCTCATCCAAACACTTAACTTGCTCTTGTTACTGAGATCTGCAATCACTTTAAGGTTACCTGTTGTACGCTGAGTTCTATTGCTTCTAACAACTCCGTTGCTAAGATTATACCCTAAAGAAGCATAGTAATTTAGATTTTCAGAAGTTCCTGATACAGAGAGGTGGTGATCTGTAGAAAGAGCATCACGCATCAGCAGAGAAAACCAGTCAGTATTCAGAGACTCTATGCTCCGCACACGATTATTGAACTCTTCAAAGCTGATCTCCTTATTATATAACTTCTTAACCAAGTGTTCGTATCCCACTTCGTACATATCAACAGGAAAATAGTAGTTGGATTCTACCAGTTCACGAGAAAAATTGACTCGCTCTCTTGAGTTCATCAAGTTGACATCCCTGTCTGTGTATCTTGGACGAAGAGACAGACTGCTACTTCCTGAATAGTTAATGCGTAACTTTCCATATTGCCCTTTTTTGGTAGTAATCATAATAACGCCATTGGCGGCTTGTACCCCATAAAGAGCTGTAGAGGCAGCATCTTTAAGGACATCTATACGCTCTATATCAGATGGGTTGATACCTGCGATAGCATTACCTACTCGATTGATAAAGTCAGGATCATTGATATCTTCTGCCGGAATTGTTACAGGATCTCGGACGACCACACCATCTACCACCCATAAAGGTTCACGTACTCCTAAAATAGTACTGGTACCACGTATTCGCAAACGAGGAGACGTGCCTATATCACCGGCGGAAGGCATAACAAGCATTTCAGGGACTAATCCTTCCAAACTCTTATCTATGGTACTGACACCGGGAAGAACAATCTCTGAGCCTTTAAGAGCGGTGGCAGCTCCTGTCCATCTACGTTTGTTTATTGTCTGAAAACCGGTTACTACGACATCTCCCAACTCGGAAGAGTCGTCTTCAAGAATAAAAGAAAGCTGTTTTTCTCCCTCATATAATAGTTTCAAAGGCTTCATTCCCACATAGGAAACAGCCAGAGTTATTTTTTCTTTGACATTCGGAATACGGATCAGACAAGAACCATCTTCACCTGTTACAGCCGTAGCTCTTCCGTTGACATAGATAGTTGCTCCAATAGCCGGAGAGTAGTCCTTAAACTGAACCTTACAACGCACGGAGCGCGCTACAGGTTTAGTTGTGATAGTTGTTGTCTTGCTCTGTCCTTCAGCAGGGGTGGAAAGAGAAATAGAAGAAGCAAAGAACAATACCACAGAGAAAACTTTACAGACCCAAGGTCGTATGTCTCTTAACATAAATAATTGATACAATTAAAATGACACAAAATGTAAAGTTCTACAGATTTAGCTTCATAAATCTGTAGAACCATTTTTAGAAAAGTCTTGCAAAGGTAGGTATTAATACCTAAAGGTACAGGCTCTATTCCTTGAAAAGATAATTATCAATATCCCAAAACCTTTAGTGCTTTGCGAAAAAAGATTAGGTACTTTCCACAAAAAGATTAGGTACTTTCCCCGAAAAGATTAGATACTTTCTCCGAAACCTTTAGTGCTTTTCCCCGAAACCTTTAGTGCTTTTCCCCGAAACCTTTAGTGCTTTCCTCCGAAACCTTTAGTGCTTTTCTCCAAAACCTTTAGTGCTTTTCTTCAAAACCTTTAGTGCTTTTCTCCAAAACCTTTAGTGCTTTTATCCAAAACCTTTAGTGCTTTTATCCAAAACCTTTAGTGCTTTTATCCAAAACCTTTAGTGCTTTTCGGCAAAACCTTTAGTGCTTTTCTCCAAAACCTTTAGTGCTTTTCTCCAAAACCTTTAGTGCTTTTCTCCAAAACCTTTAGTGCTTTCTCTCNAAACCTTTAGTGCTTTTCTCCAAAACCTTTAGTGCTTTTCTCCAAAACCTTTAGTGCTTTTCTCCAAAACCTTTAGTGCTTTCTCTCAAAACCTTTAGTGCTTTCTTCAAATACCATTTTCTTAAACAACTTAGATCAATAGAGATCAGTCTCTCCATTTAGCAGAAGTAGGAAATGCTCTTAAAATAAATACCTACATTTGTGATAAAATCAACTTAAACCATATTGAACATTGAAAACATTAGTAGTAGTAGGACATCCACATCTTGAAAAGTCTGTTATAAACAGGGCATGGTGTGAGTACATTCAAGCTAATAGTGAAGAGCTGAATGTGATGATACGAGTCCTTTCGGAGCATTGTGAAGAGAAGGGCTTTGATATAAAAAAAGAGCAAGAGATATTGTCGGAATATGATAGAATCATTTTGCAGTTTCCATTGTATTGGTACATGGTACCATCCATTATGAAAGAGTGGATGGACACCGTTTGGTGCGAAGGTTGGGCATACGGAGAAAACGGAGATAAGATGGAGGGAAAACTTATAGACGTGGCTGTAAGTACCGGTGCTCCGGAGTTCGTTTTTGATGCAGGAATATCATTAGAGACTTATCTTAGCTTTGTCAAAGGTTCCGCAGGTTTTGTCAGAGCTAAGTCCGGACGCATTTTTGCATTATATGGAGCGGAGGTAAATATGACTCCTGAGCGTTTGCAAAAAAGTTGTGAAGACTATGCCGAATTTATAAAGTCATAACGAGAAATAGTTTTGTTTGGCTATGCATGAAAGCATCTACATAGTTTCTCTTCCATCAAATCATGTTGAATATCTAAATTCTTTTCCTAAAAAGGGAGAGGACAGAGATATATTCTTCTGCTCAGATCCTCCAAATGCTAAATTGGGATCTGGAGGAGGTTCGGTATATGCCATAATGCAAGCTCGTGATAAGAGGGGAAAGTTATATCACAGAGAGATTGTGATAAATAGTGATGGCGAAAGTAGAAGACTTCCTGCCTACTCGGTACAAGGAAAGGTGATGATGCCTCTTCCCGGGAAAGTTTATAAAACACTTTTAGACATCCAGGTAGAAACGATAGACTCTTTTTTAGAGTCCGATACAGATGGGTTTTATCGCACAGCTATTTCATGTGGTGATGTGCTATTGGATCTAAAGCAAGTTCCCTTTATTCCACACTATGATCTATTGTGTATAGGTGTAAAAGGCGAGTTAGAGAAAGCTTCAAAACATGGAGTTTTTATTGTTTCTCAAAATGCAGATATTTTCTCTATTCCGATACAAGTCTTACAAAAGCCTTTGGTGCAACAACTTGAAGTGCTTCAGGAAAAATTTGAGATTGCAATAGACTCAGGGCTTTGGTTGCTTTCCAAAAAGGCTTCAGACCTTCTATTCAAGAGTAGCAGAGGGAAAGGAAGAGAACTAAATTATTTTGATTTATATTCCTCTTTCCCGGATATAATAAAAAGGCATAAACTCTCAATAGGAGTAATGTATAATGCATCCGACTCTCATTTCTATCATTTCGGATCCAGTAAAGACTTGCTAAGATCTGCAAAATCTCTAAACTTGGATATAAAGGAATCTTGCTGGATAGATTGCTCAGAACTAAATGATAAATGGATTCTCAAAGGAGATAATATCCTTACTCATATTCCAAAAGAAATGAAAGGCTGGGAGCTTCCGAATGGTGTATGTTTGGATTTTCTACCCTTGAAAAACGCTCTGAAGTGCCTTAGAGTATATGGTATAGATGATTTGTTCAGAGGAAAAGCCACAGGTGAGACTTCTTTTGTAAATGCCCCATTGTCTGAGTTTGCCCAAATGACAGGTCTATCTATAACTACTGATATTTATGAACTACCTCTCTTCCCTTGTTCTGAAGATATAGATGTGCTTGCCTTTGTGGGAGAATGGTTATCTCAATGGCATCTATACTCTTCAAAAAGCAATAACAAAGAGGTTTTAGAAACATATAAAAAACTCCCCAAGATTTCTGCCAAAGAATTGGGAAGTATGACCGACTTTGAAGAACTATATAGAGAATGAAGAGCAAAAAAGTTCCCCGTAAAGAAATATTGGGAACAAATTTGAAAAGATCCGGTGATATCAGATCACAAATAGTAGCTCCCTACTTTAAGCAAACTCTCTACCCAAGTAGAAAGGTCTTTATGGATCAAATTGTGTGGAGCAGGTCTCCTGTGAGAATTGATTTGGCAGGGGGATGGACAGATACACCTCCTTATAGCATGACAGATGGAGGACGTGTCATAAATATGGCTATAAATGTCAATGGTCAAGAGCCTCTTCAGGTCTTTGTAAAACCAACACCAGAACTTCATATAATACTACGCTCTATAGATGCCGGACTAGATGAAAAAATCACCTCTTTGGATATGTTGGAGGAGTTTGACAAAGTTGGTTCTCCATTCAGTATTCCCAAGGCGGCTCTATGCTTGTGTGGTTTGAGCCCAAAGTTCAATACTCATGTTTTTAAGTCTTTAGAGGAATATCTGAAACAGCTTGGGTATGGGATAGAGCTCACCATGCTTTCTTGTATTCCTGCAGGATCGGGTCTTGGTACAAGTTCTCTTCTATGCTCAGCATGTTTAGGAGCTCTCAGCAATTTCTTCGGATTTGAATGGAGCCTCGAAGAAATTGCCCAAAGGACTCTTGCCGTAGAACAACTGCTAACTACCGGAGGTGGCTGGCAGGATCAATTTGGAGGAATGTATGGAGGAATAAAGGTTATAGAGTCTGAGGCATCTATTTTACAACAGCCTTATGCCACAACACTGCCAAATACACTTTTCACTGACCCTCTCTATGATTCCTATCACATGCTATATTATACAGGCATAACAAGAGCAGCAAAAAATATCTTAGTTGAGATCGTAAATAGAATGATTGATCAAGATACTCAGACATTAGATGTACTTAGAGAGATCAAGGCCCATACCTATGCAGTAGAGCACGCTATAAGAAAGGGAGATATAACAACATATGGAGTCCTTCTGAAAGAAGCTTGGGAGCTTAATAAGAGATTAGACTCCGGGGTTTCTACTCCCGAAATAGAACATCTGATTTCTGCTATAGATGATTGGGCTTTAGGATATAAACTTCCTGGAGCAGGCGGTGGCGGCTACTTATACATAGTGGCAAAAGATCTGAAAGCTGTAAATTTGATAAAGAAAACACTAGAGAACGATTTCATAAAGAAGAAAAATGCACGCTTAAGTGAAATGTCTCTTTCTCTAAAAGGTCTTCAAGTAACTTCTTCTTAAAAGAAATAATTTGCATTAGTATATGGGTAAGAACGTGGATAAAGTAATATTCCTATGTAAAGAGTGTGGAAATGAGTTTTCAAAATGGTCCGGAAAGTGTCCTATGTGTAATGCTTGGAATACTTTGTCTGAATATAAAGTAAAGGATACTCGTTATATACTTAAGAGCATATCTCTTGATAAAGGAAATGTCTCATTTAAACCACTAAAAGAAGTCTTAGGAGAAGAAGCTGAAAGATTAGATCTGCAAGATAAAGAGTTAAATAGAGTTCTCGGAGGAGGCCTTGTAAAAGGCTCTGTTGTACTTATTGCAGGAGAACCCGGTATAGGTAAAAGTACACTTATTCTCCAAACGTTACTAAACACGAAAGGGATACGTACATTATACATATCCGGAGAGGAAAGTGAAAAACAAATAAAACTGAGGGCTGACAGAGTAGTAGAAACGATTCCACACGAAAACTTTTTAATCTACTGTGAAACTCATTTAGAAAAGATCTTGGAGATTTGGAAAGAGGCTTCTCCGGATCTTGTAATCGTAGATTCTATTCAAACTATATTTACAGAACAAATAGACTCATCTCCCGGAAGCCTTACCCAAGTACGAGAATGTGCTACAAGACTTATGGCTTATGCGAAGAATACAGATATCCCTATTTTATTGATTGGACATATTACCAAAGATGGTAGCATTGCCGGTCCGAAGATATTGGAACACTTGGTCGATACGGTATTGCAATTTGAAGGAGACACCAATTACCAATATAGGCTATTAAGAGCTAATAAAAATCGCTTTGGTAGCACATCCGAAATTGGGATATATGAGATGCGTCAAAATGGTTTGAGAGGTGTTGAGAATCCATCAGAGCTTTTGATAACAAGAAGAGAAGAACAACTTAGTGGTATTTGTGTAGGATGTGCCATGGAAGGAGCCAGACCAATTCTAATAGAAATACAATCTCTTGTCAGTTCTGCTGTTTATGGCACACCTCAAAGATCCTCTACAGGAGTAGATGGAAAAAGAATGAATATGCTACTTGCCGTATTGGAAAAACGTGCAGGATTTAAGCTCATACAGAAGGATGTATTCTTAAATATCACGGGGGGACTTAAGTTATCGGACACGGCATTGGATCTCTCTATTCTTGCAGCCGTGCTTTCATCCAATCTTGATCTTCCTATCCCAACCAACATCTGCGTTGCGGGAGAAGTTGGTCTTAGTGGAGAAATACGTCCTATTAGTAGAATAGAGCAAAGAGTTGGTGAAGCACAGAGGATAGGATTTGAGACAATCATAATTCCAACTCAAAACTTGCAAGGAATAGACTTGAATAAATATAAGATCAAGGTTGTAGGAGTAAGCCGGGTAGATCAGGCTTTTAATTTCTTATTTCGTGGAAGGTAAACTAAAACTAGTAGGTATTAGTTTTCACACTACTCACAAAGTCCAATTCACCTAAGGCTTTATTTACTTCATAGCTAACTTTATCTCCACTTGATTTGGCTTCTATATAAATATGTCCGGTATCGTTTTTGAAATTAGAGTCTAATGATACATTAGAGATCGAAACTTTCATGCAGAAAAGGAGTCCTTTAACTGCATTTATATCGGGCAGAGCCGTTGTCGTATCTATATTTATACCAAGGTTCTTCTGTCTCAAACCGAGTTTTTCTTCAACATATCCCATAACTACTAAAACAAAGAGCACCAGCAAGGTAACAATGGCAGATGTCATATACATACCGGCTCCTATGGCTAAGCCCAATGCGGAACAAACCCATATTCCGGCTGCAGTAGTAAGCCCTTGAACATTATCTCCACGCCCTCTAAGTATTGCTCCAGCCCCTAAAAAACCCACACCCGACAGCACCTGTGCTGCTATTCTGGCGGGATCCCCCATTCCGGAGATGTCCGGAAGATAAATAGATATAAGCATGGCAACAGTACTACCAACTGTAATAAGGGTAAATGTTCTAAGACCAGCCCTTTGATAGCGCACCTGACGATTATATCCTATAAGCATACCGACAACTACGCTATAAAGCAATCGAACTACAACATCAACAGGTTGAAGTCCTCCATGATAAATACAGGATAGATCAAAAAACTCCGAAAAACTCATGTTGTCATACTCTTTTATAAATCATCCAATAGTAGATAATTCAAAAGTAGTGCTTTTTTTTTATTGGGCATCTGTCGAAGTAAATACCTCAAAGGAATTATCCGAATAATAGACATATATTTTGGATATTCTTCTTTCGGATTTTTTATTTGCATTTTGCTCCTCTTTTATTGTAGCAGATAGATTCTGCACAGATTCACTCAAATTGGAAAACTTCTGCGTGATTTCTAAAAGTTTCATTGAAAAACTCTCATTAGAAACACCTTGTTCCTCTTCAGAAGGTTCTATTTGGAATAAATCAGGCTGCAAATAGGGTGTCTTTAATATTTCTCCTTTTCCGGAAATAATCCATTCCACATTGTACTTTGGAAAACTTGAGATCAATTTTTCAATTATTTGAACTCCCGGATTATTTCTTCCTCTCAAAATATGATTGAGAGTGGCTCTATTGATCTCTAATTTTTCAGCAAATGCCGCTTGAGAAAGCATTTCTCTTTCCATGATAGTATTTATCCTGTCATTGATAGTTTGTTCCATACTTTTATGTTTTTAAGAAGAAAAAATCCCGTTATCCATTTCTATACAACAATCTATTTATTTAGAAATGTATTCTTGTCTGTTTTTGTTCACGCATTTACAAATATAGAAAATTAAATATAGATATCTATTCTATTGACAATATATTTATGTTCTCATACTCCCAATCTTAAAAGAAAACACCTGCAAACTGCATAGATATGATTATAATAATTAAGATTTTCAATGAGTTAATATTTTGATCGTAGCTGAAAGCGCAAGAATGATATGTATCTATAAACATTCCCACTCTACTCCAATATATCATTACAGATAATATTTATAACAATCTGATACACAAATAAAACAGGCAACATAATACGAAGTTGTAAAACTTAAAATGGCTCATTGTAAAACTATGGGTAAGATATCTAAATCCATATGTGATGAATAATATCAGGCTATTATAATATACGTTCTGGAAATAAGAATAGAACATTTCTATACAACACAGATCTCGAGAATATACAAAACAAGACATTTCTCTATATAGAATTGTATCTACTCGTTGCGCTACATCCATCTTTCAAAAGATGTATTATTGCTATCTTTGTTGGTGTGCAAAATTTCTAATAAAAAGAAAGAATATCTGCGATAGCTATGCAGTTAAAGGAAATAGACATAAGCAACTATAAAAACATTAAGCAGGCTCATTTGACCTTCTCTCCCAAAATAAACTGCTTGATTGGGCTCAATGGGATGGGGAAAACGAATTTGCTGGATGCTATATACTATCTCTCTTTTCTTAGAGGGCATTTTTATCTTCCGGATCACATGGTTATTTGTCATAATGAGTCTTTCTGTCTTCTCGATGCACATTATCTAAGGAATAAAAATGAAGAGCATATAGTATGCAGTATCCGTCCGGGACATCAGAAAGTATTCAAAAGGAATAAAAAGGCTTATACCCGATTGAGCGAGCACATCGGAAAGCTTCCTATTGTGATGATTTCTCCGAAGGATTTTGATTTAGTACATGGAGGAAGTGAAGAGCGAAGAAAATATTTAGATACTCTTATTTCTCAGGAAAAGCCTAAGTATCTTGAAGCTCTCATCGCTCATAAGAGACTATTAGAACAAAGGAACAGCCTCTTAAAGAGTCCCTCTCCCAATGTAGAAATATTAGATATACTGGAGGAGCAGCTCGCCCAAGAGTCTGCACTTATACAAAAAGACCGGACAGACTGGATAGAGAGAATCGCTTCTCATTTTAGCTCTTTCTATAACGAAATATCGGGTAGCAAGGACAACGTCTCGCTCTCCTACCTGCCATCTATTGAGGATTACAGCGTAGAAGGAATCCGAGCTACTCTTCGCGATAACAGACAGAAAGACTTTGTACTCGGTTACACCTCTCAAGGCATTCACAAAGATGACATCGGGATGTACATAGACGGAGAGCTGATAAGAAAAATCGGGTCGCAAGGGCAAAACAAGACTTTTCTTATTGCACTAAAACTTGCTCAGTACGATATTCTAAAGGAGGCAACAGGGCTTAAGCCTCTTCTTCTCTTGGATGATCTTTTTGACAAACTCGATGCGGAAAGAGTGAATAAGATCATTCACATGGTAGCCGGGGACACGTTCGGTCAGATCTTCATGACGGATACGAACAGAACCTATTTGGACAAGATACTGAAAGAGAAGAAAGAGACTTCCTATCATCTGTTTTCGGTTGAGAAGGGAACCTTTTCTCTGATTGCATCAAATGCTTGAGAGACGATGAAGCGCAGGTACACGAGTGATAAAATAGACAAAGTATTGCAGGACGCCACCGAAGAAGTTTCGCTCCTGTCTGCCGTCAAACGTTACAGCGATGTCTACGAAGCGTGGCTCTTGTCCCCTCTTTCTCAAGGACTGACCGAGTCGGTAGAAATCTCTTTCGAGGGAGACGACACTATTCTTATCATCTGCAAGAGCAGCGTTGTCTGGCACCGGCTCAATCTTTCCAAAGAGTCCCTTCGGGAGTTGTTTGATGAAACCATGAGGGAGCATGGCATAAAAAAGATAGAACTAAAACGAGTGTAGAGCTCTCTTAAATCAAGGAAGATTATATATATGTATCAGTTTGAAGAAGACTCGGATATAAGAAGAAAAAAGATAAGAAGACACGGAAGCATAGAGGTGATTTGCGGCTCTATGTTTTCGGGCAAGACGGAAGAGTTGATACGAAGGGTCAGGAGGGCCACCATTGCGCAGTTGAAAGTCGAGCTTTTCAAGCCCAGCATAGACACGCGCTACTCTCAGACGGATATTGTAAGCCACTCCCATGAGAGCATTCCCTGCACGGAGGTTTCTCACTCCATGAATGTCTATCTTTTGGGGTGCGATGCCGATGTTGTCGGCATAGACGAAGTGCAGTTTTTCGACAAAGGGATCACGGATGCCTGCGTGAAGCTGGCGGACGAAGGGGTGAGAGTGATTGTCTCCGGTCTGGATATGGACTTCAAAAGGGAGCCATTCGGTCCCATGCCTGATCTCTGTGCCGTGGCAGACAGCATCTCCAAAGTTCACGCCGTCTGTCTGGGATGTGGCAGGCCGGCACAGTATTCTCATCGTCTTGTTGCGGACACGCAGGTGGTTTTATTGGGAGAGACCGGAGAGTATATGCCTCTGTGTCGCTCTTGCTACTTGAAGATGAATAAAAAATGACCCCTATGAACACGACAACCATACCGACCTCCCTACCCGGAGTGTACATCATACAGACGAAGCGATACCCGGACGTTAGAGGATACTTCTCGGAGAGCTACAACAGAGCTTTCTGGCAGGAGATGTTTCCTCACGACCCGTTTGTTCAGGACAACGAATCTTATTCTCACCGCGGCGTGTTTCGCGGTTTGCATTCTCAGCAGGGAGATGCGGCACAGAGCAAGCTCGTGCGTGTCGTTCAGGGCAAGATCATAGACTTTGTCGTGGACATAGATCCCGGCTCTCCGACCTACTGCAAGTTTATAGAGGTAGAGCTATCTTCGGAGAACGGCAGGCAGCTCTACATCCCTCGCAGGTACGCACATGGTTTTCTGGCATTGGGCGAGCACAACATCGTGTCGTACAAAGTGGACAGATACTATGCGCCTCAAAGCGAGAAGAGTTTCAGGTTCGACGATCCGAAGATAGGGCTTGATCTTGCACGCCACATAGATTCGTCGCGGCTCATCATTTCCGAAAAAGATTTGCAGGGTGTTTTCCTGCCGGACTGAGCAGCTTATGTCTTTCTCCCCCTTTTCGCATCCCTATTATATCTCCGTAAAACCCGTGGGAGCCGCGTGCAACCTGCGGTGCGAGTACTGCTACTATCTGGAGAAGTCGCGTCTGTATGCCGGCGAGCCGTGCAAGACGATGAGCGATGAGATGCTGGAGCTTTTCGTGAAGGAGTACATCGGCTCTCAGACTTCGCCCGACGTTCTCTTCACCTGGCACGGCGGAGAGACGCTGCTCCGCCCCATCTCTTTTTACGAGAAGGCACTCGCGCTGCAAAAGAAGTACGGCAGGGGGAAAAACATAGACAACTCTTTGCAGACGAACGGCACTCTGCTCACGGAGGAGTGGTGTCGCTTCTTCAAGGAGAACGACTTCCTGATAGGTATCTCCATCGACGGCACACCGGAGCAGCACGACAGATACAGGAAAGACCCTAAAGGGATAGGCACGCACTCGGACGTGGTTCGGGGTATAGAGCTTCTGAAGCGGTTCGATGTCGCGTTCAATGTTCTTGCCGTTGTGAACGACTTCAATGCCGACCGCCCGTTGGAGTTTTACCGCTTCTTCAAGTCGTTGGGCTGCCGGTACATTCAGTTTTCTCCTGCCGTGGAGCGCATCTACTATTCGGACGAGGCGCTCTCCCCTCCCTCCGAGACGTTCGACCATGTCAGGGTGGCGCCCTATTCGGTTTCGCCTGCGCAGTGGGGTCGTTTTCTGATAGCGATATTTGATGAATGGGTGCGGAACGATGTGGGAGAGATTTTCGTTCAGATTTTCGATGCCACGCTGGCCAACTGGGTCGGTGTCTCGCCGGGGGTCTGCATCTTTGCCGAGAGATGCGGCAACGCCTTGGCACTCGAACAGAACGGCGACGTCTACTCGTGCGACCACTTCGTCTTCCCTCACTACCTGCTTGGCAACATCCGCACCACGCCTCTGGTCGAGATGGTTTACGGGCAGCGGCAGCGAGCCTTTGGCGAGAGCAAGCGTGCTTCGCTGCCGGAGCAGTGTCTGTCGTGCACGTATCTCTTCGCCTGCAACGGCGAGTGCCCCAAGAATCGTTTCGCTTTCACGGCGGACGGAGAGCCGGGGCTCAACTATCTCTGCTCCGGCTACCATGCATTCTTCCACCATGCCGCACCTTACATGGACCGGATGAAAGAGCTGCTTCGCCGCCGCCTGCCTCCCTCTCTCATCATGCACCGGCTTGGAGAAGAAGAGCAGCCGTGAGAGGGCTTTGTGCTTCGGTTCGGAACAAAAAAGACTCTCCCCCATCAGACCGGGTCTGATGAGGGAGAGATTTTTTTACCCGGCTGCTTCGGGTTGTTTCGCGATGTGCCGGTATCCGTCCGGATCAGAAGCCGCCTTCTCCTCCACTACCGCCGGAAGAAGAGCCGCCGCCCTCGCTGCCGCCCGGCTTCTTGCCGGCAGACTTGTATGCAACGTCCAGAGCGGACTCTGCACGCTCGATGCGTACATCTTTCAGTGCGGTTCTGACCTTGATGCGGGGCGTATAGATCACTTTTGCCTTGCCCACGAGAGTGGCATCCACCTTATCGGCGGTTTCGACGCCCGCACCTGTTCTTACCGTGATGCTGGGGCGGAATGTTCCCATATCGCCGCAATCCACGCTTTTTCCGTCCTTGAGCAGGCGGATGAGTACCTTTGAAGCGCGGTCGAACACCGCCTTGATGTCTGCGGATGAGATGGTGGTTTCGTCAGAAACGAGTTCGATAAACTCCTCGAAATCTACGTTCGAGTGCAGGTGAATGGCAGGGTACCAAAGGGTTTTTCCTTCCTTGTTGAAGCCGACTTTTCGCTCGACTGCTTTTACTTTTATCATGATAACGTAATTAGTTGTTAAACAATAAATTATATTACTTGCGAATTTAGCAAAAATTTCTTGGCCAAGAAAATTTTTTTTCTTGGCCACAAAAATTTTTTTTCTTGGCCACAAAAATTTTTTTTCTTGGCCACACAATTTTTTTTCTTTGGCCAAGCAACTTTTTTTCCTTGCCTACGAAACTTTTTTTCCTTACCCATGAAACTTTTTTTCCTTGCCCATGAAACTTTTTTTCCTTACCTGCGAAACTTTTTTTTCTTGCTCAAGAAACTTTTTTTCCTTGCCCATGAAACTTTTTTTCCTTGCCCATGAAACTTTTTTTCCTTGCCCATGAAACTTTTTTTCCTTGCCCATGAAAATTTTTTTTCTTGCCCATGAAACTTTTTTTCCTTACCAATGAAACTTTTTTCCTATGCCCATAAAACTTTTTTTCCTTACCCATGAAAATTTTTTTCCTTGCTCAAGAAACTTTTTTTCCTTGCCCATGAAACTTTTTTTCCTTACCCATGAAACTTTTTTTCCTTATCCATGAAAATTTTTTTCCTTGCTCAAGAAAATTTTTTTCCACCCTCCATCAACTTTCCGGGCAACCGTCCCCTTCTTGCCGAACGATGCGGCGGAAGTTCAATGAAAAAGCACCAAAGGTTTCGGATAAAACCTTCGGTGCTTTTCGTGTAGTGCTGCTTGGCAGCTGCGATGAGCGGAGAGCTGTTCAGGAGAGAGGGCGGTCGGGGTCAGGTGCCGGAGGTGTCGCTCTTTACGATTCGCAGACCGATCTCTTCGAGCCCGACAAGGAGAGTGTCGGCCATCAGGTGCTGGAGCGAAATGGTGTGAACACCCGGTGTGGCGAAAGATTTCTTCAGATAAACAGGCGTGCTCGTGAGGTGGAAGTGATAACCGCCTTTGGAGATCCGGGTGTCTGCTTCCCGAAAGCGGACCTCCACGGTCTCGGTCTGATACCGACGAGTGTTGGTCTCGGAAATGATGCCCAGCACGAGGTTGTTGTACGGGTATCTTTCGGTGTATCTGATGTCGATATGGATGTCGTACAGCTGCGTGGTGTCTTCGATGCTGAACGAGTAGAAGAGCTCTTTCTTGGAACGCCATCCCTCTTCGGGGATCTCGTGGAAGAGCGCGTAGTGGTACCCGCTCCGGCATGAAACAAGTACCGATGATGCTGCCAGAAGCAGCAGGGAAAGGATGCAGAATGTTCTTTTCATGTCTCCGCCGGGGGTGTGAGAGAGGGGGTGAGGATCAGTCTGCCACTCTGTCCGCTTTTGCTTCTTTGCGTCTGCGTGAGGAGGACTTGGATCTGCTGCGTCTCTTCTTCTCTCCCGCACCGCCTTCTCCTGCATCGAACCGGGAAATGCTCTCGTTGAGAATGTCTTTGGAGGGCTTCTCTTCTTTGCCTTTCTTGGCGTCGTGCTCCGGAGAGAACGGTATCTCACCCTCTTTGTTCATGCGGATCACGCGGAATGCTCTGTCCGCAGAGATGGTTACGTAAGCCGGTCCCTCCTGTCTCTCGTTGCGGTTGTCAATGGCGTATGTGATGTTTTTTGCCAAAATGTCCGCCTTGAAGTATTTGTACATACCGAGCTGAGTGCGCAGACGTACTTCCCTCGACGGCATCTTCTTCTGTGCTTCGGCGTAGATGTCGGTCTCGAAGTTGATGCAGCATTTAAGCTTGCCGCACTGCCCCGCAAGCTTCAAAGGATTCATCGAAAGGTCTTGAATGCGGGCTGCATTGGTGCCTACGGAAAGAAACGACGGCATCCACTGCGAACAGCAAAGCTCCCGACCGCACGGACCAATGCCTCCGATGCGACCGGCTTCCTGTCTCGCCCCGATCTGCTTCATCTCTATGCGGATGTGAAACTCTTCGGCAAGCTTCTTTATCAGCGTCCGAAAGTCCACCCGATCATCGGAGATGTAGTAAAAGATTGCTTTCAGCCCGTCCGCCTGATACTCGACGTCTCCGATCTTCATATCGAGTCCGAGATCTTTGGCAATCTCCCTGGAGCGAATCATGGTGCTGTGCTCCAGGGCTTTTGTCTGATGATACTTCTCCATGTCCGACTCCTTTGCCAAACGATATATCTGACGAATCTCTCCGCCGGGATGGCGATAGCGGATCTTTTTCATCTGCAAAGCCACGAGCTTCCCCGTCAGTGTTACCATGCCTATGTCGTGACCGGGAGAAGACTCCACGGCAACCATGTCGCCCTGATGCAGCTCCAATCCCAACGGATTGGTATAGTATCCCTTGCGAGTGTTCTTGAACTGGACTTCGGTGAACTCGTACTCATTCGCCCCTTTCGGAAGATGAGAGAAATAGTCGTAAGAGTTCAGCTTTATGATAGGCGTCGCTCCCCTTTTTCTCTTACGACAGGGACAACATCTCTTCTGTGGCGATTGTTCCGTATCTATATGTGTGTCGTTATCTGTAACCATAACTGTCTGTTTGTTGTTGCACTAATATAAGTAATTATTGAAAAGAGGCTGCCATGCGGGTCTCTATCCTTTTTGATTCTCCTGCAGAGCGGACAGACGAAAATACTCGTCTCTCCACTGAGCGGCAGAGATAAAATCCAACGCTTTGGCTGCTTTCTCCATGGCACTCTTGGCAGCGCTGATCTTTTCGGACAGCTGTTGTGCCGAGACATACGCACTCTCGGCTTGCTCTGCAACCATCGCGGTGTCCGTTGCTTTGAATGAGTAGCTTGCCGCCTTTGAGTCTGCTTTCTTCCCGGTAGGCGCTCCCGTGAGATCCAATATGGAGGCAGAGTTCTTCACGATCTGCTTGGGAGTGATGCCATGCTTTTTGTTGTATTCAAGTTGTTTGTTTCGACGACGCTGAGTCTCCTCTATGGTGAGTGCCATACTTGCAGTAATAGTATCGGCGTAGAATATCACCCTGCCATTCAGGTTGCGAGCCGCACGCCCTGCCGTCTGGGTAAGAGAGCGATGAGAACGCAGGAAGCCTTCTTTGTCGGCATCCAAAATAGCCACAAGAGAAACCTCAGGAAGATCCAGCCCCTCTCTTAACAGATTGACGCCGACAAGGACGTCAAACTCTCCCGACCTCAAGCCTTCCATTATCTCAACCCTTCTCAACGTATCCACATCGCTATGTATATATTCACACTTTATACCTGCTTGGGAGAGATACTCGGAAAGCTCTTCTGCCATCTTCTTCGTGAGCGTTGTTATGAGGACACGTTCGTCCGCTTCCACTCTTTTTCTCACTTCTTCCATGAGATGGTCTATCTGATTGAGCGTCGGATGTATTTCTATAACAGGATCAGGAAGACCGGTGGGTCGGATCACTTGCTCCACGACAACGCCTCCGCTTTTTTCAAGCTCGTAATCTGCCGGAGTTGCCGAGACAAAAATCGTATCTCCGATGATCTCTTCAAACTCTTCAAACTTCAGCGGTCTGTTATCTATGGCGGCAGGCAGTCTGAAACCATACTCCACCAAGTTTGTTTTTCTTGCGCGATCCCCTCCGTACATGGCTTTGACCTGAGGTATGGTTACGTGGCTTTCGTCTATCACAAGTAGAAAATCAGAGGGGAAATAGTCGAACAAACAGTAGGGTTTCTCTCCCGGCGCTCGCCCGTCAAAGTATCTTGAATAGTTCTCTATACCGGAACAGTATCCTACTTCTTTCATCATCTCGATGTCATACGATACTCTCTCATTGAGACGCTTGGCTTCCAATAGCTTCCCTTCTCGCTCAAAGAGATTGACCTGAATCTCCAGATCTTTTTGGATCTGCTTTATTGCTTGAGAAAGAAGTTCCGAAGATGTTACAAAAAGAGTGGCAGGATAAAGAGATAGTGAAGGAAGTCCCCCCAACTCCTTACCTGTAAGAGGTCTAAATCGAGTGATTCTGTCCACCTCGTCTCCCCACAACTCTATTCTGTAAGCGATACCATCATAGTTTTCTTCTGCCGGAAAAATATCTATGGTATCTCCCTTTGCTCTAAAGTTACCGGGTAAAAACTCTGCTTTATTGTGGATATAATAGGCATCTACCAATGATCTAAGAAGAGATTCTCTATCTATACGGCTTCCTTGTTTTATCTCTATACGTTTCTCGATATAGGCACTTGGATTTCCCATACCATAGATGCAAGACACAGAGGAGACGATGATAATATCCTGTCGTCCGCTCATGAGAGACATTGTCGTTCGGAGTCTCAACTTGTCAAGTTCGGCATTTATAGCCAGGTCTTTTTCTATGTAAAGATCAGATGCAGGAAGATAAGACTCCGGCTGATAATAGTCATAGTACGACACAAAATACTCGACGGCATTATCCGGGAAAAAAGACTTGAACTCACCATACAACTGCGCTGCCAATGTCTTATTGTGGCTCAGGATAATCGTGGGTTTGCCTATCTTCTCTATGACGTTTGCGATGGTAAATGTTTTCCCTGAACCTGTTACCCCCAATAGTGTCTGATACCGGGATCTTCCACTGTTAAGACCATCAACCAAAGCCTTTATGGCTTCGGGCTGATCTCCTGTTGGCTTAAATTTAGAATTCAGTTGAAACACACTCATTTCTCTACTCCTTGTATCATTTATTTCTCGTCCTCTTCATAGATATTCAAAGAGAAGTGTTTACCATCCCATTTGGCATACGAGTGGAACTTAATCCAATCCCCCAATATAACGACTCTTTTTTGTTCAGGAAGCATCAGATCCACAAGCATGTGAAGATGTCCAAAAATAAAGAAATCGGGCTTTTGATCACTTTCTTTTACTTCGGTCAGATATTTTTTAGTCCAAGATATGAGATAGTTATTTTGCTCATCCACAAAGTCTACATCGTCTCCATATCTTTTTTCTACTCCTTTTCTTCTGCTATAATTGGACCATGAGTGAGCCAAACCGACAGTCCATCTGGGATGAATAGAAGCATAAAGCTTTTGACAAAACCTATTGTGGAATATAGATCTGATCACTCTGAAGCCTTTGGATCTGTAATCATACTCATCGCCATGAGCCATAAGGAATCTTTTTCCTTCTATCAGACATTCCCAGCTACTTGTATGGAGTTTCACTCCAAGTTCCTGCTCCAGATACCCAAAACTCCAAATATCATGATTCCCCGTAAAAAAGTGAATCTCTATGCCGAGATCAGACATTCGTGCAATCTGTCCCAAGAAACGAGTAAACCCTCTTGGTACAACGTCTCTATACTCAAACCAGTAATCAAAAATATCTCCCAGCATCACAAGCATACAAGCATCCTGCTCAATAGATCTTAACCACTGAACCAGATCGCGTTCCAATGCTACGGGATCTTTATGAAAAGGTGATCCCAAGTGGACATCCGAAAAGAAATATACCGCTTTCCCGGATGGTATGCTGTATGATGTGATACCTGAGTCTGTCATTATAAAAATCCAAGCTCCAACAGAGCCTCTTCACTCATCATCTCCTTAGACCATTCCGGTTCAAAGGTCAGATTTATAGTAACCTCGTTAATTCCTTTAACGCTCTCCACCTTCATCTTGACATCTTCCATGATGAAGTCCGCAGCGGGACAGTTGGGAGCGGTTAGCGTCATCGTAACCACTACATGTCCGTTATCCTGTATATCTATATCGTATATCAATCCAAGATCATACACATTCACCGGAATCTCCGGATCATATACTGTTTTAAGCATACGTACGATCTCTTCTTCTTGCATTAGCAGTGGGTTGTTATCATTATTGCTCATAAATTCCATTTTGAGTAGATTATCTCAATACCTTTCTCTATAATATCATCTCTATCCTTAGCTCCACTGAGAGACATTCGCACTTCCGGTTCTATTCCCTGTTCATGGGAGAGAAACTTTCTGTCCAGTCCGGCAGCAGTAGAATATCTCACTCGCCATCCGTTGGGCAATTCTGCCATTGCAGGCAGACCTGCACCTCCTCCGGATCTAAGTCCCACTGTCGTAATATTCTCCTCATAGACGGCTTTGTACAGAAAGTCATTCGTTGCGCTATAACTGCCTGCATCTTGAAGTACAACAATGGGAATATCCGTCCAGAAAGCATTATGTCCGTAAGGAGAGACATATTGAGGGCGAGGATCGGAATAATCTCCCCTCTTGTTGCTTTTCTTGTACTTCGTGTACCCAACCAATCTTTTCTGAGAGAGAAAATAAGAGAGAAGCATATCTGAATTGGTCACCAAACCTCCTCCGTTTCCTCGGAGATCTATTATGACGCCCTTACAATCACTAAAGTAAATGGAAAGAAACTGCATCTCTCCGAGTGAGTTCATAAAACTTGGATAGATGATATATCCTATATCTTTATTGCCATCGTCAATAGCTAATGATGACTTTATTTTTGTATAAATCATTCCGTGAGATACTCTGTACTTATCTCCCAGATAGATTTTTCTTAAAGCAGGATCTAACGATTCCTCTCCATTGGGATTAGTCCACGTATAGTTTCCACGATCAAAAAATGAGATCAGATTACAATGCCCATCTTTCAGCTCTCTTATCATGTCCGAAAGCAGATCAAAAAACTGAAGAGTAGTCAGTTTTTTTGCATTCAAACGGCTCTGATACTCGATTTTTATGGCATCCCAGTCTATATTCTTCTCTTCAAAATAGCAGTAATTATCATTCAAGATATTCCAAAGAGCCTCAAAGTTTTCCTGCTGGTTCCCCGAATTTTCCACCTCAATCTTCTTGCAAGAAGGGAGGAAAAACAGCAATATTGCAATGGCTATACCACCAAACCTCTTCATGATTTCCTGTATTTTTAGAAGTGAAAGCTTTTATCTATCCGATCAGTTCTGATACTGCGCGATCCGCTCAACTTAAAATAGTCGAAAGAATATCCCAAAACCAAGCCAAAATAAAGTTCTCTGAACTTTCTGTTATTCAGCCTCATATTGGTATATCCATGTTCAAATCCCAATATCAGAGTAGAGTGAGCAAACGGAATGTCTGCCGTAATCATCTGCTTTACCCTCAATCTGTTCCATGGTTGAGTGAGATAAAACTTGAGTGGTGCACCATTCTCTCCTCCAATATAGTCATAATAAGGCTGCCCATAACCCGGATGAAAAGTTAGATGAAGCGCAGAGAGTTGTGCCCTGTAATGGAGAAACATTTTGTACTCCTTTATCTTTATGGGGAAAAGCACTCCTGTAGCTAAGTCTAAACCGGCAGAGAGTTTTAGGTTGAATACATTGTTGGTATTGGCTGACTTTATGGTAGAACCCAAAACAAGATTTCCCATTAGAGCCAAATCCCATTTCAGCCACTTCTTTTCCAAAAGATTCCATGCCGGTCCGAATGCTCCATCAAACTGCAAAAACTGCATACCCGAACCATTTACGGGATTGCGATAGAGAGCCGCATGAATATCCATCAGAGATTGCCAAGATCCGATATGCAACCAATCCTGCCTCTCTCTCTTGTATCCCTCTCTTTTCAGCTTAAAGAATATGCCGTCGTGAGGAATGGGAGAAAGATAATCATCCAATGCCTGCCCTATTCCGATTGTGAGGAATCGCCTACTGTGAGTTGTGGGAAGAGGATCAAACTCCGAGAAAGGCTCTCCCACATAGATCCTATGTAAAGCCCTATTCATCACTTCTGAAAAGGCACTCTTCTTGGGTGTTGATGTCTGAACGGAGTCTTTCTGAGCCATAGCCGGAAAAGCCAAACAGCAAAGCAATCCGATGATATGGATTTGCACAAACTTTTTCATTCTTCCACCTCCATCTCTTCCGTTTCATTACCAAAAGGAATACTCTTCATCCCGGTAGCCTCTCCAAGAAGACGATTGGTCTCCATAAACTCTTCATTGTCATCCGATGGCGAATCTTCCAAGCTCAAAACCTCTTCGTCTTCAGTTGCGACCTCTACTTTTCTTCCCTCCTTCTCTTCTATATCTCCCACTTCAAAGGTACTCAAACGCTTACCTTTAGCTCTGATACCTTTCACAGCAATATACTCCTCCACATCTATGACTATCGGAAGGCGGTGCTGATCTTTTCCTTTGAAAGAGACTTCAAACAGAGGATAAGGTTCATCGGAAAGGGTTATCATCTCACAGCCATCGCCCAAGATGTTTTCTCTTTTTGCAGAATCTTCCACTTGGAAGCGTTTAATATAGGTGTATCCTTGCTCCGAATCGAAATAGATCAACGTCCAAACCTTGTTCGGATCATACTTTTCTATAATGAATATATCGTTCTCAAAGTGATTTGTATCGCTAAATGAAGTCGTGTATGTCTCCCCATTCTGACGGATGACCAATATCTTGTCTTCAGGGAAAAACTCACCCAAGAAAGCTCCTCGTTCGTCATAGTTGATTCTATTGACATCATGATCGAACCAGACCATTCTGCCTCCAAGAGTGGATACACCCTTTTGCTTCAATACGATCTTGTGTACATCCCCTTTTGTAAGCAGGTATCCTCTCGATGAGCGTCCCATAATCCGGATAGAAGAAAAGTCTTTCTCAAATACCAGCTGACGCTGATTGGGCTTCGGCTTAAGTACTACTCTTACCGTCTCGGCTTCGCCATTAGGATTGGCGGAGAAGTAGACAAACTTGGATCCTTCTCCTCCATATCCCACGGGATAGTCCCTGTCTCTCATAAAAGAGGTTACACTGAAACGTTTGATGAAATAGTGTCCATGCTTTCCCTCTCTATGGATAGTGTTGTAGACCGTCCGCTTATCATTCTTCACAAAACGGGCTACGTGGATAATATCTTTCCCTACAAAAGCCTTTTCCGCAACCTTGGTGATGATATACCTTGCATCCTTAAAGAAGACTATGATATCGTCTATATCCGAAATGTTACAAACGAACTCATCTTTCTTCAAAGCGGTTCCGATAAAGCCCTCTTGCCTGTTGACATAGAGCTTCTCATTCTTCTCTACCACTTTGGATGCCTCTATGGTATCAAAGCTACGCACTTTGGTACGACGCGGATATTTGGCACCATACTTCTCCAACAAGGAAGAGTACCACTCTATCGTATGTTCCACAATGTGATCCATCCTGTACTGAGCCAGCTCCATCTCTTTCAAAAGAGACTCCAGCAGTATTTGATTCTTCTCTTCATTGAAGCGCAGAATCCTTGCCATACGGATTTCCAGCAGTCTCCTAAGGTCTTCATCCGTCACGGGACGTACGAGATCTTTAAGCTCTTTAGCCAATGCGGTTCGGATGTAAGCCACAGCCTCTTCGGTGCTTTTAGCCTCTTCAAACTTCTTATCCTTGTACACCCTCTTCTTGATGAACAGCTGCTCCAAGTATGCAAAAAGATGCTTCTCTCTCAGCTCATCGTATTCTACTTGAAGTTCGGCATGAAGATGATTTTTGGTACGCTCCACATTATCCTTCAAAACATCCGATACGGAGACAAAGACGGGCTTATCATCCTTTATCACACAGCAGTTTGGAGAGATGCTTATCTCACAGTCTGTAAATGCGTAAAGGGCATCTATTGTCTTATCGCTCGATGTTCCGGGAGCCAGCTGAATCTCTATATTGGCCTTTTCGGAGGTCTTATCATCCACCTTTCGTATCCGGATCTTACCTCTTTCGTTGGCTTTAAGTATGGAGTCTATAAGTGAAGAAGTGGTCTTTCCGAACGGCAGTTCGTCTATGACAAGAGTCTTAGAGTCTTTCTTTATGATATTGGCACGCACTTTTACGTTGCCCCCTCGTTCGCCGTCGTTATACTTTGAGACATCTATGTGTCCGCCGGTCTGAAAGTCCGGATACAGCCTGAAAGTCTCCCCTTTCAGGTGAGAGACACAAGCCTGAAGTATTTCCGAAACATTGTGTGGCAGTATCTTGGATGAGAGACCGACTGCTATACCCTCCACGCCTTGTGCCAATAAGAGAGGAAACTTCACAGGCAGACGTACCGGCTCTTTATTGGCTCCATCATAGGATGGACGGTATTCCGTTATTTTCGGACTGAATAGCACCTCTTTTGCAAACGGAGTCAGACGAGCCTCTATATAACGTGCTGCGGCAGCACCATCCCCTGTAAGAATATTCCCCCAGTTACCTTGACACTGGATAAGAATATCTTTCTGACCGAGCTGTACCAGGGCATCCGATATACTTGCATCACCATGCGGGTGAAGCTGCATAGAGAATCCCACGATGTTTGCCACCTTTATGAGTCTATCATCCATCTGAGACATCGTATAAAGAATACGACGCTGAACAGGCTTTAAGCCATCCGCAATGTGAGGCACGGCTCGTTCCAGTATGACATAAGAAGCGTAGTTGACAAACCACGACTTATACATCCCGGTAAGGACATAGGTTGATCCCGATGAAGAGACTCGCTGCGGCTCATCCGGATGCTCTGTATATTCTTCTATTTCTATACTACTCATATACTCTCATGATGTATCGGTACAATTTAAGCAAAGATACAACTTTTTCCTCTTTCTATTTATCGCTTTCCGGACAGGATACAAGAGGTGCATTTTTTACCATACTACGGCAAAGAAAACTTGATCACTAAAACAAAGATCAAAGACATATACAAAAAACCAAAATTACACTCTTGAGAGATGATTTTTTTAATCTTCTTTTTGGAGCAAAATAAGAGCTTTTACAAACGTCATTTTTATATATTCCATCCCGAAAAATGCTCACTTTTTTCGCTCTCTCTATTTTGATCGGAAGGGTCGTTTTCAGAGCACGACCGAATTGTTAAATCCGCTCCGTTTCATTAACACAATTTCCGATACTCGTTAAGCCAAAATGCTAAACGAGCATATTTTGTCGGCTTAACGTGTTTAATTTTTCAATGAACACGTTTACTGATTTCATTAAACACGTTTACCGGATTCAATTAACGTGTTTAGAAATTTCAGTCATTGCGCTAATATCCAACAACTTACCTGTTTCTACCCGAAAAATGGGCTTTTTGGCACAATTTCTTTATTAAGAATTCATCACAATTAGACCTCTTAAATTTCACCTCTATTAACTCGAAAATGGGGCATAAAACCGATCAAGAGGAGAAAAGTTCCGAAATTCGGGATATTTCATATCCTATTGATATACAGACAAATAAACATTAAAAACAAGAATTGGAGAGTAAAATCTTCAAAAAACGTCCCCTTTGTCCCGGAGGATAGAGCCCTCCATTTTTATATAAAAGCTCCCTCCAAAAAAGAGATAAATCCGGCCACTCTCTTATCAGATTTAAGCTATATAAAATGGAATTATAGCTTTTAGTTCTAAAAAGAGTTACGAAATAGTTGTGTCATATCACTTTTGGGCTTATCTTTGTGGCGCAAAAGCAGATTATTTATATATATCTCTATTACAACATCTCTATAGTATGGCCTACACCAACAATGTAATGATTGTCCGACATAAGCTTCTGGCAACTCTTGTCAAGCTATGGAAAGAGGGACAGCTCGTAGAAAAAATAGACTACCTTCCTATTGAATTTTCCCCTCGAAGGTCGAAAGTACTTGGAAGGTGTTGCCCTCATAAAGAGCGCGCAGTGTGGAAATACAAATGTTTTCCACTGCTCGGCTTCGATATGACGGATGAAGAGAGCGAAGTGGATATGCTTTCCAAGTACGCAAAGAAGGCTCTTGAGCGTGAAGCTCCAAACAAAGAGAACCTGATGTGTGTCATAGACGAAGCGTGTACATCCTGTGTACAGATCAACTATGAAGTCTCTAACCTCTGTCGGGGATGCGTGGCTCGAAGCTGCTATACCAACTGTCCGAAAGACTCCATCAGCTTTCAAAAAAACGGACAGGCACAAATCAACCACGACACGTGCGTGAGTTGCGGTATATGTCATAAGTCTTGCCCCTATCACGCTATCGTTTACATTCCCGTTCCTTGCGAAGAAGCTTGTCCGGTAAAAGCCATTTCAAAAGATGAGTATGGTGTAGAACATATAGACGAAAGCAAGTGTATATACTGCGGAAAGTGTCTGAACGCCTGCCCGTTTGGTGCTATCTTTGAAATATCCCAGACCTTTGATGTGCTTCAAAGCATCCGTAAGGGTGAAGAGGTCATTGCCATCATCGCTCCCTCCATACTCGGTCAGTTCAAGACAACCATAGATCAGGTTTACGGAGCATTCAAACAGATTGGCTTCACCGATGTTATTGAAGTGGCTCAAGGAGCAATGGATACCACAAGCAACGAGGCTCACGAACTTCTCGAAAAACTTGAAGAGGGACAACCCTTCATGACTACTTCTTGCTGTCCATCCTATATAGAGTTGGTGAACAAACATATTCCGGAAATGAAGCCATTCGTTTCGTCCACCGGTTCGCCCATGTACTACACCGCACGTATTGCACGCAAAAAATATCCGAATGCCAAGATCGTGTTTGTGGGTCCTTGTATCGGTAAGCGTCAAGAGATACGCAGAGACGAAGAGGTGGATATGATCCTGACATTTGAGGAAGTGGGTGCTATCTTCAAAGGAATGGACATAGAGCTTCAACAAGCTCCTGCTTACAAGATGGCATTTAACTCTGTACGTGAAGCACATGGCTTTGCACTGAATGGAGGTGTAATGGGTGCCGTAAAAGCGTATCTGGGCAAAAATGCCGATAAGGTCAATGGCATAGAAGTGGCAGACCTTAATAAGAAGAATATCACAATGCTCCGCAGCTATGCTAAAACAAAGAAAGCTCCGGGACAATTCATAGAAGTAATGACCTGCGAGGGTGGTTGCATATCCGGGCCAAGCGCATACAACGATATTGTATCGGGACGTCGTCAGCTGAATAAAGAGCTTACGAACGTAAAGGAGACGTATGCGGACAATAATTGATCTTCTGAAAAGAGATCATACACTATCGGATAGAGACCTTATATATCTTCTCTCCTCTTCTGATGCAGATACCATACAATATCTGCATCAGAAGGCAAGAGAAGTTACTCTCGAAATCTTTCAGAACAAAATCTATCTGAGAGGACTGATAGAACTAACCAACTACTGTCATAACAACTGCTTCTATTGCGGTATTCGCAAAGACAATAAAGAAGTTTCGAGATACCGCCTTTCTCATGAAGAGGTATTGGAATGCTGTCGGGAAGGATACGATCTCGGCTTTAGGACTTTCGTCCTTCAAGGAGGAGAAGACCCCCGACAAACAACTCCCTGGATAGAGTCCCTTGTACGCGATATACGCACAACATTTCCGGAGTGCGCCATAACGCTCTCCCTCGGTGAAAAGTCTTACGACTCATATCTTAAATTCTATAAGGCTGGAGCAAACCGGTATCTGCTGAGACATGAAACATTTGACTCCGCACACTACTCCTCGCTTCACCCTTCCACCATGAGCCATTCTCGGAGACAGCAATGCCTGATGTCTCTCAAAGAGATCGGCTATCAGACAGGAACAGGAATAATGGTAGGAAGTCCGGGACAAACAGTGGAACATCTGCTTCAAGATATTAGATTTATCGAACGATTCAAACCGGAAATGATCGGTATAGGACCTTTCATACCTCATCATGCCACTCCCTTTTCCGGAGAAAAGGCCGGCAGTGTGGATATGACACTACGACTCTTATCTATATGTCGCCTCATGCTGCCCCATGCTCTTATCCCTGCAACCACGGCATTGGCTTCACTTCCCGGAGAAGGACGCCTTGGAGGGATCCTTGCAGGAGCTAATGTCATCATGCCTAACCTGTCTCCGGCTTCACGTCGCAAGGAATATTCGCTGTATGATAACAAGGCTGCTTTCGGAAGTGAATCGGCACAAGGAATTATAGATTTAGCTGCACAACTGCACACTATTGGGTATAAAATCTCCATGGAACGTGGGGATCATCCTGAATATCAGAATTAAGATTCTACCTACTTATATGTATTAAGAACAAAAAATATATTACTTTTGTTCTCTCCTCAGGAAATATTTGAAACCTTATATGTAAAATGGCATATAACAAAACATCAAGAAAAGCCGAAGAGTTTATTTCTCACGAAGAGATTTTGGATACTCTCGCTTTTGCCGAAGCAAATAAAGACAACAAAACGATTATTGAAGAGATCCTTGTAAAAGCAGCAGAAGGGAAAGGCATAGATCACAGAGAAGCTGCTATCCTCCTTGAGTGCGAAGATCCGGAAATACAGCAACGAATGTTTGACATTGCAAAAAAGATCAAGCAGAAGTTGTATGGCAACCGAATTGTAATGTTTGCTCCTCTGTACCTATCCAATTACTGCATCAATGGGTGTACCTACTGTCCTTATCACGCAAAGAACAAGACCATCCACAGACGCAAACTCACGCAAGAAGAGATAGTCAAAGAAGTGATTGCTTTGCAGGATATGGGGCACAAAAGACTTGCACTCGAAATGGGAGAACACCCCACTCTCAACAGCATGGAATATCTTTTGGAGTCCATCTCTACAATATATGGCATCAAGCACAAAAATGGTGCGATACGGCGTGTGAACGTCAATATTGCAGCGACAACCGTAGAAAACTACAAGAAGCTGCACAAAGCAGGAATAGGGACATACATCCTTTTCCAGGAGACTTATCATAGAGAAACTTACGAAGCACTGCATCCGACGGGGCCGAAGAGCGACTATGTCTATCACACCGAAGCCATGGACAGAGCGATGGAAGGAGGCATAGACGATGTCGGTATTGGCGTTCTTTTCGGACTCAATACATATAAGTATGACTTCACCGGACTATTGATGCACGCAGAACACTTGGAAGCAACTTTCGGTGTAGGTCCTCATACCATAAGCGTACCGAGAATATGTCCTGCGGATGATATTGACACGGCAGACTTCCCCAACTCTATTTCGGATGACATCTTCCGTCGCATTGTGGCGATCATACGTATTGCTGTTCCGTACACCGGCATGATCATCTCCACGCGAGAGTCTCAAAAGTCTCGCGAGAGTGTACTCGAAGTGGGCATCTCACAGCTCAGCGGAGGTTCTCGCACCACGGTCGGAGGCTACACAGAGGAGAAAGAGAAAGCACACGATACGGCACAGTTTGACCTTAGCGACACTCGCACGCTCGACGAGATAGCCGCCTGGCTCATAGACCTTGGATATATACCGAGCTTCTGCACGGCTTGTTACAGAGAGGGACGAACGGGCGACCGTTTCATGGCTCTTGTCAAGAGCGGACAGATAGCCAACTGCTGCGGTCCCAACGCCATCATCACCCTGAAAGAGTACCTTGAAGACTACGCTTCGAATGAGACCAAGAAGAAAGGAGAAAAGCTCATTCTGAACAGTCTTAAGATGATTCCGAACCTCAAGATACGAGACAAAGCCACTCGCAATCTTTCGGACATTGAGAAAGGAAAGAGAGACTTCCGATTCTGACCCCTGTATTCGTCCACTCCGCACACAGACATGGAACAGACACCTCGCTCCGAACGCCTCCACATCGTACTCTACGGTCGCACCAATAGTGGCAAGTCTTCCCTCATCAATGCTCTTACGGGACAGATGGTCTCTCTTGTTTCCGACACTCCGGGCACAACAACAGATCCCGTCAGTAAGGCGATGGAGCTCCCGGGTCTGGGAGCATGCGTACTGATAGACACCGCCGGATTCGATGACACAAACGAGTCTCTCGGCAAGCTCCGCATAGATCGCACGCGCCGGACGCTGCAAAGCGCAGACATCGCCATTGTCGTGCTCTCATCCGAAGAGCTTTCTCCCGAGTTAGAATGGATAACACAGCTTCAGGAGAAGAATATCCCGGTCATTCCGGTCTTCAACAAAGCGGACATACACGCTTGTCCGGACGCATTACGCACAACACTCAAAGAGAAAACCGGGCTCTCCCCCATCATCGTAAGTGCACACACCGGCTTCGGCATGGATACACTGCTGGAGACGCTCCGCAGCACAAACACCCGGACACAATCTGCCGAAACCATCACCGGATCACTTGTTTCGGGAGGCGACACAGTATTGCTCGTAATGCCTCAAGACGCCCAGGCACCGAAAGGCAGACTCATCCTCCCACAAGTGCAGACCATACGAGAGCTCCTCGACAAGGGCTGTCTTCCCATCTGCTGCACACCCGACACCATGAAGCAAGCCCTCGATGCGCTACAGCATCCGCCCAAGCTGATCATCACAGACTCACAAGCCTTCAAGAACGTATATGAGATCAAGCCGGCAGCAAGCCTGCTCACCTCCTTTTCGATACTCTTTGCAGCATACAAAGGAGACATCGACAGCTTCGTACAAGGCGCCCAAGCCATCGCGAGCCTTACTCCCCACTCCAAAGTCCTCATCGCCGAAGCGTGCACACATGCACCGGTCACGGAAGACATCGGACGAGTAAAAATACCCGCCCTGCTGCGCAAACGCATATCCTCTTCGCTACAAATCGAGATCGTCTCCGGCAAAGACTTCCCCGAAGACCTCACGCCATACGACCTGATCATCCACTGCGGCGCCTGTATGTTCACCAGAAAGATGGTCATGAACCGCTCCGAGCGGGCACAACAACAGCACGTCCCGATGACCAACTACGGCATCACGATGGCTTATCTCACCGGCATTCTCGACAAAGTAGCCCTTCCTTAAGCAAAAAAACTCAAGACATTCAGGCAAAAACAACAGGAGAAGAATGGAGCGATCACCTCTGTTCTTCTCTTTTTTATGCCTCACCCTCCGGCAAATGTTGCTCATGTCAAGAATGAAATCAACGCCTGAAAGCACAAAAACCAATAGGGAACCGACTCGAAATCTCCTTGACATAAATCCAAAAACATTCAATCAAAAAATAAAGACCAATCCATCTGAAATCATCTTATTCCTAACGACCAATTCTATATTTATAAGTAAGAATAGAACTTTTGCTCAGTAACTCCCAACCTCCTCCTCAACAACCTGCACCCGACTATCCAACAGCTCACATCCGAATCCTCAACAACTCACATCCGAATCCTCAACAACTCTCATCTGAATCCTCAACAACTCACATCCGAATCCTCAACAACTCTCATCTGAATCCTCAACAACTCTCATCCGAATCCTNAATCCTCAACAACTCTCATCTGAATCCTCAACAACTCACATCCGAATCCTCAACAACTCTCATCTGAATCCTCAACAACTCTCATCCGAATCCTCAACAACTCTCATCCGAATCCTCAACAACTCTCATCTGAATCCTCAACAACTCTCATCTGAATCCTCAACAACTCACATCCGAATCCTCAACAACTCTCATCCGAATCCTCAACAACTCTCATCTGAATCCTCAACAACTCTCATCTGAATCCTCAACAACTCTCATCTGAATCCTCAACAACTCACATCCGAATCCTCAACAACTCTCATCTGAATCCTCAACAACTCACATTCNCATCTGAATCCTCAACAACTCTCATCTGAATCCTCAACAACTCACATCCGAATCCTCAACAACTCTCATCTGAATCCTCAACAACTCACATTCTCCTGCCCAATAACTCTCAAGTTTTTACCTAACAATTTTTATTCTTCTACTGATCTAAAATTTGACTCTTAAGCACCTATTATATATTTCACGGCGAGAAATATTCGTTTCACGGCGAGAAATATTCGTTTCACGGCGAGAAATATTCATTTCACGGCGAGAAATATAGAACTACTTGATAAGAATAGAGTTTTTACTCGGTAATTTTTGAGTTTATGCTTGGGAGTTTTTTGAGGAAATGTCTCTCTTATCGCACAGAAGACCGAGAAATGCAGAGAAGCAGGAGAAAAAGATGGGGCGTTGGTGTGGGAACGGAGAATAAAAAATGCACCGATATACATATTATATATCAGTGCATCGACGTTGTTGTGGTGAGTAGCCCCGACGGGAATCGAACCCATATTTGAAGTTTAGGAAACTTCCGTTCTATCCGTTGAACTACGAGGCCCCGGTATTTTTGTTCCTCACTACCGTTGTGAGAGTGCAAAAGTAAGGCTTTTATTTCTAATCGCCAATACTCTTTTGCTGCTTTGCAAGTGAGGAAAGTGCTTCTTGCAGCTAAATCTTTCCGTACTTGTAGGCTTCGAGAAGAGCTTTAAGGGCGTCGATCTGGCTTCTGAGCACTTTGCCGTTGTCTGTGTCTCGAACATAGATGCGATGGGAGGTGGCGGCTTTCAGTACCGTAGAGCTTTGAATGTCCTCCATCTTCTCTATTGCTCTCTGTGTGGAGCAGAATGGCTCGTGCTGTATCAGATGCAACCCGTGAGAGTTGAAGATAAGCGTGTAGCCCGCAATGCCGGTGCTCTTCTGGTAGGCTTTGCTGAAGCCTCCGTCGATGAGCATCATGCGACCTCCGGCTTGTATGGGCTGCTCTCCTTTTACGGCTTTTACGGGAACGTGTCCGTTGATGATATGAGAGTCGGGGCCGGAAAGTCCGAACTCTTCGAGTATCTTGATACACACCTCTTCTTCTTTCCGATAGACGAAGTAGTAACCTTTCTGCTCGTGATGAGTGGCTTTGTCTTCCACAAGATAACGCTCCAGTGTGGTCATTGCCGACTTGTCGAAGAGTGGAGAGTCCGGACCGCACCAGAGATACCACATGAAGTCTATCGCCATCTGTTTCTCTTTCTTCTTCGCAACACTGCTGCTCACCCTTGCTTCTCGCACAATGCTGTCTATCTTGTCGTACAATGCTTTTCCGGAATAAGAGGTTTTCCCGATGCGCAAAGCTCGGAATGTCTTGTCTTCGTTCATCGGAATGGAGGCATGATAAAGCAGGTTGCCGTTATATGACAAATACATGCTGCCGTGCTTGTAAAGGATGTCGATGTGTTTCTGTAGCTTTTCGCTGTGTCGGAAGTTGATCAGCAGCCTTTCGACGATCTCTTTCTCTTTGTCGGACAGTTTGTAAGGATCTTTCGGATCTATCGTTGGGAAGTTGGTGTCCAAAAGAGGATAGCTCTTTCCGTCCGGCAGAGTAATGGTCTTGGCTGCCAGATCCATCTTATGCAGCAGATTCCTGTCCTCCATTCCATACTCAGGGTGTCGAGAAATGATTTCGTGCTCCAGCTTGAACTGAATCACGGATATTGCCTTGTGCATCTGAGCAATGAGGTAAGCGCTGTTCTCATCGTAAAGTTTGTCCGCAGAGCCAAGTTTGGGACGGAATACCTTGCACTCGTCATTGGCGTAGGTCTCCATTGCAAAGCGAGCAAGAGGAAGCAGATTGATTCCATATCCTTCTTCCAAAGTATTCAGGTTGGCATAGCGGAGAGAGACTCTTAAAACGTTTGCCATGGATGCAGCATTGCCACAAGCGGCTCCCATCCAAAGCATATCGTGATTACCCCACTGAATGTCGAAGTTGTGATACTTAGAGAGCGTATCCATCACGTGATGAGCTCCCGGCCCTCTGTCATATATATCCCCAACCACGTGAAGATGATCTATGACAAGCCGCTGTATCGTCTGGCACAATGCAATGATAAAGTCCTCTGCCTTTCCGGTTTCGATGATGGACTTGAAAATGCTGTGGTAGTAAGCGGACTTGTGATCATTGCCGGCATCTTCGTGCAAAAGCTCCTGTATAATATAACTGTACTGCTTCGGTAGAGACTTTCTCACCTTGCTTCGAGTGTATTTCTCGGAAACTTTCTTGCAGACTTGGATAAGCTTGTTCAGAATCACCGGATACCACTCTTCTATATTCTCCTCCCTGCGATGAACCTGCTCCAACATCTCCTTGGGATAGTAGATAAGAGTACACAACTCCCTCTTCTCATCTTGCCTGACGTATGCGCCGAAGAGCTCATCTACTTTCCGCTTTATACTGCCGGAAGCATTCTTGAGTACATGATCAAAAGCTTCGTATTCCCCATGAATATCTGCGAGGAAATGCTCTGTGCCTTTAGGTAAACTTAGTATGGCTTCAAGATTGATAATCTCTGTGGCAGCCTCAACTGCAGAAGGAAATTTCTCTGCCAAGAGTTGCAGATATTCCAGACTATAATTCTTAATTTTCATCTTTAAGGTCAATGTCTATAATGATTTGTTTTTTCTGTCTTCAAAGATAGTAAATAGATCAGATATAAAGCAGAAAGGCTGTGTCGACCAAATCTATATGGTAACACAGCCTTAACTTTTGGGAGGAAGACGGGTTTCGAACCCGCGACACCCGGAACCACAATCCGGTGCTCTACCACTGAGCTACAACCTCCATCTTCAAAAGGTCTATTTCCCTTTTGCTCTGCAAATGTAGATATTTATTTTGGATTAACAAGGGATTCAAAGCTTTTTACTGATGAATATTGGCACATTCTGCACAATATGAAGCAAAATCAACTCAATTTACCAACTCAATCCTTAAAAGCAAAGGATATATTCAATCTTTCAGCAGCTATAATCTTTAAGGTTCAAGATAAAATGATCCGAGAGGTTTTAGGCGTCTCTTTACTAATTTCGTCCAAACAACTTTCTTCTTTACACTTTCATCAAACATATTACCCGTAGTAGTGCACTTTTTTGCTGTTAAAAAGTTGTAGCTCACCACAGAACTTTCCCCCGATGAGCGGCTAAAACCGGAGATCTCTTTTCCAATCAAGAAAAAGTCTCCCGACTGAAATCTAAACTTGTAAGTGGTATTAGATGTTCCGTAAGTACCAGCAATGGCAAAAAAGTTGACTATGATGTCGAATACTCCTTTGTCGGTAATTTTAAGATAAGACTCATATTTAGTATACTCATCTTCCTCTGTCGGGATAACATTATCCCACATCTTAAAGATTTTATATCCCTCGGACTCCGTACCGAAATAGATCGCCAGAATATTCGGATTATAGTTGTACTCATATCCATCATCACGAGTAGATATTTTTTCTCTGTAATTAGGCTGTGCTATTAAGATAATATCCTCAATTCCATCCTTATTAAGATCTCCCTTTTCGTGAGCAAAAGCCCAACCCTCCGGCACTATTTTTTCAACACTTTCTCCTCTTTTGGCTAAAGTTGGTCTTCCGTTATTTTGGTTAGTAGCATAAGAAGTGCTACCTAAGAACAATGCGGAAATTGCTATCAACAATGTTGGCAAATAAGATCTCTTCATTCTATTTTTCATTTTCATAATAAGTTATAATCCGTGATATTCTTACATTATCCAAAAAGTATTGTGGTTTGAAAGCCTACTAAATGCTCTCTTGCTTCTCTTTCCGCCGATAAAGGTATAGAATTTTCAAAATACAGCATGTTGATAGCAAAGAAAAGACACTAAGAGATACAGACAAAGGAAAAACATCTAAATAAAAAAAGGCTCCCAAAGTTGGATAACAACCAACTTCGGGAGCCTTTCTGTATAACGTTAATTCCTAATTAGAGGAAGAGAACACGACCTGTGGACATTTCATAGATCGCTCCGCAGATCTTTATTTTACCCTCATCTTCAAGTTTTTTGAGGATAGGACTGTCTCGGCGAATCTCATCCATAGTCTGTAGTACATTTTCACGTACCACAGCATCAGCAAACTCCTTATTAGAGTAAGTACGTTCTCCTGCGTACTCGGTACCTTCCACAGAAGGCTTGATCTCCTCCATCAAAGAAGTGATATTGCCCATCTCAACACCTTTAATGGCAGCTTTGACAGCGCCACAGTCCTGATGTCCCAATACGAGAACGACTTTTGAGCCGGAAACTTCACAGGCATATTCAATACTGCCAAGCATGTGTTCATCAGCCACATTACCGGCTACACGGCCGACAAAAAGATCACCGACTCCCTTGTCAAAAATATACTCAACAGGTACACGACTATCAATACACGAGAGGATGATTGCTTCAGGATATTGCCCCTCCAGACTGGCAACAGACTGAGCATTGAGATCACGAGGCAACTGTTTGTTGGCAATATAACGCTCATTGCCTTCGCGCAGACTGGCCAATACAATATCAGGAGTAAGTTCCTGCTGTTTGTCTTTGGTTAGCACCTCGGTGATAAGTTCCTTTGGCTCTGTGTTAGAGGTTTCTGATTGAGTCGACTGCGACTGATCGTTGCAGGAACATAAGATAACCACAGCTGTGGCAAGCATAAAGATTTTCTTCATCTTCTTGTTTTTTATGGTTAATAATACACAAATCCCCCTTCTATCCTCGGAAAGGAGGAGGATAAACAGATACAGCAATAAGGCTATTTAAGCCTTTGCACAAAGATAATACTTTTACAAGTATCAAGGAAGCCAAGATCATATAGGGTAAACTCGCAGGTCGTATAGGTACTATGAAGTCCTACATCTATAAGATCAAAAAACGGAGTTGTAGAGCCGAATGTGGGCTTATTTTTTGTTTAATAAAAGTTCTTAGATTTCATATTGACATCACTAATCCAATAAGAAGAAAAACAAAATAAAAAGGGCTGAAATACTTCCTTTCTTGTTTTAGAAGCTTCTAAATAGTCCTGAAAATGTATTTTGATTGTGCAAAATGTTTTGCTAATTATTTATGTCAATAATACATACAATACAAGAAGCCCAAGTCCTACAAGAAAAAGAATCAGACAGCCTGAATTCACACTCGAACGATTGACCGTCTGAGCTATATCTTCAAGACTTTCTTTATTCAAAACCTTTCCAAGTACGAGTAAATAATCGCTTAGGATTCCAACAAGGATGGAATTAGATGATAACGAGCCATATGCATTTGTAACAGTTATTTGTATTCTTGTCTTATCTCCCTCCTCTGTGAGTGCAATATCTGCAATTGCAGGATTTAGATTATTGGAAATTGGAAAATGGTATGTATTGAATACTTCATTGATGTCATTTTCCTGAAGCATATACTTTGATGGAAATTTTTCAAAGAGCAACATAATAGCTGCTTTGACCTCATTTAATGGGTAATTGATAACAATCTCCCTTTCTGCTTTTTGTAAGCTGCTTACTAGTGGATTCATAATCAATATTTTTATTTATCATGCTATCTATTTAAGTTCATAAAGAAGTCGTCATTGTTTTTAATCTGCGATAAAAACTTTTAACAAAAACCACTACACAAAGATAGTCTTTTTCAGTCGTATTGTGAAATTCTTGTAAAGATTGATTACCATTTCTGCCTTTGCAGAACAGCGATATTACTAATATCATTTATTGTATATGGTGCAAAACTTTACCTTATAGATTAAATCTTCATCACAGAAAAACTTCTTACCATCGTTTCTATTTTTTATACAAACAAAAAAATGCCCCAAAACCTTTAATTTTGGGGCATTAAACACATAATTTCGTGTACAAATTCTGCAAGTTACTAAACATTAGTACTTATTGCGGAAGCGGGGGGATTCGAACCCCCGGTACGGTAACCCGTACGTCAGTTTAGCAAACTGGTGGTTTCAGCCACTCACCCACACTTCCTTTTCCGAGTGCAAAGATAATACATCCAAGTCTATCACGCAATAGATAAAGCACATTTTCTTCTATCTTTGTAAGTAAATGGCAGAAATAATGGAAAGAAAGAAGAAAAACAACATAACAAAGTGGTTGGGGATAGTGTCTCTTGCCGTCGTTTTGTGCGCAGGAGTCTTTACCTACATGGTGGTTAAGCGACTTAAAGATCCGAGAATATTCGGAATGTACAACGCAGGAAAGGGATGGATTTACGTTTTTCCCGAAAGTAGCTGGGATGATGTGAGCAGATCCATCACAGAGTTATACAGTGTAAAGTATCCATCGCTTCTACCTTATCTACACCTTATATCCGATACTCCTTCCCCATCGGTGGGAGCATATACCATACATCCCTCGGAAAGTTTGGAGTCTATATCCAAACGCATCGGCAAAGGAGAGCAAGACCAAGTCTCTCTGACACTGCCACTCGACAGACTTACCGGAGATACGGAGAGAGTTTTAGCCAAATATCTCATGTACAAAAAGGATGAGTATCGCGATGCACTACGAGATAGAGAGCTGATACAATCGCTGAACATACAAGACACGACACTACTGAACCACATTCTACCGGGAGAATATACGCTCTTTTGGAATACTTCTCCCAAAGAGGTGGTTACGATGCTTGTAAAGAGATACGAAGAGTTTTGGAGCAAAGAACGTTTGGATCGTGCAGAGAGTTTAGGTCTTACACCTTTCGAGGTCAGGATCTTGGCTTCCATTGTAAGCTTGGAGAGCAGATACCAACCGGAGTTAGCCACCATTGCCGGTCTCTATCTGAACAGGTTGCGGTTGGGTATGCCGTTGCAGGCAGATCCTACCATCATTTTTGCCCATCAGGACTATTCCATAGTGCGTGTGTTGAAAAAGCATTTGGAGATAGACTCTCCCTACAACACTTATAAGAATAGAGGTCTGCCGCCTACCCCTATTTGTGTTCCATCTCAAGAGGCTATGGAAGCTGTTCTGAACGCCCAAAGCCACAACTTCTTATATATGTGTGCGGACTCCGACTTCTCAGGCAAACATATCTTTGCCGCCGATTATGCCACACACTTGAAGAATGCACGACTTTTCCAAGAAGAGCTAAACAAGAGAGGTATCAAGTAGAAGCCCTCTTTTCGACCACATCCAAAAGGGCATTGAGAATATCCGCATTGTTGGACAATCTCGGCACTTTATGCTGTCCTCCCAGCTTCCCTTTTGAGTGAAGCCAGTTATGAAACGTTCCGTTTGGCACTATACTCATTTTGAGAGGGAGTAACGTGTAGTCGTTGAACCTCTTGGCGTCATAGTCCGAATTGATTTCTCTGAGAGTTTTATCCAATATATCGGCAAACTGTTCCGGAGAATCGGGTTGCGTATAAAACTCTATCAGCCACCGGTGATACCCTCTTCCCTCTTCCGCCAGCACGATAGGCGCAACGGTGTATTCAGACACTTTAGCTCTTGTCTCGGCACAAGCTCTTTCTATTGCCTTGTCCGCATTGTGCACCATCAGTTCTTCTCCAAATGCGTTGATATAAGACTTTGTCCGCCCCACTATCTTTATCTTGTGAGGATAGATGGATGTAAACTCCACGACATCCCCGATGATGTAACGATACAAACCTCCTATTGTGGTGATGATCATAGCATAAGGGCTACCTCTCTTCACGCCTGAAAGTGGCACGATAGCCCTTTCGTCTCCTCTGTTATATGCGTCCAGAGGCCAAAACTCATAGAATACAGCGTGATCCAGAAGAAGCAACATTCCGGGATCTTGACTCTCATCTTGAAGTGCAAAAAAGCCTTCGGAAGCGTTGTAGGTCTCTCTATAAAAGATCTCCTTTCCCATTATGGAGCCGTATTCTGCCCTGTATGGGTCGAAGCTGATACCTCCATGAAAAAACACCTCGATATTGTTCCAAATCTCCGCCACACTCTTTGCCCCTGTGTAGTCGAGCACTCTCTTTATCACCATCAATAGCCATGAGGGAACGCCCGAAATGCTTCCCACATCCGCTTTGGCTATCACCGGGATGAGCTTTTCCAGCTTTTCCTCCCAGTTTCCCATCAACAAAATCTCTTTTGAAGGGACTCTGATCCACTCCCCGATGCTTGGCATATTTTGCACAAGTATGGCAGAGACATCTCCTGTCCGGATCCCGCTTCCCTCGTACGTAGGAGCATGACTCCCGCCAAGCACGAAACCTTTGGATGCAAAAAGCCTGCTATCGGGATTTTCTGCCAGATAAGACCAGACCACATCCGAGCCGGCTTTGTAGTGGTTCTGCTTCAAGTAAATCTTTGGAACCGGGATATACTTGCTCCTGTCATTGGATGTACCGCTGCTTTTTGCCATCCAAGTGACGGAATAAGGAGAAAGAACATTCTTCTCGCCCCTTAACATTCGCTCGATGTATGGTGCCAAAGCCTCATACTCTACTACCGGGACAGACGATGCAAACTGCTCATAAGAACACTGTTGCCCCAGTCGAAAAGGTGCAAGGTAAGCAGTATTCTTGCTTCTATCCAGAATATACCGCAACTGTTGGTCCTGCAACGCTTCTCCGGTTTTTGCGTAGCTGTTCAGGACTTTTACCCGATGTTTCGTGGCTTGATGCAATATCTTAGTCAGAAGATCCATTATTGTCTATATAAATTCGGATGTACACAAAGCGCAACAAAAGCGAATAGCTTAGCAGGTTGCCCCATACTCCTATTCGCCTTTGAAGATATTGGTTCGGACATATTCCGTACCAAACAGTTATTTCAGATACTCGGAAAGATCCGTATTTCCAAAAATTTCTCCAAGTTTGGTCAGATTAGGCTCTATGCGTCCCCGTACCATTCCGACCAGGAATGGAGGCACATCTGCATCTACCAACAGCTGTCCGTAGTTTTTGCCCTCTCTTTCCGTAAGCTCTATTCTCAGGCGAAGAGGAATGGGAGTGGATACGCCTTGATAGGTTATACAGTTCGGAGCAACATCTATCAACTTCAACCCCACTTCTCCGAGCGTTTTCACTTTCAGTTTTAGTTCTCCCTCAGAAGCAGAAAGAGTCTGAACCTTCTCTCCTCCAAACTTTGCGATCAAAGGTTCTACTTTGGTCAGATCTGTAAGAAAAGAGTGAACAGCAGGTATATCGAGCTTTATTGGAAATTCGGGACTTGAGAATGTTTTCATCGTAAATAATCTGTTTAAGTGTTACTCTACAAAGCTAATGAAAAACGTTCAGATCTGCCATCCTCCACTATTCAAGGAGTGTGCATTGCGAACTTTCTACTCAAAATCTTCTCGATGAATGCGTTTCTTTTCTCTCTTTAACCTGTTTATAAAGAGAGATTAAGCTATTAAGGAAACGATTTCAAGGCTTGGTCTGTAATATTCAAAGATTGGTTTGCAGGATCCAAGGCTTGGTTTCCAATATTCAAAGCTTGATGTTCATGCTTCACGATTTGATTTGAGATTTTTATAACGTTCAGAACAAGATATAAACGAGATAAGAGAAGCTTCTTAAAGCGTTAGGAAGAGGGTTTGAATTTTAATAGTTTCGGGTTTTGCAGTAACCCTTAAAAATATTATTTTTGCAACTTATAAAACATATAGGGTAGAAAGCCCTCGAACAACTCAGTAGAAAATATAGAACTGCAAGATATATGAATAAAAAATACACTGAATATAGTGGTATGGATTTAGCCTCCACCAACCGCACGATGCTTGAAAAATGGAAGGCTGAAAATCTCTTTGCTAAAAGTCTTAACATTCGTAACGGAGCTCCGGACTTTGTCTTTTTTGAAGGACCTCCCTCTGCTAATGGTATGCCGGGTATCCACCATATCATAGCAAGAACGCTTAAAGATGTATTTTGCAGGTATAAAACCATGAAGGGATTCCGTGTCGATCGTAAGGCGGGATGGGATACACATGGTCTTCCGGTAGAGCTTGGCGTGGAAAAGAATCTCGGTATCACGAAAGCGGACATCGGTACAAAAATCTCCATAGAGGAGTACAACCACGCTTGTAGAAAAGAGGTGATGAAGTACACTAAGGAGTGGGAAGATCTTACAGACCAAATGGGATATTGGGTAGATATGCAACATCCTTACATCACCTACGATAACAAGTACATAGAGACCCTTTGGTACATGCTCAAGAAGCTCTACGAAAAAGGTCTTCTCTACAAGGGCTATACCATTCAACCCTACTCTCCTGCTGCCGGTACAGGGCTGAGTTCTCATGAACTTAACCAACCGGGGTGTTACAGAGATGTTAAAGACACCACTTGTACGGCTCAGTTTGAGATATGCGACCCTAAACAGGAAATGCGGGGATGGGGAGATGCCTACTTCTTGGCTTGGACGACAACGCCGTGGACCCTCCCTTCCAATACGGCTCTTTGCGTAGGCGGAAAGATAGATTACTCCGTTATCAGAACATACAATCCCTATACATTCAAACCCATCACCGTGGTTTTGGCTTCGGATCTGGTGGGTTCATACTTCCATAAAGACGGGGCTACTTTGGACCTTGACTCCTACAAGGAGGGCGATAAAGTGATCCCCTACCAAGTGGTAGCACAGCTAAAGGGAGCAGATCTTGTAGGCATGAGATACAAGCAGCTTATCCCTTGGATCAAACCGATGGGAGACGCTTTCCGTGTAATATCGGGCGACTTTGTTACAACAGAGGATGGAACGGGTATCGTACACATAGCTCCCACATTCGGTGCAGATGATGCCAGAGTGGCGCAAGCCAATGACATCGTAGGTCTTCTGCTTATAGACCATGAAGGCAAGCAAAGACCTATGGTAGATCTGTCCGGAAAATATTACAGGTATGAAGATCTGTCCGAAGAGTTTATCAGCTCCTATGTGGACAAATCTCTGTATGACGAGTATGCAGGACACTTTGTAAAAACAGAATACGACGACTCCGAACAGAAAAAGGATGAGGAGTCTCTCGACCTTAAGCTCTGCATGATGCTTAAGCAACAAGGGCTCGCCTTCAAGATCGAGCGATACGTACACAACTATCCTCACTGTTGGCGAACAGACAAACCAATCCTCTACTATCCGCTTGACAGCTGGTTCATCCGATCTACAGCCGTACGAGAGCGTATGATAGAGCTGAATGAAACAATCCTTTGGAAGCCTGCAAGCACGGGCACAGGGCGTTTCGGAAAGTGGTTGGAAAACCTTCAGGACTGGAATCTTTCCAGAAGCCGCTATTGGGGAACACCTCTTCCAATCTGGAGAACAGAGGATGGCAAGCATGAGATATGTATCGGTTCCGTACAGGAGCTTTACGAAGAGATAGAGAAAGCTGTCAAAGCTGGAGTTACAAGCAAAAATCCTCTCGAAGGATTCGTTCCCGGCGACTTCTCCAATGAGAACTACGACAAGATAGATCTTCACAGACCTTTTGTCGATGAGATTGTTCTTGTTGCGCCTAATGGCGAACCGATGCACAGAGAATCGGATCTGATAGATGTTTGGTTCGACTCCGGTGCCATGCCTTTTGCACAATGGCACTATCCGTTTGAGAATAGGGAGTTCATAGATAATCATCAAGCCTATCCGGCAGACTTTATCGCCGAGGGTGTGGATCAGACCAGAGGTTGGTTCTATACGCTTCATGCGCTGTCTACCATGATGATGGACTCTGTCGCTTTCAAGGCAGTGATCTCGAACGGATTGGTATTGGACAAGAATGGCAACAAGATGTCTAAACGTCTTGGTAATGGTGTGGATCCGTTTGAGACAATCAACAAATATGGTTCAGACCCGTTGCGCTGGTACATGATGACCAATGCCTCTCCGTGGGATAACCTGAAATTTGATATAGAAGGGCTGGAAGAGGTTCAAAGAAAGTTCTTTGGAACGCTTTACAACACCTATTCGTTCTTTGCCCTTTATGCAAACCTTGACGGCTTCTACAACGAGCAAAACGAGATTCCGTACAAGGATAGACCGGAAATAGACAGATGGATACTCTCTAAAGTTAATACGCTTATAGAGGAGGTGGATAGTGCCCTTCAACAATATGAACCGACACGGGCAGGACGTGCAATAGCCGAATTTGTAACGAATCAGCTTTCAAACTGGTATGTGCGTCTCTGTCGTAAAAGATTCTGGGGCGGTGGTCTCACCGAAGATAAGCTGAGCGCTTACCAGTCTCTATACATCTGTCTGGAAACGGTAGCCAAGCTGATGGCTCCAATAGCTCCGTTCTACGCAGACATGCTATACAGAGACCTTCAGATGAGCACGGCGTCAGAAGAAGATCCGGTATCAGTTCACTTGGCCGACTTCCCTGTCTCCGACAACCGTGAGATAGATACTGCTCTTGAAGCACGCATGGAACTTGCACAGAATATCTCTTCCATGGTGTTGGCACTAAGAAGAAAAGCAAATCTTAAAGTGCGTCAGCCTCTGACCCGCATCATTGTTCCGACGATAGATAAAGAGTTCAGGAAAAATCTGAAAATGATAGAGCACATCGTGATCAATGAGGTCAATGTGAAAGCTATCGAGACTGTGGATCCTTCCGACAGCGTTATAGTAAAACGTGTGAAGCCGAATTTCAAAGCATTGGGCCCCAAGTGCGGTGCTCACATGAAGCAGGTGGCTGCATATCTTACCGCTCTGGAACAAGAGGATATAAACAGCCTTGAACAGGCAGGATCCATATCGTTTGAAGTGGCAGGTTCTAACATAACGGTAGATAGAGCCGATGTGGAGATCTTTGCAGAAGATATTCCGGGCTGGTTGGTTGCCAATGAGGGAACTTTGACATTGGCTTTGGATATCAATGTAACAGAAGAACTGCGCCGAGAAGGAGAGGCAAGAGAGTTTATCAATCGTGTGCAAAACCTCAGAAAGTCAAAGAACTTTGATGTTGTGGACAAGATAAAGATCACCATCAAATGCGATGAGGATCTCCAACAAAGCATACAGACACACATGGAATATATCTGTACACAGGTTCAGGCATTGGATATAGCATTCTCTTCAAACTTGGATGAGAACAGTGCAGATACGATAGATATAAACGAGATAATAGTACCTCTTGTTCTGGAAAAGGTACAATCTTGATGGGAATATAAATAACCTCTTATACATTAAATGCTATGAGTGAAAAAATTGAAAAGACCAGGTATTCGGATGAAGAGCTTTTGGAGTTTAAGGAGATCATAACTCAAAAACTGGAAAAAGCCATAGAGGACTATGAGCTGCACCGTTCTTCTCTTGACAATTCGGACAGCAATGACACCGCGGACACCTCTTTCACATTTAAGAATATGGGAGAAGGCGCCAATATCCTCTCTAAGCAGGAGTCTGCAATGTTCGCTGAAAGACAACTCAAGTTTATTCAGAATCTTCAGGCAGCTCTGGTAAGGATAGAGAATAAAACTTATGGCATTTGTAGGGAAACAGGAAAGCTTATTCCGAAAGAACGGCTAAGGGCTGTTCCGCATGCGACACTAAGTATTGAAGCTAAGAATAGCGGAGTGAAGTAAACCGGGAGATAAAGAATAATGATAGGAAGCGAAAAAAAGAAGAGGAGCATCATAGTGGGATCACTAATACTCCTTCTTCTTGTGGTGGATCAGATTGTAAAAATTCTGGTCAAGACTAATATGGCTCTTGGAGACTCTATTGAGATAACCAAGTGGTTTTATATACACTTTACAGAGAATCCGGGAATGGCTTTTGGCTGGGATTTCTTTAATAAGTATATACTGACCATCTTTAGGATTGTAGCCTCGATGGGACTCCTTTATCTCATTGTAAGACTTATAAAATCTTACGATGAAGAGAAGCCTCGTTACTCTTTAGGGTTTATACTTACAATCTCTGCCATATTTGCCGGAGCTTTTGGGAACATAATAGATTCCGTATTCTATGGTCAGCTTTTTTCTCATAGTCACGGACAGGTAGCCCAATTTTTACCGGCGGAAGGAGGATATGCCCCTTGGCTTAACGGGAAAGTGGTGGATATGTTCTACTTCCCGATCATCCAGACAGTATGGCCAAGCTGGGTTCCATTCTTTGGAGGAGAAGAGCTTATATTTTTCCGTCCTATCTTTAATGTAGCAGACGCTTGTATCTCCGTCGGGGGAATACTTCTCATCACACTGTATTATAAGTCTTTCGGAAGATTGATAGAATCATCTAAGAAACATGAAGACTCTACTGAGGAGAAGGTATAATACCATCATTCTCTCTGTATTCTTATGCAGTATTCTCATATTTGGTTGCCGGACAAGACCCAAATATGTTCTCAACAGCGATGAATTTTATGCAGTTTCAAAGGATATATTCATCGCCGAACAGATTTTACGATCCGAATCCGTAGAAGATTCCGTTAAGGTTCTTTACTATCAAAGTATTTTTGACAAGCACAACCTTACACAGGCTCAATATGATTCGTCTCTTGTCTGGTACGCCAAGAATGTGAATCTTCTTAATCCGATATATGACAAGATTGCCAATGAGCTTGCAGCAGAAGAGGCTCTATTAAAAGTGATCAAACAGGATTCTCTTCATGTTTTGGACAGATTGGCTCCTAAAATAGATGATCTGTGGACTCATGCCAGACAGTTTGAGGTTCCGACTTCTCACTCTATATTCAGACGCCTGTTCTTCTTCAACAGTTTTCCTAAAGGAGCAGATAATGAAGGGTTACGCTTTTCCTTTAATGTTATCACTCCCTCAAATGAAGAGCGTTCAGATAGTCTGAGAGTGGTTTGGTTGATCTTTTCCGAAAAGCGGAAAAGTGTTCGGATAGATACATTGTACAATCATCCTTCAGGGCAATATAGAATAGACATTCCTTATGACTCTACACTGTTCAATAATGCAACAAGACTTATAGGTCTGTTTCATTGGGATGGAGTAAAGAGTCTTCAAAGAAAAGCTCTGAGATCTTTTATAGACTCCATTCGTTTTTACCACTTCAAGGAAGAGAACCTGACGGATACGTTAGATATTTCCGAAGATAAAAACGGAAGTCTTAATACAATACCAACAGCAGACACAAGTACAGACAGCATCCCTAAAGAATCTGAAATAAAAGACTCGATACCCGGCTCCAAAGAACTCTAATCATGAAAGAAAAGATAGAACAACTCCGAGAAGAACTTAATAACCATAACTACAACTACTATGTTCTTGGAGTTCCTACTATTTCGGATATCGAATTTGATGCTCTGATGAAAGAGTTGGAAACTTTGGAGAAACAGTATCCGGAGTTTTTTGATCCTCTTTCCCCTACTCAGCGTGTGGGAAGCGATTTAACCGAAAAAGGTGTAAAGGTTAAGCACGCAAGGCCTATGCTTTCTCTTTCCAACTCCTATTCGTTTGAAGACGTAGTTGCTTTTTCTAACCGAGTCAAGGAGACAATAAAAGAAGATACCATAGAATATAATGTCGAGTTGAAACTAGACGGTATATCCATATCTGTGATCTATGAAAACGGTCGATTGTTACAAGCTTTGACCAGAGGAGATGGTGAGCAGGGAGAAGATGTTACTTCGTCTGTTAAAGCCATTTCTTCCATTCCTCTAAAGCTGAGAAGCGGAAATAAAATACCCGAAAGGATTGAAGTAAGAGGAGAAATAATCCTTCCATGGAAAAGATTTAAGGAGATCAATGAGGAGAGAGCAAGAGTAGGAGAAGAACTATTTGCCAATCCTCGAAATACAGTATCCGGAACGATTAAGCAATATAGCCCGGCACTCGTTGCGCACAGAAAGCCTGAAGCGTATATGTACTACATCTATGCCGATGATGCTTCTTTTCTTCCCCAGAGTATATCAGAAAGAATAAAATTGCTCCATAGTCTCGGCTTTAAGACGGAATCTCATGGAAAAGTATGTCGTAGTACCGATGAGATTCTGGAGTTTATCAAACATTGGGAAAGCAAACGAGATGATCTGCCATTTGCAACAGATGGCATCGTGATCAAAGTAGATGAAATCAGACAACAAGAAGAGCTTGGACTGACAGCCAAATCTCCTAAATGGGCCATCGCCTATAAATATCCGGCAGAGAGAAAAGAGTCTAAACTTATCGGGGTTGAGTTCCAAGTTGGAAGGACAGGTACCGTAACGCCTGTCGGGATAATGGATCCATTACATCTTTCCGGTACAATCGTCAGACGTGCTTCCCTGCACAACGCAGACTATATCAAAAGTATGGATCTCCGCCTTGGGGATATTGTTGCAATAGAGAAAGGAGGCGAGATCATTCCCAAAATTGTAGGAGTAAGAACCGATCTTCGGAATGATGGAGCGACATCCCCTATTGTTTTTCCATCTAACTGTCCGGAGTGTGGCACTCCTTTGGTACGAAAAGAAGATGTTGCAGCAATCTACTGCCCCAACTCTACCGAATGTCCTCCGCAAATCATAAACTCAATAGAACACTTCTGCTCAAGAAAAGCTCTCAATATAAACATTGGTCCGGAGACTATTAAGGAGTTGTATGGTAAAGGCATGGTGAAAGATGCATCGGATTTATATACTCTCACGCCCATGCACCTTATCCAACTCAAAGGTTTCAAGGAACGTAGCGCTCTCAAACTATACGATAGCATAAAAGACTCTGCAAGCACTCCTTACCACAGGGTGCTGTATGCTTTGGGGATTCCTCAGGTTGGGGAAACGACAGCAAAACTTCTCGCACAAAAGTTCAAGTCTCTTGACAATCTCTCTATTCAGACAACCGACTCTCTCTGTGAGGTAGAAGGTATCGGGGAGATTGTTGCCGGTTCCATTAGAGGCTATTTTCAAGAGGAGAGACACACAAGTTTTATAAACAGATTAAAAGCAGCAGGACTCAAGCTTGAAGCAGAAACGACTTCGGAGCAAACTATTACTTCCAACAAGTTAGATGGAATGACTTTTGTTGTCAGCGGAACATTCTCTTCGCACTCAAGAGATGAGATAAAAGAACTTATCACTCAAAATGGAGGGAAAGTTGCCTCTTCCATATCCTCTAAAACGAGCAAAGTAATAGCCGGAGAGAATATGGGACCACAAAAGTTAGAAAAAGCGAACCAACTCAATATCCCTATCATCTCCGAAGACGATTTTCTGAGCCTCATCCATTAAAACTTCATCAACACCATGAGCCATAACATATATCCATTTACACACCTTCATGTTCACTCTTTCTACTCAACCCTGGACGGACTTTCCTCTATCCCTCAGCTTGTAGAAGCCGCAAGAGAAGATGGACAAAGAGGTCTTGCCCTCACGGATCATGGAAATATGTTTGGAATAAAGGAGTTTTATAACCATGTTCAGAAGATCAACTCTCCCATCAATAAAAATATCAAGAATCTTAAAGAGCAGCTTAATGATGCTATTTCAAATGGAGGAGATGTAGCAAATATAGAATCCCAAATAGCAGAAGAAAAGAAAAAGCTGTTTGTTCCGATATTTGGCTGCGAGTGTTACTGTGCCAGAAGAGGCAGACTATCCAAGCAAAACAATGAGTTTGACCGAAGCGGCTACCACCTCATAGTCCTTGCAAAAAACAAAGTAGGATATAACAACCTTATCAAAATGGTTTCGATATCCTACTCTGAGGGAAAGTACCACCGCCCCAGAATAGACAAAGAGCTTCTGGAAAAGTATCACGAAGGCCTTATCATCAGCAGTGCTTGCCTTGGAGGAGAGATTCCGAGACTTATCGCTCAAGATAAACTGCAAGAAGCAGAAGAGAGCATCCTCTGGTTCAAAAATATCTTTGGGGACGACTACTATCTTGAACTTCAACGACACAAAACGGACGATCCAACCGCAGATAGAACAACCTTCCTCAGACAAGAGAGTGTAAACAAACATATTTTGGATTTAGCAAGAAAGGTTGGAGTTAAAGTCATTGCGACCAATGATGTTCACTTTGCAAGAGAAGAGAATGCAGAAGCCCATGACAGACTGATCTGCGTAAGCATGGGAAAGCTTCTTGACGATCCCAATCGCCTAAGATACACAAAGCAAGAGTGGCTGAAGACTCAAGCACAGATGAGTGAGATATTTCAGGATATTCCTTTTGTGCTTACCAATACGCAGGAGATATTGGATAAAGTAGAGATCTACTCCATAGACAATCCTCCTCTGATGCCCCACTTCCCTATTCCGGAGAACTTTAGAGATGCGGACGACTACCTGCGTCATCTCACTTACGTCGGTGCTCAAAAGCGATACGGAGAAAATCTTTCGGAAGAACTTAAAGAGCGTCTTGAGTTCGAGTTGAACACGATCAAGAACATGGGATACCCCGGATACTTTCTCATCGTCCAGGACTTCATTGCTGCAGGACGCGCAATGGGTGTAGCTGTCGGTCCGGGTAGAGGATCTGCTGCGGGATCTGCTGTTGCATATTGTCTTGGCATAACGAACATAGACCCTATCAAGTATGACCTTCTTTTTGAAAGATTTCTAAACCCCGACAGAATCTCACTTCCCGATATTGATATAGACTTCGATGATGATGGTAGATTTGAAGTGATCAAGTGGGTTACCGAAAAATATGGTGTGGAAAACGTTGCCCATATCATAACATTCCAGACAATGGCATCGAAGAGTGCCATAAAAGATGTTGCCAGAGTAACCAATGTCTCTATTGCCGAGAGTAATCATTTGGCAAAACTGATTCCGGCAAGACTTCCGGACGTAAAAAAGATAGACATTACGGCAAGTCTCAAACATGTTCCGGAACTTGCAGAAATTTACGGCAAAGGAGATAAAAAGATACGAGAGACTTTAGATTATGCCATCCAATTGGAAGGGACTGTCCGCTCTACCGGTATTCACGCTTGCGGTATTATCATCGGTCAGTCCCCTATTTCGGATGTTGTACCCATTGCGACGTCTTACGACAAAGAAATAGATGAAGAGATCCTCGTAACTCAATACGAAGGGAATATCATAGAAGAGACCGGGCTGATAAAGATGGACTTTCTGGGTCTCAAAACACTCTCTATCATCAAAGAAGGATTAAGGAACATAAAGAGCAGACATGGCATAGATATAGACATTGATGCCATTCCTCTCGACGATGCAAAGACTTTTGAGCTCTTCTGTAAAGGCAATACTTCCGCCGTCTTTCAGTTTGAATCTGCCGGAATGCAAAAGTATATGAAAGAGTTGCGACCATCTCGCTTTGAGGACCTTATCGCGATGAATGCTCTCTATCGTCCCGGACCGATGGACTACATTCCCTCTTTCATCAAACGCAAGCATGGCGAAGAGGAGATATCCTATGACCTTCCCTGCATGGAGCGTTACTTGGCAAATACTTATGGTATTACGGTCTATCAGGAGCAGGTGATGCTTCTGTCCCGTGAGATTGCCGACTTTACTCGCGGACAGTCCGATGAGCTTCGTAAGGCTATGGGTAAAAAGATCATCGAAAAGATGATGACACTCAAAGACAAGTTCATGGCAGGAGGTTCGGCTAAAGGGTATCCCAACCAAACATTGGAGAAGATCTGGGCAGACTGGGAGAAGTTCGCATCGTATGCGTTCAATAAAAGCCACTCCACTTGCTATGCCTACTTGGCTTACCAGACGGCATACCTGAAAGCTCACTACCCACCGGAATTTATGGCAGGTGTGCTCAGCAGGAACGTAAACAACGCCACCGAGGTTACCAAATACATAGACGAATGCCAGAAGCTGGGTATTCAGGTACTTTGTCCCGATGTCAATGAGTCCGACCATAAGTTTACCGTAAACAAAGATGGCAACATCCGCTACGGATTGGAGGCAATAAAAGGGATGCCCAAGTCTGCCGTACATGCGATAGTTTCGGAAAGAGAAGCCAACGGACCTTTTACGGACATTTACAACTTCTTTGAGAGAGTGAACCTTTCCGCTTGTACAAGAAAAGCCTTGGAGTCCATTGTTTACTCCGGAGGCTTCGACTCTTTCTCCAATTACAGCCGAGAGGATTTTGTTGTCCCGGAAGTCCCTGGGGACGAAGATACGTTCCTCCTAAAGCTATTCAGATACGGACAGAAAGTGCAGCAGGACAAACACAGCATGCAGCTCTCTCTCTTTGGGGATAGCGACTTTCAAGAGATGGCAAAGCCGTGTCTGAACAGCCATCCACCCAAGTGGAGCGATATAGAGAGACTCAAGAAAGAGAGAGAGCTTTTGGGAATATCCATCTCTGCATCCCCTCTCGACAAGTATGCCATCACGATCAAACACTTCTGCAACTCATCCATTTTGGATCTGAACCACGTCGATGAGTTCGTTGGAAAAGAGATGACGATGGCAGGAGTCGTAACAGGTTTCCGACAAGCCTATACCAAGAAGGGACAGCTTTGCGGTTTCATCAAAGTGCAAGACTTTGAAGGAGAAGGCGAGATCGCTCTCTTCGGAGACTCTTTCCCGAAATTTTCATCTTACGGAGTAGAAGGAATGTACATTTATGCCCAGATTCGGGTGGATGTGCCTCATTATAGAAGTGAAAACAAAAAGCCTTTTGTCAACATCGTCAATATCACTTCTTTGGACAACATCCACGACAATCTGAAGTACGACCTTGAAATAGAGATTCCGATAACCAATCTGACGGAAGAGATTGTAGCTGAAATAGGAGATCTTCTTACGGTATGCGAAGAGGGAGATACCAATATCTACTTTCATTTTGTAGACTCCATAGCCGAAGTGAGGCTGAAAATGCAGGTAGAAAGACCGCTTAATATTTCGGCAGATCTATTGGACTACCTGACAGAGGCAGAGCTTAAATTCACTTTGGCACAAAAATAGATGGGACATTAAGAAGATAGATGGTAGAGTGTTTATTCCGAAACAAAACCGGTAAAATGCCTATCTTTATACTGAAAACGATTTTTTTTGATACTAAGAACCCTTAAAAACTTAACAGTAATGGCTTTTAACTTTACAGACGACAACTTCAAGCAAAAAGTGGCAGAAAGCATGCCTATCGTAATAGATTTCTGGGCAGAATGGTGCGGACCATGCAGAATGGTAACCCCTATCATCGAAGAGCTTGCTGCCGAATACGAAGGCAAAGTCCTCATTGGCAAGATGAACGTAGATGAAAACAGCTCTACACCGGCAGAGTTCAGCGTTCGCAATATTCCTACTATCCTGTTTATCAAGAACGGAGAAGTGGTAGAGCGCCACGTGGGAGCGGCAAGTAAGGCAGTTCTTCAGCAAAAAGTGGAAGCTTTGCTGTAATCTTACTCGATCTCCGATCAATAAGCCTTTACACAGAAAGGAATTTTTCCAAGCTGTGTAAAGGCTTTTTTGTTGCTCTAAACCGACTAAAAAAACGGAATATAAATATTTATATGTTTGGTTTAACAGGTTCAGAGTTGCAAACCAAGCCTTGATTGGTAAACATCAAGGTTTGATTTCTGAAAATCAAAGTCCGACTTATGGCATTCAAAACTCGGTTTGATATAATAAACAGGTTCGGACAAAGCTTTATACACGTTCATTCTTTTTTGTGGCAGTATTCAAAAAAAACAACGCAAAGCTCCATTCCACCATCTTTCAACTTCATCTTTTCTACTCATCCGCATCTCCGGGCAGATCCCCAACGTTAAACGGGTATGGTGTTCGGCATAAAACGATCCGGGGACTCTCCTAAGCTCCTTTTTTTCAAGGATGGCAGTGCCGTTCAAAGATGGCATGCATCGCTCGGTGGGTCTCTTTTTATTTGAATTTGACGTTGAAAACTATTATCTTTGTACAATCTATAAACCAATGATAGTAAAGGAATATGGGAAAGAGAAAGATCCTCTTTGTTTCACAAGAGATTACTCCATATATTGAAAACTCCGAAATAGCAACACTTTCATTAAAGCTTTCTCAAGGCATCCAAGAGAAAAAGCATGAGATACGGACATTTATGCCCAACTATGGCAGCATAAACGAACGTCGCAATCAACTCCATGAAGTGATAAGGCTTTCCGGAATGCTTCTGAACATCAATGATCACGATAATCCTTTGATAGTGAAGGTCGCAACACTTTCATCAGCAAAAATACAAATCTACTTTGTCGAGAGTAAAGACCTCTTCGATACAAAAACAGGGGTGTTGAATGAGGAAGGACTTCCGCATGACAACAACACGGAGAGAGCTATATTTTTTGCGAGAGGGGTATTTGAGACCGTAAAAAAACTCAGATGGGTACCCGATATTGTGCATTGCCAAGGCTGGTTTGCCGGCATGGCTGTCTTGTATCTCAAGAAGATGTATCATGACGATCCGCTTTTCAAAGATACAAAGGTGGTACTCTCTCTATTTGAAGATACCCCTGAAATACCTTACGGAAAGGATACGGAAGAGATCTTGAAGTACGACAATATCAAGTCTAAACATATCACAAAAGAGGGATTGAACTTCTCTTCATTCGTGAAGCTCATGACCGAAAATCTTGATGGTATGATTTTAGGACCGATGGAAGCTCAAAAGGGTACAGAAATAGAAGAGGTTCTAAAACAAGAGAGTGTACCATATACCCGATTTGAAGGAGAAAACGATCTGGTGGACAAGGTTGTTGCATTCTACGACACGATCTAAAGATCGGCTCTGTCTAATATCAGTAAACATGAAAAATGGTAGTAATATGAAGAAACTTATAGCGTTTCTCCTTTGTAGCGTAGGTCTTTTGGTCTCCGTTGCTTCTTGTGATGAACCAAGGAATGCTCTCGGAATAGAGCTTCAACCCGACGACTCTAAGATAAAGACCTACTCGGCACAGTTTTCATTGGATGCAGTAACTGTTCCTTTTGATGTCAAAACAAATGGCGCAAAAGATGAAGACGGATTCAATAAGATATTGGTATCAAGTCCTTTCAGCTTTATAGGACATCTGCCCGATGAGTATTTCAAGAGTGTAAGCAGCGATTATCTCTGCCAGTTGTACGCTCCAAAGGGTTTGAAGTTCTCTGACATTCCCGAAAAAGGACGCATAGACTCCACAAGAGTTTCGCTCTACTATACCTCCTATGACGGAGACTCTTTGGCTCCTCTTACTATTGCCGCATATAAGTTGGGGAAGACAATTCCTTTTGAACACTACTCCGTTGGAAACATAGACCAGTACGGGCCTTTTGAAAAATTGGGAGAGTCTTCTTTTCTTCCATCTGTGGGCAACTCCCGAATCGTTATCGGCTCCGGACAAGATAAGGTAACAATCATGTCTGTATCTATTCCGGTGGATAACAAATTGGGACAAGACATATACGATCGGAGCGTAAAGAATGACCCGATATTCTCTTCGCAAGAGGCGTTTAATAAATACTTTCCGGGAATGCATCTGACCGTTCAAGCCGGATCCGGTAGTATGTTGCGCGTCTATCGTACTGCTCTTACGATGTATTATACCAAAGATACCATTGTTCAGTCTTCAAAGAAGACGGACTCACTTGTACACTTGGTAAAGGATCAAGAACTGATACTTACTCCGGAGGTTTCGCAGATCGCAAGATTTCATCATGCGGATCTTTCATCCCTACTTGGCAAGACTACGCTGAGCGGTAATCCGGATGAGTACTACACGAATCTCAAATCTCCGGCAGGAGTGGTTACGGAAATTACCTTCCCGACGAAAGCAATCCAAGCTCTTCTCAAGGAGGGCAATGCCGGCTATGAGAGAGCATTGGAGTCTGTTCCGTTTACTCTTACCGCAGACCCGAACGACAATGGAGTCTATCATCTTTCTGCTCCGACCTATCTTTTGATGTTGCCTAAAGACTCTGTCGCTTCATTCTTCAGCAGAAGAGAGACAGAATTGACAGAAGCTTATACTACGTTTTTAAGTCAGATTTACAGCTCGGCATCTACAAGCTACAGCTTTTCAAACATATCAAAGCTTATCAACAAGCACATCAAGGACACCCCCAATGAAGATCTAAAGGTATGGGTACTCCCGGTAGAGAGAGCGTTATCTGACCCTAACAGCAGCAATCCTGTAACTTTAAGCATAAGCAATCTCTTGAAACCAACCGGTCTCCGACTCAAACACAGTAAGAACGGAAAGAACTTGCGCATCATTTACTCGGAGCGGAAGACGACAAACAAGTGATATAGCAGCAAAACAAAAAAGAAACAATAAAAACAAAAGAGAGGATACTACGGGCTGATGCTCCGGGTAATCCTCTCTTATTCTAAAGAGTCATATAGAAATGAATAATTCATCAGTATCAAACTTAAAGTTCAGACTTATCTTAATGAACTTTTTGCAGTATGCAATCTGGGGGGCATGGTTGATCTCCTTAGGCGCATACTTGGGAGGATCACTACACTTTACCGGACTGCAAATAGGAAGTTTTTATGCCACAATGGGGATTGCTTCGCTGTTTATGCCGGCCATTATGGGTATCATAGCAGATAGATGGATTCCGGCAGAAAAGCTTATGGGAATCTCACATCTGTTAGGAGGAGGTTTTATGTTCTTAGCAGCCGGAATGACATCCTATGAAACACTCTACCCGATAATCCTATTGAGCGTAATGTTCTATATGCCAACCATAGCTCTATCGAACTCTGTTGCATACTCGGCATTGAACAATGCCAATCTCGATACCGTCAAAGAGTTCCCGCCAATACGGATTTGGGGAACCATCGGCTTTATCATTGCAATGGTGGCTGTGGATCTGTTAGGCTTCAAGACCAATGCCAATCAGCTTATATTCTCCGGAGCACTCTCCATAATATTGGCTCTCTATTCCCTAACTCTTCCAAAGTGCTCGATATCCAAAAGCAAAGACAAAAAATCGTGGGTGGACTTGTTGGGCTTACGTGCATTCGCCCTGTTCAAAGAGAAACAGATGGCAATATTTTTCATCTTCTCTATGTTTTTGGGCGTTTCCCTGCAAATCACAAATGGCTTTGCAAATGACTATCTGACCAACTTCTTCGGATCAATGCCACAGTTCGGCGATACCTTTGGAGTGAAATATTCGGGAGTACTCATCGCTATCTCACAAACATCCGAAACACTCTGCATCCTTCTCATACCATTCTTCCTCAAGAGATATGGCATTAAGATCGTGATGCTCATGAGCATGGTGGCTTGGTCTCTTCGCTTTGCCTTGTTAGGCTTGGGCGATCCCGGCAACGGAGTGTGGCTCCTTGTCCTATCTATGATTGTCTATGGCATTGCTTTCGACTTCTTCAACATCTCCGGCTCGTTATACGTGGACAAAAAGACCGATACCTCCATACGTTCCAGTGCACAGGGAGTATTCATCATTATGACAAACGGGCTGGGTGCAACAATAGGATCCTATGCCGCAGGATACGTGGTGGATCAGTTCGGTTATCCCAACTCCTGGTACATATTTGCAGCTTATTCTGCCGTTGTTGCCGTCCTGTTTGCTTTTCTATTCAAATATAAACACGAGCAGTAACCTCTCTTTCCTATTACTGAGCGACACTTGCTCAGATTACGTGCCTTAAAAAAGCTCTCCGATAAGCGTTACGATGCTTATCGGAGAGCTTTTCTTATGTAGTATGAAACAGAAACGAAGAGGAGTTCAGAGACGATGCGCAGTGAGTTCGGCTTGTACAAGCGCAAGGTCTCGCTCCATATTCAGTTTCTCTTCATAGGCTTCAAAGAAGTATTCAACCTCCAAGAGGTAGGTAAGCAGGGAGATCTCTCCGTTGTCGTATGCCTTGAAGAGCAGGGCATCGTTACGATTATTGACCAGTACAGCGTTGTAGCGGTCTAAATTTTGTCGCAGCACTTTGGCTCTGTCATAGAGGTTGCGATAGTGGCGTTGGTGCTGAGTACGACTCTCTTCAGTTTCTGCACGTGCCGCAAGAAGCTCCGCCTTGGCTTGACGAATGCGGTTTTTATTCTCCCAGAGAGGAATGGAGACTCCCACGGTGATGCCCTGGAACCGCTCTCCGGTAAGAAACTCTCCCAAGTATCCGACGGAAAGCTTTGGAAGAGTCTCGGAGCGAGTGAGCCTAAGCTGCTGCTCGCCAACGTGCTCTTGCTCTTTTTGTGTGAGCAGAAGCGGACTATTGGCTTGTGCATCCGTGTACCAAATGTCAAAGTCCGGCATCTCTTCGGGAGCAGGATAGGAGTCAATGGCAAACTCCGGTGCTTCTCCCCCATTGAGTACGGCAAGTTCGGAAAGGAGTCGATCTCGCTCCAGATTCAGGAGCTTGAGCTTGTTTTCGGCATTGGTGAGGTTGAGAATGGCTTTATTGTATTCAAGGACATTGACGCTGCCGGCTTTACTCATTCTGTCGTACGCGGTGGTTATCCGACGTGCATTGTTCAAGATCCTATCGTATAGCGCGAGAAGAGCATTGTAGCGAACGAGTTCTATGCAAAGTGATTTGGCTGCGAACATCAGCTCCATCTTCTCCGTGAGGTATTGGTAGTGAGCCGTGCGATTCTGTCTGTCGGAGAGATTTTTCCTATACAGATAAACGGTTGGAAAGTCCAGTGTCTGCTTTACGATGATCTCTTGACGCACTCCCAGTTCTGCAGGCCTGCCTCTGAAATAGCCCCATTCCACTTCCGGATTGGCAGGAGTAAGCCCGGTCTTATTGGAGATTTTTTTGGCTTCATATTGCCGTTGGAGCGTTTTGAGCTTCTTGCTGTTCTGCTCTATCTGCCTAAGCACAGGAGTGTATATGTCTTGCGCAAGGAGAGGTGCAGCAGTAAGAGATAGGAGTAATATCAGGGTCTGTATTTTTGTCTTCATTGTGCGTTCTGTTTTTGTTTTCTTTGTGCGAACCATTCGTACACTATCGGCATGAGATAGATGTTGAGAAGAGTAGAGGTGAGAAGCCCGCCCAACACAACAACAGCCATAGGGCTCTGAATTTCATTACCTGGTTTGTCTCCACTGAGAATAAGCGGAATGAGCGCAAGTGCAGAGGTAAGGGCGGTCATGAGGATAGGATTGAGGCGGTCAATAGAACCGTTCAATACTGTTTCATGCAGCGGTGTCTGCTTCTCTTGCAGCTGTTTGTACTTGGAGATGAGGAGTATTCCGTTGCGAGTGGCTATCCCAAACAGGGTGATGAAGCCGATGATAGAAGGAATACTTACAATAGAGGTGGTAAAGAATATGGCAAGAACGCCTCCGATAAGTGCCAATGGCAGGTTCAACAGTACGATGGCGGAGAGCAAAACACTCTGAAACTCTCCGAAAAGCAGCAAGAAGATGACAAGGAGAGAGACTATCGTGGCGATCAGAAGAGTCCGTGTGGCACTCTGCGCACTCTCGAACTGTCCTCCATATTCTATGCGATAACCTTCCGGAAGTATTGTGCTTTTTTCTATCTCTGTACGTATCTCTTCTACTGCTCCTTTGAGGTCTCGTCCGGAGACATTCGCAGAAACAACGAGCTTGCGCTGTACATTTTCTCTTGAAATACTGCTCGGACCTCCTGCGGATACAATCTCTGCAACTTCACTCAAAGGAACTTTTCCTCCGAATCCAGTGTCTATAAGAGCATCTTTTATGGCGTCTATGGAGGAGGTATAGCGTTTGTCCAGCCTTAATACCACTCCGAAGCTTCTCTGTCCTTGATAGATTTCGGAAAGCTGCTCACCGGAGAATGCCAGCTTGATGAAACGGTTGAACTCTTCAATGCTTATACCATATTTGGATAATGCCCCCCGATTGGCTCGGATCTGTAACTGCGGTGTCTCGGTCTGCTGCTCCACAGAAATATCCACGACTCCGTCTATTTTCTCTATAACACTCTCGATCCGGTTGCCCAACATTATGAGTCTGCTCAGCTCAGTACCGAAGATTTTGATCGCAATATTGGCTCTGGTTCCGGAAAGCATGTGATCTATCCGGTGTCCCAACGGCTGTCCTATCGTGGTTGCAATGCCGGGAATACCCGCCAAGCGTTCTCTCATTTCATTGAAGAGCTCTTCTCTGCTTCGTTTGTCAAGCTTGAAATTGACATCGATCTCCGCTCCGTTGGTGGACTGTGAGTGCTCGTCCAACTCTCCTCTTCCTGTCCGTCTGGCTGTGCTGATTACCTCCGGAATCTCCAATAATGATCGTTCTATCATGGAACCAATCTCGTTGTTCACATCCAGCGATACTCCCGGCTTGACAACGGCGGATATAACCGCAGATCCTTCGTTGAACTCCGGAAGAAAACTCTGTCCCATTCGAGAGAATATCACTATGGCTCCGACAAAAAGGACCACCGTGAAAGCCACGACTTTCTTTTTGTTATCCAATACCCATGAAAGAGTTTTGAAGTATCCGACAGAGAGTTTGCGAGTGATCCAGCTGTCTTTTTCGTTCTTTTTAAGGTACTTTTCTCCTGAGAGGATCATCTTGCAAAGCAAAGGTGTTACGGTCATAGCAGTAACCAAAGACATGAAAAGAGAAATAATATACGCTATTCCAAGCGGTTTGAGCATGCGACCCTCCATCCCCGAAAGGAAGAAGAGAGGCACGAAAGCAACCATGACTATGAATGTTGCATTAAGAATAGAGGCACGTATTTCCTTAGATGCATCAAAGACAACCGTAAAGACCGGTTCTCGTTCGGCTTTTGGCTTCTTATGGTTCTGCCTTAGTCGCTTGTAAACATTCTCCACATCTATTATGGCATCATCGACCAAAGAACCAATGGCTATACACATCCCTCCCAGCGTCATCGTGTTAATATCCAATCCAAGAAGATAAAGCACGACAAGAGTGCCAAGGAGAGAGAGAGGAATGGCAATGACGGAGAGAACCGTAGTCCTAAAGCTGTTGAGGAAAATAAACAGTACAACAATCACAAATATCGCTCCTTCCAACAACGCTCGACCTACATTGCTCACCGAACGCTCTATAAAATCTGCCTGACGGAATATATGGCTATCCAGCTTTACATCTGCCGGAAGAGACTTTTGAATCTCTTTCAGATTGGCTTCAATCTTTCTTGTTACATTCAGCGTATTGATGTTCGGCTGCTTGGAAACAGATAGAATGACAGCCGGAGTAGCATTTCGGGAAGCATATCCCATCTTGATGGCACTGCCTATCACCACATCTGCGACATCGGAAAGCAGTACCGGTTTTCCGTTATTCATCTTCACAAGAGTGGATCCAAGCTCTTCCAAATCGGTTGTTCGGGCAATACCTCTGATGGCATACTCGTTACCATAGTCTCTCACAACTCCTCCGGTAGAGTTCGTACTCATGCTTCTTCCTACGGCTTCCAGCTCTGACATCGTTACACCATAGGCATGCATCTTCTGAGGATCAGCAAAGATCTGATACTGCTTGAGATCTCCTCCTATTATGGTAACCTGTGAGACACCTCCGGTGGCAAGTATCGCCGGCTTTACGACCCAGTCTGCCAATGTCCGCAAATCCATCATGGAAGTGGAGTCTGCCTGCATACCGATAAAGAGGATCTCCCCCATAATACTGGATTGAGGTGCAATAATCGGAGTAATACCTTCGGGCAGAGACTCGCCCAAAGCAACCATCTTCTCGCTCACGATCTGTCTGGCTTTGAAAATATCCATTCCCCAGTCAAACTCCGTCCAGACAAAAGAGTAACCATAAGAGGAGGCAGAACGGACTCTTCGCACATTTGTTGCTCCGTTCACAGCCGTCTCTATGGGGAAAGTAACAAGGCGCTCCACCTCTTCTGTTGCCATTCCTTGAGCATCGGTCATGATGACAACGGTAGGAGCCGTAAGATCCGGAAAGACATCCACATCCATCTTTCCCGATGAGTAGATACCTCCTATTATGAGAAGCACCGAAGCGAGTAAGATAACCAACCGGTTCTTCAAAGAGAATCGGATTATATTATCTATAATATTCATCACTATCCTCCTTTCTTTTTAGTGCAAATGACCGGCATGAGGGTCTATTGATCCGGATGCTTGTGCCAGCTTTACCAAAACAGCTCCACGTGCCACCACTCTATCTCCTTCGGAGAGACCTCGAACGATCTCCGTTCTCAAGCCATCTTTCCTTCCTGTCTCCACCTCTCTTTTTTCAAACAGAACCGGTGTAAGTTGCAGATAAACAAAGAAGTTTCCCATCTCTTCTATGAGAGACTCATTGGGGATGGTGAGAACTTCTTCCTGACCTCTTGTACGGATGTACATCTCTATGAAAGAACCGGGAAGCAGATCGGCAATATTCTTTACGCGGAACAGCGTTGATACCACAGGGTTTTCGGTATTGACAAAACGGCTGTAAGAGACCAGACTACCATCCAATTCCTCAAGCGTGTATGTCTTTTCATCATTCAGCTTTTTGAAATGAGCTGCAGAGATATCTCCGAGATAAGGATAATATTTTGAGGGTATCTCTGCCCGAATAAACAGATTTTTATTCTGAGAGATAGTCATGATGGGACGCCCCTCTTCCACATACTCTCCACCGGCAACCATGAGTTGCTTTACGTATCCGGATATTGAAGCAGTTACGGCTCTGCGATTACCGGAACAGTTTTTCTTTAAGTTATCAAAGATACTTTCTGCTGTCTCGTACTCCGATTTGGCTTGAAGAAGTTCGCTCTCCGTAACGATATTGTCTTCGGCAAGAGTGAGTTTGCGCTCATATTCCCTTTTTGCCAGCGCATATTGGCTCTCAGCTTCTCGGTAACGTACGGCAAGGTTATTATCTACCAATTCTCCCCCTTCTACGTAAAGCAGTGTCTGTCCGGAAGAGACAGATTTCCCCTCCACCATATCCCCGAATGGAATGGAAACGATACCGCTGTTCTTTGCCACGATAACACGCTCTTCGCCTTGTGCCGGTTCTATTTGAGCCATGGTCTTTATCACCTGTCCAAACTGCTCTTTCTTGCACACTTCTGTCGAAAAGCCTATTTTCCAACTCATCTCTTTAGTAAAAGCCACGCCGTTGGAACTGGTTATGACAAGATCTGCAGCTGCATGTTGTGCTTTATGAAGATTGTTAAATACGACTATTTCCGGTGTTCGGGTTGGCTGCTGTTCTCCTTTACCGTCAATCATTTCTATTAACAAAGCTCCTTTTCCTGCTGTTGATGGGGCAAGCTTCAGCTTGAATATCCCCGGACTTTGAGGAGCTTCGACTTCCTGTTTTACGGTCTCCATCGCCTCACCAATAAGGCTAACGGTTATCTTTCCCGACTCTAATGGCTTAAAGTCTGAAAGTTGAGTAACATAAATGGTTATATTGGAGGCTTTTCCTTTAGCAAATGGTGTGGCTTCGATAAAATACTCGTAATGGTCGTTATATGCCGTAAGCTGAAGCACTTCATCGTGCGTATGTTCCTCTTTCTCGGCATCTTTTTTTGCTCCACATCCTGAAAAGATTATAGTAAGGAGCAGAGATAATATTATGGTATATCGTCTCATTTTATAGAATCTGTTTATAGGTTTTACAGGACTTCCTCTTCCGATAACATGAGAATATATTCGGACAGAAGTATATAACGTAACCCTCTTTCTCGCCATACGGATGGCAGAAAGAAAGATAAAGTCTCAGAAAATATCCGGACTCGACAGATCTATAAAACGGGAGGGGCGCGTAAACCGGAGACAGGCAGTACAGCTTCTGAGAGCTTGTACTTTACGTAAGGATTAAATAGTAATGTTCGGACAGGAAAAGCTGCTGCACCATCTATCTCTATGCCATTCAAAAGAAACGCTACCCCGAAACTTAGGTCTAAAATAACCGGTTCCGGAATCTGATCGGCATCATTGACGCTTCTGGATGAAGCCACATAAGCATCTTTCACCAAACACTCTTCCGCTCTCCCATCGCTGTGAGAACAATCGTCTCCGTGTGTATGTGTACGCTTCTGTTCGCCTACAATAGATGTTACAGATACGAAGTGCTCATTCAAGTGAAGATGAGGGGCCAAAGAGTGCACCAGCACGAAAATACCGGTAATCAAAGTCACTAATATGATGCGTCTGTCTATCATAAAGATGAAATCTGCACAACGTATAGGGCAAAAGTAACAATTTATATCCAAATAAAGCAACAATTTTATCCGGCTCCTTCTATTTATTCAAAACAACACCATTTTCTAAAATCATTCCTGCTTTTGAAGCAAAAGTCAAAGATGTTTTTATATAAAAGTACTGCACCTCTTTCCCTTATTTTCTTTCTCTTTTCTTGCTTTTGCAGCTTACTCGGAAAAACAGATTTCTCATAAAACTCTTATAATAAACACTTTATCAAAATCTCAAATTTTTGATCAACTCTCCTCTTGGTTGTTTTCATGGGCTGTTTTTGCGTTAATATAGTTGAAATTTATACCATTTTAGTGTGAATAAATCCTAACTAAGAATATACATAAAAAATGGTCATCCAATCAAGAAAATATCATAAACATCTAATTATCAATACATTAAACCAAAAATCTAAACGTATTAAGTGAATTCGATAAACGTGTTTAATGAAATCACTAAACGTGTTTACTGAAAAATTAAACACGTTTAGCCGATCGACTATCCCTATTCACACTTTTCACTTACCAGAATTGCCTAATTTGTGTGAAGAATCAAGCCAATTTTAACAATTCGATTGGGCGTTAAAAACAAGAGGAAAGATCAAAATAGAGAGCCGTATTATGGGGAAAATCTTCGGGATGGAATATATAAAAATACACTCTCTATAGTTGAATAAAAAAGCCAAGAGGACAGGATGCCCCTGTCTCTTTTTAGAAAAAGCATGTATCTGCCCCGATTTACAGAGTTTTCCTGTCGGAAGAATAAAGAAGAATAAGACTGATATACAGGAACTAAAACTCCCACTGCAGCTTCATCTTGAACCCAAATTCATTATAATCTTTGAGGCGAGAAGGGGTTATTCTGTAATAGAAATCCACACGCAAGATACGTAAAATATTCTCCAATCCCACCCCACACTCTGCATACCATTTATGAGACATGGGTGTGGTTTCGGGTGGAGTGATAAAAATTTCATCCGAATACTTGGGATGGTTGCGTCTACTTGTATTGCCGTACATACCGTTAAATATCAACACTTCCCTAAGTTTAAGCTCTTTGATGAGTGGGATCTTGTTGAGAAGAAGTCCTTTCATGTGATAACTCATAAAAAGAGAAGCGTACTCATCGGCAACATACTCCAATGGGCGCATAAGCTGGAACGCATGAGAGTAAAACTCGAATGAGGAGTTGGCAGGCGGTGAAAAGAGCATCGGGAATGGCACATGGTTCCAAATAATACCGGCACCTATCTTATAGTCTATATTCCCAAGGCGACCAATCCATAGATTTTGTTGCAAAGCAATCTCGGATCTATTGTAATAATACTCTCCGCCCATACGTGGAATGGCTGTCTCATGGCTGAATAGTATCTCCGGAATATCCATGGAAATTCTCACCTTTTCCGGATTTCTGGAAGCTCCCTCATACACCTTGCTACCCGGTGCATACTTTAGATGAATACCCAGTTTGACATCCTGAATGTGAGGTACTATCTCCAATGTGGAGTCCGGTAATATTTTCAGATAACGATATGTACCGGTGGGAGTATCTTTTACTTTCGTCCACTCCGCTCGGAGAGAGAGTCCGGAAAACCAGTCTTTCCTATAACTCACTTTGGCCGCATTGCGGTAAGATCTGTTTGTGAGATAGGCAGAGCCCAAGCTGTTTAGCAGATTATCTTTGCTGGAACTGGAGTATATCTGTCCCGGAGTATGCAGATCCCGTTCGCTCGTAATGGTAATATCGTGCTTGGGGAACTCGTTCAGATTGTACTTTTTATCCGTAAAAGAGTATGAGGAAGATATGGAATACTTCCACTGCTTGTCCTTGAAGCCATAAGCTGCAAAGCCGTCAAGGAAAAAGTTTGAAAACAGATAGCCGGTTGTCTGTCCCCCTATCCTGAGTCTCAATCCCTCTATCGCATTGGTAGACACAAAGCTCGAAATGGGACCGAAATTGAATTTACTTCCGCCGAAGAGCATATCTTTTCGATAGCGTGTTCTCAGATAGTCGGAAGCAAAAGTATCTATCGTGCCGAAGACGAAGCGATAAAACGAAATCTCTTTCATCTCATCCAAAAACGATTTAAGCCCCTCGTTCGTGGACAGAAGCCTGCGATCCGCAACATAAGTACTATCTAAAGCCACTGCGGCATCAGTATTTGAAAGATCTATATATCGAGATGGAGTATTCAGGACGATAGAGTCCGGAGGATTCCATGCATGGTTATCGTACATTCTGTTATGAATGCTGTATACTTTCAATAGTCGGTGAAAAAGCGACATTTGAGAGTACATATTTTCCGTTTTGGGCACTATAAGTCCATTCTCAAGAGCCATGTAGTCTATCTCTATTCGGAGCTTTTCTACAAAATTGAGGTTGATATACTCCGGCACTTCCAGCTCGCACCTCTCTATGGTATAGTCTTTGGTCGTATTAACGATAACACTTCCCGTAAAATTGAATGCCTGTGGCGTAAAAGGATAGAAGCTCAATACCCGAAGGCTATCCCCTTGGTCATTGACCAGAGAGTCCGTTATATAATATTTGTATGCCTTGGTTCCTTGAGAGCCTATCGGGGAAACAAATCTGTTGTTCAGCAGTTTTATGTAGCTGGCATGGATATCCATGTCTGGAAACATCTCGTCAAGGCTTTTGGTCATAGTACCATCATCTATGTCTTGATCCACTCCGAGCGTGTTTCTGTAGAGTACGACCTCGTTTTTCTTAGACTTTTTGATGTCTGTCCCTACTGCTGTAACAGATTCTCTGACAGATAGAGGCAAGATGTACGACCTGTCAAAAACAGATCTCTCCACATATTTCTGGAAGAATGGAAGAGCTTTGTTCATCAACTTGTTGTTCAAGTTGAAGTTGGAAAGGCAGAGAGTAAGGTTTTCATATCTCTTGGCAGAATAGATTTGAACATCATCCACCAACAGCAGTCTCTGTCTATGCTTGCTCTGAATGCTGTCCAAGAGAATCACTGCAGGATTATTCTTTGCCTGATACTTCCCTCTTTTTGCTACAACAATAACATCCGGCGTTTTCCATACACCTGCCTGCTTATGTATGATAGAAGTGCTATCTTGCATCGGGATATGCTCCACTCTATCCGGGATAAGCAGTGTGCCTCCGGCAAGAGCCCTCACAGGCTTTAATCCTAAAAGCAAGAAAACCGCTAAAAGCAGTAAATATGTTATTCTGTTATAACTCATTCGATTACAAAAATAGGCTATTTCTTTTTATTCTTCAATAAGTAATAGTTTCTGCTTTTTGCATATATTTTTATCTATATTAGGCTTCTTGACCATAGAAATACCGTTTTAATGGATTATCTTTGTGGGAGAAGAAATAAAAGTCGACACAAAGAAGGAACACAATAAACACTTATACAACATTTATAATTATGGCATTTTTGACACAAGACAAACTCGTAATCGTTGGTGCTGCCGGTATGATCGGCTCAAATATGGCACAAACAGCAGCTATGATGAAGCTTACTCCGAACCTATGTTTGTTCGATCCATTTGCTCTTGGATTGGAGGGTGTAGCAGAAGAGTTGAGGCACTGCGGATTTGAAGGAATCAATATCACCTACACCACAGATATTAAGGAAGCATTTACCGGAGCCAAGTACATCGTTTCTTCAGGTGGAGCACCAAGAAAGGATGGCATGACAAGAGAAGATCTTTTGAAGGGTAATGCAGAGATCGCAGCTCAATTGGGTAAAGACATCAAGCAGTACTGTCCGGATGTTGACCATGTTGTCATCATCTTCAACCCTGCAGATATTACCGGTCTTGTTACTTTGGTTCACTCAGGACTCAAGCCAACTCAGGTAACTACCCTTGCAGGTCTCGACTCTACAAGACTTCAAAGCGAATTGGCTAAGCACTTCGGCATCATGCAAAGCGAGGTAACCAACCCACGTACCTATGGTGGACACGGAGAGCAAATGGCAGTATTTGCATCTACTGCAAAGGTTCAAGGCACTCCTCTCACCGATCTTATCGGCACAGATAAGCTTACAAATGAAGCTTGGGCTGCTCTAAGAGAACGTGTGGTAAAAGGTGGAGCCAATATCATTAAGCTTCGTGGACGCTCTTCTTTCCAAAGCCCTTCTTACGTTTCAATAGAGATGATTCGTGCGGCTATGGGCGGAGAAGCTTTCCGTTGGCCTTCCGGATGCTACGTTTCTACTCAAGGATTCGACCATATCATGATGGCTATGGAAACAGACATCACCAAAAATGGTGTGGTATATAAGGAAACAAAGGGTACTCCGGAAGAGATGGCTGAACTGCAAAGCAGCTACAAGCACTTGTGCGAATTGAGAGATCAAGTTATCGCTATGGGTATCCTCCCTGCTCTTGATAAGTGGAACGAACTTAACCCCAATATCAAGTAATGGTGCTGTAAAGTATCTTTCATAAAGAAGAAAAGAGAAAATCCCTTAGAGTGCTTGCTCTAAGGGATTTCTTTTTTAGCCTGATCCGAATAGTTCTACTGCTTAATCAAAGGCGAGGAGTATGAAGCCGTTTGAACGGGCAGGATATCTATGGAGACCGGTAGCTTTCCTCTAAAAGGGGCAACGCCGGTTATGGCTTCAACCATCGCTTTGCAAGCCATGGAGGTATCTTCGTACCCGACACAGATAGCGGAAGCTTTTTCGGATAACAATGGCAAGGCATTAAGAAGATAAGGCGTTCCCATCACCACGATGAGCGGCTTCCCTTTGACTTGTAAAGATTCAAGAGCCTCTTTATTCTCCACTCTCTTACCGGACAGTACAAGCAGGAGAAGTTCCCTGTCCGATGTCTGTTTTGATACTTTGCGAATCTGTTCCCCGGCATTGGTTTTAGACAAAAGGAACTTTTTCGATAACAGTTGGCGAGGAATGTATCGGGCAAAATCATTCATCAAACTCTCGTTTCCATCCACCAGCAATACGATCTTTTTTCCATCGTTCGGCTTCAAAGGCAGAGTGTTATTGTTTTTCACCAAAGTCATGCCAAGAGCGTGCATTTTCTCAGATAGCTGCACTGCTTTTTTTGCATGAAGACGTTGAAGAAGTCTGTCCGAAGAGAGAGCTGTTCTGTCCATACATCCCAAAGCGATTTTGAATGCCAATACTCGTCGACACCTATCTTCCACTTCATTATTCTGCACTTCTCCTCTTTTTACGGCGTTGGCTATGGTGATAATATCTTCCAACGGAGTATTGCTGCCCAATAACACATCTGCTCCGGCTCTGAAAGCTTCAAGTGCCACATTGATCTTTTTATTCTCCTTTGCACCTTCCATTTCGAGAGCATCCGTGAAGAGAAGTCCATCGAACAAGAGTCCGTCTCTAAGCAGAATGGTAGATATATCTCTGTTTAAGCTTGCAGGAAACGATGTCGAAGATAGAGACGGCACCAGAAGATGCCCGACCATCATACTACCCATTCCGGCACGAGCATACTCTCTAAAAGGTAGAAGAGCCGTCTCTTCCAAAGTCTGACGATCTGCCGAAACCGTTGCCAATGCCTCATGAGAGTCTATATGCGTGTCTCCATGTCCGGGAAAATGTTTGGCACAAGAGAGGATACCATTTGCCTCCAACCCTTCCGAGTAAGCAATGCCCAGGCGAGACACATTCTGTGGAACCTCTCCGAAGCTCCGAATACCGATGACAGGATTTGCCGGATTGGTATTCACATCCAAAACAGGGGCAAACATCACATGAATGCCCATCTGTTTGGCTTCTTCTGCAACCACTTCTCCGTACTCCCTCATAAGCGACGCATCATCTATCGCACCCAGCAACATACTTTTGGGGTATCGTGTTGTGCCTTTAAGTCTCATAGCCAACCCCCATTCACCATCAAAAGCCACCATCATGGGTGTTTTGGCTCTTGCTCTCATTCTATTGGTCATGAAGAGCTGATCATACGCACTTCCCCCTCTGAAGAGCACACCTCCCATCTTGCCGTCAATAAGAAAATCCCATTTTTTCATGGCATTTGCGTCCGTAGAAGGGACGACCATCGGCATCATACATTGTGCTACCTTCTCTTCCAAACTCATCCGTTCCATTATGGAGTCGGCTTGGCTGTAGTATGCTTCGGCATTCTTCCCGAACAGTTTTAAGGGATGTTTGGCAGATTGAGCAGCAATCGAGAAAGAGCAAAGCAATAGAGCAAGGGCGGTAAAAACGAGATAAGATACTCGAATGTTTGGGTTGGTATTCATGATAAATGCTTATTTGTTCTATTATACAAATGTAAGAAGAACAGCCGTATTTCTACTCTTTAAGGCTTCCACTCCCTTGGTCGGAGTGGTGATCCTCTTTCATTTCTTTGCCGAACGTGTTCAAATAAAGAGATTAACGGGAATAAAAGTTGCGATGAACCTTAAATCTTCTACAAATCGTGCTTTGATTTGTGATATTCAAGGTTTGATGGCTACAAATCAAACTTTGTTTCTTGCGTCCCAAGGCATGATTTCAACTTCTTATCATATTTAAGCATAAATATATACCTGATCAATCTATTTTTTCAACAGCTATAAAGAGAAAAAACAGAGAATAAAGGCTTGAACAGAGCATGGAAAGAGGGCTGAAAGAAAGAGCCAAAAGAAAGATTTGGTTAGGTGGGAGAATTTCCCTTTTTTTGTACCGAAATATGAGTACCCAAGTAGAAAAAGTGCTATGAAGGGTAGCGAATAATTGAATATAAAACAATGTATATCACAGTATTAAAGTCCAAGATTCACAGAGTACACGTTACGGAAGCCAATCTGGACTACGTAGGCAGTGTTACCATAGACGAAGATCTTCTGGACGCTTCGGGTATTTTGGTGGGAGAAAAAGTGCAAATCGTTAATAACAACAACGGAGAGCGAATCGAAACTTACACCATACCCGGAGAGAGAGGCAGCGGTATTGTCTGCCTTAATGGTGCTGCCGCCAGAAAGTTTATGGTTGGAGACGTCGTCATCATCGTGGCTTATGCGATGGTTACACCGGAAGAGGCTAAGACGCTGAAGCCGACAATCATATTCCCCGATACTACTACAAACAAGTTGGCTCGGTAATCCCGAAGTCTATACATGAATAACAGATAAAAGATATGAACAGTATGTACAATCCACAGGAGTTCTTGAAATATGCTACCAAGCATGTCGGGCTGTCATCCCTCGGAGTGGAACAATATATAGGGCACTTGAATACCAGATCCGAAGGCGGATATATCAATCCTTCAATCATTGAAGAACGCCAGCTGAATGTTGCCCAAATGGATGTCTTCTCGCGCTTGATGATGGACAGAATCATCTTTCTCGGCAGCGGTATCAACGACTATGTTGCCAACGTAATACAAGCACAGCTTCTGTTCTTGGAGACCAGTGAACCGGGAAAGGATATATCTATATATATAAACTCACCCGGAGGCAGCGTCTATGCCGGATATGGCATTTACGATACCATGCAGTATATCTCTTGCGATGTTAATACCATCTGTACCGGTATGGCTGCTTCCATGGCTGCAATAATATTGGTTGCCGGAGAGAAAGGCAAACGCATGGCACTTCCCCACTCTCGCGTCATGATCCATCAGCCTCTCGGCGGAATGCAGGGGCAGGCTTCGGACATGGAGATAGCGGCAAGAGAGATCCTCAAAGTGAAGAAGGAGCTTTATGCCATCATAGCAAAACATTCCGGGAAATCTATCGAAGAGGTAGAGCGAGACAGCGACAGAGATTATTGGATGGGGTCTCAAGAAGCGTTGGAATACGGAATGATAGATAAGGTGCTTGTACGCAATGACAACAAGAATGCCTAATAACCCTGTACATGAGTAAGAAAAAGTCTGAAGATAAAGATAGACAGGAGCAGCACTGCTCTTTTTGCGGATTGGGAGTGGATCAGGTTGACATCTTGGTTCCGGGCCCTCAAGGAAATCTGTGTGACAGGTGTGCCTATGCCGTTCATGATGCTTTAGAAGAGGCACTAAACCCCAACTATAACAAAAAGAAAAAAGGGAAAAGCGTAGAACTTCCTCCTTTAGAGCTTCTTCCCAAACCGAAAGACATAGTAGCCTATCTGGACAAATATGTCGTAGGACAGGATGATGCCAAAGTAACACTTGCAGTGGCTGTTTACAACCACTACAAGAGATTGCAGTACAAACAGGCAAATGTTGCCGAAAGTAAAGATTTGTCTTATCTTGCAGATAGCGAAGTGGAGTTGGAAAAGAGCAATATCATGATGGTTGGACCCACAGGAACGGGAAAGACTCTTTTGGCTCGCTCCATATCCAAACTCCTGCACGTTCCGTTCACAATAGTGGACGCTACAGTGTTTACCCAAGCCGGATATGTCGGAGAAGACGTGGAAAGCATTTTGTCTCGCCTGCTTCAAGCAGCAGACTATGACGTATCGTCCGCAGAGAAAGGCATAGTCTTTATAGACGAGATAGATAAAATCGCAAGAAAAAGCGACAATCCATCCATCACAAGAGACGTGAGCGGTGAAGGCGTGCAACAGAGTATGCTTAAACTTCTTGAAGGTACGGATGTCAATGTTCCCCCCGAAGGCGGACGCAAACATCCGGAGCAAAAGATGGTTAAGATCAATACAAGCAACATTCTTTTTATCTGTGGAGGGGCATTTGATGGTATAGAGAAGCGTATCGCCAAACGTCTGAATACCAAAGTGGTGGGATATGGCGTGGAAAACAAGCATAAAAAACTTGGGGAGCTGGATCTTTTGAAGTATCTCTTGCCTGCAGATCTTAAGTCTTTTGGTCTTATTCCTGAGATAGTGGGACGTGTTCCCGTCCTCACCCATCTGCTGCCTTTGGATAGGAATGCCCTGAGAATGATCTTGACAGAACCGAAAAATGCCATCTCAAAACAGTACAAGCTGCTAATGAAAATGGATGGTATAGACTTGGATATATCCGAAGAGGTTTATGATTTTATCGTAGATGTCGCTTTGGAATACAAGCTTGGAGCTCGCGGCCTTCGAGGTGTTTTTGAAAGATTGATGAGAGAAGCAATGTTCAATATGCCTTCAAGTCAGGAGAAAAGACTGCACATAGACTTGGAGTACGCAAAGGGACATATCGATCTGACAGATTTCAAAGAGGGGTATTTGTAGAGAAAGCCGATATTTTCAAAGAAATATCATGAGAAGTGGTTGGTATATTCGTTTTATTGCTATATTTAACTTCAAATAGGGAAGGATTCTTAACACTTTCCTTAAAGTGAGAACCACTCGAAGAATAAAGCAATAGTTTTAAGACTATAGATACCAATACTACTTATTATCTGTAATAATGGCTAACTCTTTACGACTGACAGAGCATCTGAAAAAGCACTTTGGCTTTGACTCTTTTAAGGCAACACAAAAGGAGATTATTCAAAGTATCATAGAGGGTAACGATACTTTTGTGTTGATGCCTACGGGAGGAGGAAAGAGCCTTTGCTACCAACTCCCGGCTCTTATGTTGGAAGGGACAGCCATTGTAATATCTCCGCTGATAGCATTGATGAAAAATCAGGTTGATGCCATCCGTTCATACACGGAAAAAGAATCAACGGCACACTATATCAATTCATCTTTGAATAAGGCGGCATTAGAGCAGGTAAAAGCGGACGTTATCTCGGGGCAAACAAAGCTCTTATATGTAGCTCCTGAAAGTCTTACAAAACAAGACAATATAGAACTGCTTAGACAGATAAACATATCTTTCTATGCAGTGGATGAAGCTCACTGTATCTCTGAATGGGGACATGACTTTCGTCCGGAATATCGCCGGATAAGGACATTGATGGATGAGATAGGTACTAAACCTATAATCGCTCTGACAGCAACCGCAACGCCTAAGGTGCAAAGCGACATCCAGAAAAACCTCGGCATGGTAAATGCCAAAGTCTATAAAAGCTCCTTCAACAGAGAGAATCTCTACTACGAAGTTCGACACAAGAATAGCGAATTTGAAAAAGATATGATTCGCTTCATAAAGCAACATACAGGCAAGACAGGCATAATCTACTGTATGAGCCGGACGAAAGTAGATGAGATAACAGAGCTTCTGAAGACAAACAACATAAAAGCGATGGCTTATCATGCCGGCATGGATTCCATACAGAGAAGCACAAATCAGGATGCTTTTCTGAATGAGGATGCGGATGTGATAGTAGCGACCATCGCTTTCGGTATGGGAATAGACAAGCCGGATGTACGCTTTGTCATACATCACGACATGCCTAAAAGCCTCGAGGGATATTATCAAGAGACCGGAAGAGCCGGAAGAGACGGAGGAGAAGGACTGTGTATTGCCTACTATGATGAAAAGGATATGGAAAAGCTGGAAAAGTTTCTTATATCCAAAAATAAAAGTGTAAATGAAAGGGAAATCATCAAACAGTTACTGTCTGATGTTTCTGAATTTTCTCGAACCTCTATATGCAGACGCAAATTCCTGCTGCATTACTTTGGAGAGGTTTACGAACAAGCTAATTGTTGTAACTGTGACAACTGTAAAAGAATAACAAAGCAAGTGGAAGCAAAAGATTTATTACTTAACGTATTGGACGCAATTGCGGCACTAAAGGAGAAGTTCCCTGCCGAATATGTAATCACGATACTTTCCGGAGAGGAAACTGCTGATGTAACAACCTATAAACATGCCGACCTTGAGGAATTTGGTTCCGTAGTAGAAGAGGATAAAGAAAAGCTGGAAACCGTAATAAGACAGGCTCTCATAGATGGATATATCTCAAAAGATATAGAAAACTTAGGAGTACTTAAACTGACAACAAAGGGAAAGTCTTTTCGTAAGAAGCCCACTTCTTTTACGATTCAGATGGAAGATGCTTCCGAAGAAAGCAGCGAAGATGTAGAGCTTAAAGGGTCCGGTGGCGGAGCGTCCGACCCCATTTTATTCTCAATGCTGAAAGATCTACGGAAAAAGATTGCCAAAAAGTTGGATTTGCCTCCTTACGTGATATTCCAAGAGCAAAGCTTGAACGATATGGCGATGTTTTATCCGGTAACCATAAGTGAACTATCCAATATTTCGGGAGTAGGACAAAACAAAGCTCAACGCTATGGAGCTGAGTTTGTGGAACTGATAAGCTCTTATGTTAAAGAGAATGAGATCGAGAGACCGGAAGATATCAGAATCAGGATAGTTCCCAATAAGTCCAAACTTAAAGTTTCCATTGTTCAGCTCATAGACAGAAAGGTGTCTCTTGAGGATATTGCCAATAACTTCAATCTGGAATTTGATGAACTTCTTGATGAAATAGAGGGGATCGTGTATAGTGGAACGAAAATAAATATAGACTATATCATAAAAGATCTTTTGGATGAAGAGCAGACAGAAGAAATCTTTGAATATTTCAAGAACTCCACTACCGACGACTTAAAAACCGCAATAGAAGCACTCGGTCCCGATATTGAAGAAGAAGAGGTAAGGCTGGTAAGAATTTATTTCTTGTCCGATGTGGCTAATTAAACAACATCCCCGGTAAGTTTCTATGAAGGCATCTCTTTTTCTTCTCTCCTGTTTTCTTCTTTTGGCACATATCAGTACATCTTGCATTGCCAAAGAAGAAGAGAACGATTCTCAGAAAATAGAAGATCTGAACTCTTCTATTTCCTGGAACAATATCAGAAGAGATACCCTCATAGCGATAAACAAAGACTCTTTATTGGCTTGGGGGATAGATGCGGCTGTTACAAAAGAACTTAAAGTCGCCACTCTTTATATAGAAATGTCTCTTATCTCCCCTAAAGTTTTATCTAAAAACTTGAGTGTTTTAGAGCAAAATATACATAGGATACTCTCTTTTGTCTCACCTAAACAGTATGCGATAACAAAGAGTAATACGGAAGAGTCGAGAGTTAATTCTTATTTCTCTACTTACATTGATAACTTCAAGGCCAACCTTAAATCTTACTACACTGCAATGCAGTTTGGCGATATTGAGGATGAAAAGCTCTCGTCGGCATCTACTTGGTTTATCTCTGTGAAAGATTCTTTGATATACAATAAACATAATGTTGCTTCCGTGGTACAGTTTGTTGAGAGCAGCTTGGGAGAGGATGATAAAACCATTCGTTCTGCTGCATATAACATAGACTTGGAAAAAGGTAGCAGAATATACTTGGACTCTATTATCAACCTTAACTCTGAAGAGTTAGTATCAAGTTTTGTGGTTAAAGCCCTAATGAGGGACTATTCTGCCGTAACGGAGGAAGATTTAAGTAACAAAGGCTTTTTTCATTACTCCGATATTCATGTCGGAGAAGATTTTTATTTTTCAGATACCGGCTTGACATTTATCTTCGATCCTTACGAAATCGCTCCTTCGTCTATGGGGCGAATAGAAGTGAACGTTCCGTATAGTGATCTAAAGCCCGTTTTCAAAGAACCTTTAATAATAGACTCTTCGTTGTAGAGAATATTATATACACTCGATCTTTATGAATGTAGAGCTTATATATAAATTTTTTCCCTCTCTTACAGATCGTCAGAAAGAGCAGTTCAGCTTGTTACCGAGTCTCTATCTGGACTGGAATAGCAAGATAAATGTTATATCCAGAAAGGATGTAGACAACCTTGTCTGCAATCATATTTTGCACTCTCTTGCCATAGCAAAGTTTGTCTCCTTTAAGCATGACACTACAATCCTTGATATTGGTACAGGGGGAGGTTTTCCCGGAATACCTCTTGCCATTATGTTCCCGGAAGCAAAATTTACCCTAATAGACAGTATAGGGAAAAAGCTGAAAGTGGTTGATGATGTCATATTAAAGACAAGACTTGAAAATGTGAGAACCATTCACACAAGAGCGGAAAACCTGAATGACAAATATCAATTTATCGTAAGTCGTGGAGCTCTATCTATGGATATTTTAAGAGGACTAGCTCAAAAACTAATAGATAGAAAAAATCAGAAAAATGGCATCCCCAATGGGATAATAGCTTTGAAAGGAGGGAGTTTGGAGGCTGAGCTACGAAATGTAAAAAATATAGCTATCCAAGAAAACATTTTGGAGTATTTTGATCTGCCATTCTTTGAGTCGAAAAAAGTAGTTTTCTTGCCCTTATGATCTTACATATAAAGACATTTTCATTTAATCTGGCGGGAGAAAATAGCTATCTCCTGTACAATGAAAAAGGAGAAGCAGTTCTTATAGATTGCGGTGCTTCAAACCCTAAAGAGTGGAATACAATCCTATCTTTCTTATCTGAGAAGAATCTTACTCTAAACATATCTCTTGCTACTCATTTTCATTTTGACCATGTTTGGGGTGCCCCGTTCGTATGGGATTCTTTTGGCATTAAGACCTACGTATCTCAAGAAGAACGAGAAATATTACCCTCTTTGAAAGATCAGCTACGAGCCTTTGGTTTAACACTTGATTCTAAATTAGATGATACATGTTTTGAGGCCTTGGATCCTAATATGAAAACACTTATTGGAGAACCACTACAAGTACTATCGGTACCAGGACACTCTCCGGCACACGTAGCATTTTTCTTACCAACACAGCAATGTATGTTTTCAGGAGATGTTATATTTGCAGGGGGGATAGGGCGTACCGATCTGTGGGGAGGATCTTACGAAGTGTTAGAACAGTCCATATTCGATAAGATTTATACGTTGCCTTCTGAAACCACAATTTATTCCGGACATGGGCCGAGTACAACGGTCGGCATTGAACAGCAAACAAATCCTTTCTTTAGGTTATAGCATAATTATCAAAAACATTATAAAAATCCATTATTCTTAATCATGATATGAATACATTAGATTTTTCTATCCGTCACGTAGGTATTTCGGAAAAAGATCAACAAGAAATGTTGGAACGTGTGGGAGTTAAAAGTTTGAACGAACTGATAGAACAAACCATACCTTCAAATATACATCTTCCTAAGGAACTTAACCTTCCATCTCCACTCACAGAGAGAGAGCTTATAGAACATATCTCTGAGTTAGGTAGCAAGAATAAAGTCTTTACATCTTATATAGGTATGGGATGGTATGACACATGCACTCCTGCACCAATACAGAGAAATATTCTTGAAAATCCAAGCTGGTACACTTCATATACTCCTTATCAAGCCGAAATTTCTCAAGGACGTTTGGAGGCATTATTTAACTTCCAAACAGTGGTAACAGAACTAACCGGCCTTCCTTTGACAAACTGCTCATTATTAGATGAAGCAACAGCCGGAGCAGAAGCCGTGGCTATGCTGTACAATACGCTTCCAAAATCAAAAAAGAAAGCAACTAAAGTTTTGGTAGATGAACGAGTATGGCAGTCAACCATAGATGTTATTAACACTCGTTGTATCCCTCAAGGTATTTCCGTAGAAGTATGCGATGTATTTAGTGCAGAACTTTCCGAAGATGTATTTGGAATAGTTGTTCAGTATCCTGATGCCAATGGAGAGGTAAAAGATTATACTCAACTCGTAGAACGCTCTCACGCTGCGGATGTACGTGTTGCTGTTGCCGCAGATATTCTTTCTCTTGCTATTCTGACTCCTCCAGGAGAATGGGGAGCCGATATAGTCTTTGGTTCTTCGCAACGCTTTGGTATTCCTATGTATTTTGGAGGTCCTTCCGCAGCATTCCTTTCTGCTCATGATGACTATAAAAGAGCTATACCGGGTCGCATAGTTGGGCTGTCAAAAGATCGTAATGATCGTCCAATATACCGTTTGGCTCTTCAAACTCGCGAGCAACACATCAAACGTGAAAAGGCGACATCAAATATCTGTACAGCTCAAGCTCTTTTGGCTACAATGGCAGGTATGTATGCTGTATATCATGGGGCAGATGGCTTGAGAGATATAGCAGAAAGAGTGCATGGGTATGCCAACCGTTTGGCTATTCTTCTTAAAGATCTTGGCTACCAAATAAAGAGTGAGTCATTCTTTGATACCATTGTCTTAGAATCACTTTCAGAACAAGAAATCGCCAAGATAAGAGAAATAGCTGAAGAAGTACGAGTCAATTTCAGATATGATAAGAGTGGAACCATCGGTATTTCCGTTGATGAGACAACATTAGAAAGCGATTTGGGAATGCTTCACTATATTTTTGCTCAAGCTAAAGGACTGGAGGTTGACACTAACGTATGTTACGATTCAGATAGATGCACAGCTAAGCTACCACAAAGTATGGTACGTAAAAGCGATTTCTTGCGCTTTGATGTCTTTGAAAAATATCATACAGAGACAGAACTCATGAGATATATCAAGCGTTTGGAAAGAAAAGATATTTCTTTGGCGCACTCTATGATTTCTCTCGGATCATGTACAATGAAGCTGAATGCAGCGTCAGAACTATTCATTCTAAGTAATCCTCAATTTGCCTTTATACACCCTTATGCTCCTAAAGATCAGACAGAGGGATATATGGAAATGTTGGACAACCTTTCCGGTTATCTTGGAGAGATTACGGGATTACCTTATGCATGCCTTCAACCTAATTCCGGAGCGTCCGGTGAATATGCAGGTCTTAGAACTATCAGAAATTATCATGAATCGATAGGACAGTCTCATCGAGACATCATACTGCTTCCTATTTCTGCTCACGGTACCAATCCTGCAAGTGCTATACAATGCGGTTACAAGACCGTAACAGTGGCTTGTGATAATGATGGCAATGTGGATGTGGAAGACTTTGAAAAGAAAGCAAAGGAGAATGCAGACCGCCTTGCCGGAACAATGATTACCTATCCTTCTACTCATGGTATATTTGAACCGGAGATAAAGAAGCTTTGCCAAATTATTCATGACAACGGAGGACAAGTTTATCTTGATGGAGCAAATATGAATGCACAAGTAGGTTTTACCAATCCGGGATATATCGGAGCGGATGTATGCCACTTGAATCTACATAAAACATTTGCCATTCCTCATGGTGGAGGTGGTCCTGGCGTAGGCCCTATATGTGTGAAAGAACACCTTAAACCATTCTTGCCAAGTCATTCTCTCATCTATGGAGATGGTGTTACTCCAGTATCTGCAGCGCCATTTGGTAGTGCGGTGATCTTCGGTATCACTTACGCATACATTAGAATGTTAGGTGTAGAAGGTCTTAAAAGAAGTACCGCTATAGCAATTCTTAGTGCAAACTACATGGCTAAATGCTTGGAAAAAGAGTATGGAATTGTATATACCGGTAAAACAGGCAGAGTGGGACACGAACTTATCTTGGAATGTCGCAAGTTAAAAGAAGAGACAGGAATAGATGAGACCGATATCGCAAAACGTCTCATGGACTTTGGGTACCATGCTCCTACGCTGTCATTCCCTGTTCATGGCACACTCATGATAGAGCCAACCGAGAGTGAAAGCTTAGATGAGCTTAACCGCTTCATAGACGTTATGAGATGTATCCGTCGTGAGATAGAGGAAGTGAAAGAAGGAAAAGCAGATCCTGCGAATAACGTTCTCAAAAATGCTCCACACCCACAATATGAAGTTACGGCAGATGAATGGCCATTCCCATACTCAAGAAGTAAAGCAGCATTTGCTCTTCCATATTTGTTAGAGAATAAGTTCTGGATCAATGTTGCTCGAGCAGATGGAGGTTTTGGAGATCGTAACTTAGTAGCTACAATGTCTTGCTGCGTTGTGGAAAACTAACGAGGCGCATAGAACTAATTATGTTCGTTAAAATAGACTTTGACATATAACCTTAAGGTGTACTCTGCTTCGATTCAATATAGAGGTAGAGTACACCTTTCTCTTTTATACTAAACACTATTATCACTTATCGCTATATGAAAAAATGCAATTATGTCTCTATTACAGAGGCTATATCTCATGTCAAGAGTAATGATAAGATAGTTCTTGGACATGGAGCGGTCTCTCCAATCTTACTATTAGAAGAGTTATATCGTCAGCGAGAAAGATTATTTGGAGTAAAGATATTCCACCTAATTTATTTGGGAGACCCTGTTCACACACGCCCCGATGCTCAAGCTCACTTCCAGACACGAGCTCCGTTCATCACCGGAGGAGCTATGAGAGATGCTGTGGCAGATAATCGTGCAGAGTTTGTACCAATGCACTTTCATATTATTCCATATCACTTTCTCCCCGGAGGAGGATACGAACCGGATTGGGCTTTTATTCAAGTAACCCCACCCGATGCCAATGGTCGCTGCTCCTTGTCTCTGGCTTCTGACTATACCCTACCTGCTGCAAGAGCAGCGAAGCGAGTTATTGCAATGGTCAACCCTAACCTGCCGTATGTGTATGGAGACAATTTTCTGTCAGTAGATGAAATAGATTTCATGGTCGAAGCTCCCATGGAGAATCTTACCATTGCTTCCTCTCCCATTACAGAGACAGATCAAAAAATAGCAGAGTATTGTACTTCTCTTATAGGGGATGGTGCTTGTATTCAAGTAGGAATTGGCTCTGTTCCAGAGGCTGTTCTCTCCAAACTTCACGACAGAAAAGATCTTGGAATACATACAGAGTTGATGACCGATGCCATCATGAATCTGATTAAAAGCGGAGCAGTCAACGGATCAAAAAAAGGAGTTTTACCCAATAAAGTACTCACTGCATTTGCCATGGGATCTCAAGAAATGTACGACTTCATGCACAACAATGACGACATTCTCCTCTATCCTGTGGATTTCACAAACAATCCTTTTGAAGTTGGAAAAAATGAAAACTTTGTATCTATCAATTCTACGATAGAAGTTGACTTATATGGGCAACTCTGCTCTGAAAAAGTCAATGGAAGACAATACAGTGGAACCGGAGGACAAGTAGACTTCCTTCGAGGAGCAAGATATTCCAGAGGAGGAAAGAGCATTATTACTGTACACTCAACAGCAAAGAATGGAACTATTTCCCGCATCGTTCCATCCCTTTCTGCCGGGAACAACGTTACTTCAGGCAGAACGGACGTTGACTACATCGTTACCGAACACGGTATTGCCCACCTGTTTGGCAAAAGTGAAAGGGAGCGAGCATTGGCACTATGTGCTATTGCAGATCCTCGATTCAGAGAAGAGTTGGAAAAAGAGGCTTATACTCGCTTCAATATTAAGAAGATCTTCTAATCCAACCAACAGAAAGGTTCAAACTACTTGATATACGAAAGCAACCGCTTTGAATAGTCTCTTAAGAGCTATTTCAAAGCGGTTGCTTCTTATATAAACGAGTCTATATATCCTTGACAATATAAGAGGAATAGATACCTAATAAGTTACCGGCTTTAGTTTCAAGCCGGTAGTTTCTACCAGTCCACACATCAAGTTCATAATATGTACTGCAGTTCCTGCTCCACCTTTAAGAAGATTATCCTGTACACTTACAACCATTAGTTTTCTTCCGTACTTCATCAAATGGATTATAGAATAATTGGTATTCACCACTTGTCTGATATCCGGAACCGTATCTTGAATATAGACAAAGGAGTGATCATCAAAATGTTCTCTATAGAACTTCTTTATTTCATCCAAAGAGACATCTATATCAAAGTAGGTGCAAGCATAGGTTCCTCGAACAAAGTTCCCTCGTATCGGCAAAAAGTTAATCGGCTGAGTAAAGCTATTCTGACAACATCTCAGAGCATATTCCATCTCTTTCGTTTGCCTGTGTTCAAAAGGGTGATAAAGAGTAATCCTATCACTCATCGAATCGTAATGAATAGCCGAACTTTGTGGTCTTGCAGCATTCTCTGTATGTCCTATCACGGAAGAGACATGCAGCTCACTGTTCATAAGCAGATGCTTGGCTAAAGGAATGAGTCCGACAATGACGGAGTTTGCAAAACTTCCCGGTACAGAAACTGATGAGGCATTACAGATAGCCCTTCTATTCATTTCAGGTAAGCCATACACAAACTCCCGTCCGGAACAAAGTTCTGCTGTCTTAGCTACTCTCTGCTCATCCAGTGGGCGCAGTTCATAAGAGAAGTCTATAACTTTCAAGCTCTCTGGCAGTATATGAGATGAGTAAAAAGCTTTTGCCCGTGCGCTGTTAAGGCAAACGAAAAGAACCTCCAACTCCGAGAAGTCTGCATTATCCGTAAAAACAATTTCTCTAAAGTTGAAAAGCCCCGGATGAATATGGGAAACCATCTCACCAACATGCTCCGGAGCATAAACTTTTTCCAGTACTACATCCTCATGATTTATGAGCAGAGCTATAAGCTCGCCCACCATAAAACCTTCACTCCCTACTATTCCTACCTTTATCATACTGTTTTATTCTCTACTAAAATACGAAGTCAATACCAAGAGCCAAAGAGGCGGTAGTATAGCCATCAACATTCGCATACTTGAAGTACGGGAACACCCCAAAATACTTATTGAAGCGATAAGAAAGCCCACCACATATAACATCCTTTGGTATAGATTTATCGGTTTTTCCTACCTTAATATCCACATGATCCCATCTGGCAAAAAGAGAAAGCTCCGGCTTCAAATAGACCGTAGAATAGATAGCTCCTCCCTTAATAATACCGTCATCTTCACCAAATTGAGCGTGAGACAGTACATTATATTCCGCTGCAACTCTAAATGGTTTCGTGTTATAGGCAATCATACCTCCCAACAGAGTTCTAGGAGCAAAGTCTTCGGGAGTATTTCCGACCTTCAAATCCGGAGTAATTGCAGCAAGTGCATTCAGTCTTAATCCCACGGGAGTGCTGATGTTGATACCGGAATAAAATTGAATGCGACTGTCCACAGCCAGATTGAACCAGCCTTCACCATTCGTTACAGAAGCATATAGCTTAAAATAATCCGTCGGACGATAATTGAGATAGACACCCAAGTCGGCACTCGATGCGAAGCCATGCACATAAAGGAAAGCCGGTCCCACATAGCGATGTCCCCATTCCATTTCATGTTCAAGGGCTACACCGGTTTCCACAAGACCGCTTCTCACGGTTAGCTTCTCTACATCATAATTTACAGAGGCATACTTTGGCACCATCTGATACCTGCCATCTATGGGAGCCAAATCCAGTACCACTTCTCCGCTCCAAGGAGTATTCGTTGTTATACTATAACCGAGATAACTCCGATTAAGAAGAAACTGAGAGCGAGTATTTTTATTTAGCCCTTGGGAATACTCTCCGAAGACGCGCAAGATGGGTTTACCTTCCCAGTTAATTGTTTTTTCTTGTGCCTTCATCTCTCTTCCTGTAAAAAACAGGGTGCACATAGCAGCAATACAAAAAATAAACTTTCTCATCTTTTTAAGGTTTTAGGTCTGAATACTTACACTCCCACAATCAGCGGATATACCCTTAGTCTAATATATCCGCTCTCTTTGCGACTCCACGAGAGAGTCCACAATATAGTCGTCATACTCCATAAGCTTATCTATATGTCCCTTAGGTCCAAGCTCTATGATGCGATTGGCTACGGTCTGTATAAACTCATGGTCATGACTTGCAAATAAGATATTACCGGAGTAAGTCTTCAGAGTGTTATTAAATGCTTGTATAGATTCCAAATCCAAATGATTCGTAGGGGTATCCAATATCAAAACATTAGCATCTTTAAGCATCATGCGAGAGATCATACAGCGCATCTTCTCCCCTCCGGAAAGTACAGAAGCTTTCTTAAGAATCTCCTCTCCGGAAAAGAGCATCCGCCCAAGATACCCCTTTAGATAGACCTCGTTTGTATCTTTTGCAAACTGACTGATCCACTCTATAAGATTCATATCTGTGTCAAAAAAGGCTGTGTTATCCAAAGGAAGATAAGCAGTTGTGATCGTCTGCCCCCAGTCATACTCTCCCTCATAGTCTTTCTCATTGCCATTTATAATCTCAAAGAATGCTGTCATGGCTCTTGGATCTCGGCTCAAAAAGACTACTTTTTCACCTTTTTCGATGTTAAAATTCAAATCTTTGAAGAGATACTCTCCATCCAGTTTGTATGAAAGCCCTTTGATTTCCAATATCTTGTTTCCGGCTTCTCTATCCGGTTGGAACAGAATACCCGGATAGCGGCGAGATGAAGGCTGTATCTCATCCACATTGAGCTTTTCCAACATCTTCTTTCTACTGGTTGTCTGCTTACTTTTAGCGACATTAGCACTAAAGCGTCTGATAAACTCTTCAAGCTCTTTCCGCTTCTCTTCCAACTTTTTATTTTGCTGTTGCTGTTGTCTGAGAGCCAGTTGAGAACTTTCGTACCAGAAGCTGTAGTTCCCTGCAAACATTTGTATCTTACCATAGTCTATGTCCACGGTGTGCGTACACACCGAATCGAGGAAGTGGCGGTCGTGACTAACGACCAAAACGGTATTCTCAAAGTCTGCAAGATAGTTTATCAACCAATGTACGGTATCGAGGTCCAAATCGTTTGTAGGCTCATCCAGAAGCAGATTATCCGGCTTACCATACAACGCTCTGGCAAGAAGAACACGAACCTTTTCCTTACCACTCAAGTCTTTCATCTGTGCATAGTGCAGATCCTCTTTTATTCCAAGCCCGGAAAGAAGTATGGCTGCATCGCTTTCGGCATTCCATCCTTCCATTTCGGCAAACTTTTCTTCAAGATCTGCGGCACGGATACCATCCTCGTCTGTAAAGTCTTCCTTTGCATAGAGAGCATCTTTCTCCTTCATCACATTCCAGAGTACAGAATGTCCCATAAGGACTGTATCCATAACGCTAAACTCGTCAAACTCGAAGTGGTCTTGCTTTAGTACGGACAACCGTTCGCCCGGTCCGAGGATCACGCTTCCCTTTGTAGGCTCAAGGTCTCCACTTATAGCTCTTAAAAGAGTAGACTTCCCTGCCCCGTTGGCACCTATAATTCCGTAGCAGTTTCCGGATGTAAACTTCATATTGACATCCTGAAACAACGCCCTCTTTCCAAACTGAATAGTTAGTTCGCTAAGTGTAATCATCTAATATCGCTTCTTCTTTGTCTATAAATTAAAACTTTTCTATTTCTCTTATCCACATTTCTCCCACTGCATCACTCGGCATACGCCATCCTCCTCTTGGGGAGAGTGTGATAGCTCCAACCTTTGGAGCATCCGGGCTACAGTTTCTCTTAAACTGATTGCTAAAGAATCTCCTTATAAACGTGGTCATTGTACGCTTCAGCATATCCTTAGAATACTTATCTCCAAAAGCCTTGCCTGCCATGAAAAGTATCTTTGTCGGAGAGAAAGCATTATGTATCATGTGATACAAGAAAAAGTCATGCAGTTCGTACGGACCTATAATAGCTTCCGTGCTTTGCCTGTTGGTACCATCCTTATCCTTTTCGGGGAGAAGTTCCGGGCTTACCGGAGTCTTCAAGACATCCCTTAAAGCATCCTCCACAACCTTTGCATAGCCACCATTGTCAGCAATATGTTCTACCATCAGACGCACGACAGTCTTTGGAATAGAGGCATTCACGTTGTACATCGACATATGATCACCGGCAAAGGTGGTCCACCCTAAAGCCAGCTCCGAAAGGTCTCCTGTTCCCAACACGATAGCTCCTTCCATATTCGCTATATCCATAAGGATCTGCGCACGTTCACGAGCCTGAGCATTCTCAAACGTAACATCGTAGCTCTTTCCATCGTGTCCTATGGCAGCAAGATGATTTCGGACCGGTTCGGTGATCTCTACTTCTCTGGTGGAGATACCGAGTCCGTTCATCATGGTTTTGGCGTTATTGTATGTCCTTTCCGATGTTCCAAAACCCGGCATCGTTACTCCTATGATTCCTTTTCTGTCCCAACCCATAAAGTCGAACGCATGTACGGCAACCATCAGAGTAAGCGTGCTGTCCAGACCACCGCTTATACCTATCACGGCTTTCTTCGTTCCGATATGGATAAGACGCTGGAAGAGAGCAGACATCTGTATATCCCACATCTCTTGGCAACGCTCTTTCCAGTTTTTGGAAGAGGGCATAAAGGGATACTTCTCCACGGGGCGAGTCATATCGTACTCTTTAACCTCGTTAAGGTAGAAAGGTATCTCCGTCATCTCTTCCGTGCACACCACGGAAGCAACACTCTTAAACGAGGTATTGATAAGCCGTTCCGTGCGTATATATTCTACGTCTATATCGTTTATCAATAGGCGTTCACCATATTCAAAACGCTCCATTTCCGACAAAATCTCTCCATTTTCCGCGATGAATGCTTTCCCGGTATAGACCAAGTCTGTAGAGCTCTCTCCGTATCCGCAGGAAGCATACACATATCCGCATATTGCTTGTGCGGAGTTACCGCTAATGAGTGCTCTCAGATAGGCATGCTTTCCGGCATTCTCATTACTTGCGGAAAGGTTGAAGATGATATGTGCTCCATAGAGAGAAAGACGAGTACCCGGAGGGGTGGCAGTCCACATATCTTCGCAGATCTCCACGCCTATCCCTATCTGCTTATACTTGAACAGGAGATTGTGTCCGATGGGTACAACAAAATCTTTGATATTGATATGCGAGAGCGAAAGCTCATTGGCAGAAGAGAACCAGCGTCTCTCTTGAAACTCTCTATAATTGGGAAGGAACGTTTTAGGGATGGCTCCCAAGATCTTACCATTTTGGAAAGCAATGGCGGCATTGTACAGACGCTGTTCCACACGGATAGGCATACCGACAAAAACAAGGATATCCGTCTCCTTGGTACGCTCTACCAAAGTACAGAGTGCCTCTTCTGCCTGCCGTTGCAGGAATGGTTGTATAAACAGATCCGAGCAAGTATAGCCCGTAATACACAGCTCGGGAAAGGTGATAATCTCCACCCCTTTTTCACAAGCCTTAAAGATGAGCTTCTCTATGCGCTCTATATTATAGTTGCAGTCTGCAACTTTCACAAATGGCACGCCTGCTGCCACTTTTACATATCCATGTTTCATATATCGCTATACACGTAGATTATTGGTCTGTTGTTCTCGATCTTCTTATTCTGTATGTTGAATGATTTTAGTGTAAAGGTAGGGAAGATTTATCAATCTACCTATTGTTGTGCCTGCTTAACTGCCGTCTCTACTCTTTTCTTGACGCTTTCTTACACCATCCGGCGATAAATTCTCTTGTAAACGGCTTCAAAAACAGCGTTTAATACAGTAAAATCTTGCTCTATTCCCGTTAAAGATTTGCAACCAAACTTTGAATGCCATAAATCAAGGCTTAATTTGTAAAATTCAAGCCTTGACTTCCCAAAATAAGCATTTGATTAGTAACTCTTTAGCGATTAAAAGAAGATTCTAAACACGTTCATCACAACTTATGAACGGCTCAAAAATAAGTAATCATACGGCATCGGAAAAAGTCATTGTAAAGAGAAGATTTGCAGGACATCACCTCCATTCGGAAAACAGATCTTATTTCCGGGAATGGAGATGTCGAAAAATGCCCCTTTTTTCCACCTGCAGGAAATTTGAGAGAAAGAGCAAATAAAATTGCTATTTTTGTATGAGATTGTGGGCTATACCCCAAAATAAAAAGCGAGAAATGAATAAGAATAGATCCATTTTACTTCTACTGTTTTTAACGCTCCTGATCCCATCGAGACTTTCCACTTATGCCGATGCTTCCAATCGTGTCGGGATCAAGAGCGAGGTATTAAGAAATTGGCGTTACAAGAGTTTGAAAGATACCCTTTGGAGCAGCTGTGTTGTGCCCTCTGTGGTGCAGGAAAATCTTATCAAAGAGAAGAGGCTTTCTCTCCCCTACTATCGGGACAATGAGAAGAAGGTTCAGTGGGTATCGGATCAGGACTGGGTCTATGCCACATCGTTTGATATATCGGAGATTGATAGGACTTCGGGAACAAGACAGATGCTGGAGTTTGACGGGATAGACACATTTGGAGAGGTTTATCTCAATGGCGAACATCTTGGCTCGACAAAAAATATGTTTTTGGCTTACAGCTATGATGTTACGGGTAAGCTCGTAAAAGGGGAGAACCATCTGGTGGTACATCTTAAGTCTCCTATCGGTACGGTTCATTCGCAATACCTTTCAAACGGATTCAACTACCCTGCCGACAACGACCACTTCCCTATTCGTTACAGCCCTTTTACACGGAAAGCTCCTTATCATTACGGCTGGGACTGGGGAATGCGTATGGTTACCATGGGCATTTGGAAAGAGGTACGTCTTTCTACATATCATACTGCACGCATCGCCTTTGTGGATGTAGAGAGCAAAATAGAGTGGTCCGGAGAAAATAGTGCCAAGCAGGCATCCGTTGTCGTAAACGTGGAATGCGACTCGTTTGATAAGGAAGTTTATTTTGCCCAAGCGGAACTCACCTCCAAGCAGAACGGCAAAAAGTGGTCTGCCGATATGGATAAGAGTGGTCTGCAAAAGAAGACATTCCGCTTCTTGATCCAAGATCCGGAGCTGTGGTGGCCAAGAGAATGGGGCAAAGCAAATCTGTACACACTCACCATACGCCTGTTGGATAAAGACAAAAAAGAGATAGACAGAAATATTTCGGAGATAGGAATCAGGGAGATCAAGCTGATCAATAAACCGGATGACAAGGGGACATCGTTCTATTTTGAGGTAAACAGACGCCCGATATTTGCCAAAGGAGCCAACTATATACCCGGAAATTTGATGCTTACGACACGAACAGACGAGTACTTTAAGTCGCTGTTCGATGATGTCGAGTTCGCCAACATGAACATGATTCGCGTTTGGGGAGGAGGAGCATACGAGGATGACAGATTCTATACAGAAGCAAACCGAAGAGGCTTGCTGGTATGGCAGGACTTCATGTTCGGCTGTACTGCTTATCCTGCGGATAGTTCGTTCCTGGACAATGTACGTCAGGAAGCCATCTATCAAGTAAAGCGTCTGAGAAATCATCCCTGTATAGCATTCTGGTGTGGTAATAATGAGATAGAAGAGGGAATACTCTATTGGGGCTGGCAGAAGCGACTCTCTCCACAACATTATCAGCAGCTCAAAGACAGCTATGCCCCTTTATTTCATGAGTTACTTCCAAGCATTATAAAAGAATATGCTCCAAGATTCGATTACATTCACGGCTCTCCGATGGGTTCCAACTGGGGACAGCCTCAAACATTCACGAACGGAGATATTCACTATTGGGGACTGTGGTATGGTAAACAGCCTTTTGAAGTCTTCGACAAGTACCCGATGCGTTTTGTGAGTGAGTATGGCTTTCAGTCTTTCCCCTCCATGAAGACAATATCGACATTTGCTCTTCCTGAAGATTACGGGCTCGAAACAGAGGTGATGAAGGTGCACCAGAAAGCTTCGACAGGCAACGGACTGATAAAGGAGTACATGGAACGTGAGTACGTAGTGCCTGAAAAGTTTGAAGACTTTGTCTATGTCGGTCAGGTTCTTCACGGGAGAGGTATGGCCAAATCCATTCGCAGCATGCGAAGAGAGCGTCCCACCTGCATGGGGTCTCTCTATTGGCAGTTGAATGATGCTTGGCCCGCTGTGTCGTGGAGCAGTGTGGACTTTTTCCAAAACTATAAAGGAATGCACTATACAACACGTGAAGCATACGCTCCGGTAGCTGTCATGACGAAAGATATAGGGAAAGATTCTCTTGCCATATTTGTTGCAAATGACAAGCTGAATGCACTTCCCGGTGGATCTCTTCGCTTGGAGACAAAAACAGTTCAAGGCAAAAAGCTGTACACTAAAACAATCTCTCTGCCTGTGATAGCGGCTAACAGCGTTACGCAGGTGGGTCTCTTCTCCAAAAGAGATATTGCAATGGCGGAGAATATTACAGAAAGAGTGCTTTCGATCAGTGTCTCTACCAAAGAGGATAATGCGCGCCTGCTATGGTACGCAGTTGCCACAAAAGATATGGATCTCCCCGATCAGGTATTGAAGTACAAGGTTATCAAGCAAACAGATGGCGAAGCTGTAGTCCGCTTCCAAAGTGAACGTTTGGTGAAAGATCTGTTTATAGAGACACCTTGGCACGCTACCAGATTTAGCGATAATTTCTTTGACCTCTTCCCCGGAGAGCAAAGAGACATTATTATCAGACATGCCGAAATTTCAAAGAAAACGCCTTTGAAGTTGGAGCTGAAAACCATGAATGAAATTCACAACAAGTACAAAATAATAGGAACAATATGATATTAGAAATTTGTGCCAATTCTGTAGCTTCTTGTATTGCTGCTCAAGAAGGAGGCGCACAACGTATAGAGCTATGTGCCGGTATTCCTGAGGGTGGCACTACCCCCTCTTATGGCATGGTAAAAAAAGCTCGTGAGGCTGTAAGTATTGGTTTGAACATCATCATTCGTCCAAGAGGAGGAGATTTTCTATACTCTCCGACAGAAGTGGAAGAGATGATAGAGGATATCAAAATCCTTGGGACATTGGGAGTAGATGGCTTTGTATTCGGAGCTTTGACACCCGATGGAGAGGTAGATAAAGAGGTTTGCAAAAGACTCATAGAGGCTGCACAAGGCTCTCCGGTTACTTTTCACAGAGCTTTCGATATGGCTAAAGATCCGAAGCAGGCATTGGAAGATATTATCGAGTTAGGGTTCGATCGCATTCTTACATCCGGATGTATGCCCTCCGCATTAGAGGGAGTCTCCACCATAGCCATGCTTGTACGAGAAGCTCAAGACAGAATAGCAATCATGGCAGGCTGTGGAGTAAATGCTTCTAACGTGCATGAGATAGTACAAATGACAGGTGTAAAAGAGGTGCATGGCTCTTTCCGCTCTCCCATCGAAAGCAAAATGCGATATAGAAACAGCGTTGTAAGCATGGGAGGAACCGTGGTTGTGGAAGAGTATAGCACTCCTCAGACAGATGCCGAGAAGGTAAAAGAAATTATTAACATCATAAGCTGAATATGAACTCTAATCTTTCAAATATAGGATTGATAGGTCTTGCCGTAATGGGTGAGAACCTTGCTCTAAACATTGAACGGAACGGATACCGTGTCTCGGTATATAACAGAAGTGGAGAGACGGTGGACAGATTTATCAATGGGCGGGCAAAAGGGAAAAACTTTCAAGGATTCAAGAATATCGAAGAGTTTGTTGCTTCGATAGAAAGACCTCGAAAAATCATCTTGATGATTAAGGCAGGAGGTCCTGTGGATGCAGTCATTCAACAACTTCTACCCTATCTGGAAAAGGGAGATATCATAATGGATGGAGGCAACTCCAACTATACCGATAGCGAAAGACGTGTGGAGGAGCTCTACGAAAGAGGTATCTACTTTGTCGGTAGCGGTATTTCCGGCGGAGAGGAAGGTGCTTTGAACGGACCTTCAATAATGCCGGGAGGAGCAGCCGAAGCGAAGGAGCATATCCTTCCGATACTGGAGAAAATATCTGCCAAAGCGAAAGACGGAACTCCTTGTTGCGCTTGGATTGGCGGCGGAGGTGCAGGACACTTTGTGAAGATGGTGCATAATGGTATAGAGTATGGTGATATGCAGATCATCTCGGAGGCTTATTTCATCATGAAGAAGCTGCTCAACTACTCCAATGACAGGATGGCAGACATTTTTGGAGAGTGGAATAAAGGAAAGCTGGAAAGCTATCTCGTTGAGATTACAGAGCAGATACTCAGATTCCGAGACAAGGATGGTAATCATCTTATAGACTATATCCTCGATGCCGCAGGACAGAAAGGAACGGGGAAATGGTCGGTTATCAACTCTCTTGAATTTGGTATACCGCTTAACCTGATCTCTACTGCAGTGTATGAAAGAAGCCTGTCTGCTCTTAAAGATTTACGTGAAAAGGCTGCGGCTTTATACAATCCGTTTCTTGTACCGGAACCATTCAAAGGAAGTGGTAATCCCGAACATAAGATCGAAAATGCGATGTATGCGTCAAAGTTGGTATCTTATGCACAAGGCTTCCAACTCATAAAGGCAGCATCCAATGAACACAATTGGGGTATAGACTTAGCAGCAGTAGCTCGTATCTGGAGAGGGGGATGTATCATTCGTTCGGCGTTCTTAGGTGAAATTTCTAATGCTTTGACAAGAAATCCGGACTTGGAAAATCTTTTATTGGACGAGTTCTTCAAAAAAGAAATAGAGCAAGCATTGGATGATTGGCGGGAAGTAGTATCTGTCTGTATTATATCAGGGCTTCCGATTCCTGCATGCAGCAGCTCGATCAACTACTTCCACTCATTGACCACAAAGGTTCTTCCGGCGAATATGTTGCAAGCACAAAGAGACTTTTTCGGGGCTCATACATTTGAGAGAACGGATCGCCCAAGAGGTGAATTTTATCATGAAAACTGGACAGGCGAGGGCGGAACTACGGCTTCTACTGTTTATGCTGTATAGATAACAGGGATGAATACAACGATAACACCAACACTGCCTTCAGCAATGGGCTTAGTCATATTCGGAGCATCCGGAGACCTGACTATGCGAAAGCTGATACCGTCTCTTTATTCTCTTTTTCAGGCAAAGCGCGTGCCTAAATCTTTCTTTGTCTTGGGTGTTGCCCGGACGGAATATTCGGATGAAGCCTTTAGGACTTATCTTAAAGAAAAGCTGCAAGAACACCTTAAAGATGAAGAGAAAGACACAGAAACGGTTTCTCTTTTCCTTTCGCACATCCATTACCACACGATGGATCCGGCAGAGGAAAAGGATTATAATGGTCTGAAATCGAAGCTCCGGGAGTTAGATGAAGTTTACAACAATCCGGCTAACTATATCTTTTACCTCTCCACTCCGCCAAGTCTTTACGGAGTTATTCCTAAACATCTTAGTGCCGTAAATCTTAATGCTAAAGGCAATGGCGCAGGGATAGAAGAAAATATACGTCGAATCATTATCGAGAAGCCGTTCGGATATGATCTTGAAAGTGCTCACGAGCTCAATCTTATCTACGAAGAAGCTTTTACGGAAAATCAACTTTATCGTATAGATCACTATTTAGGGAAAGAGACAGTCCAAAACATTATGGCTCTTCGCTTCTCTAACGGTATCTTCGAGCCTCTATGGAACAGACGTTACATAGACAGAATAGAGGTAACGGCTGTTGAGAATTTGGGGATAGAGAAGCGTGGCGGATTCTATGATAACGTAGGAGCTCTCCGAGACATGGTTCAAAACCATCTTATACAGCTTTTAGCCTTGGTAACTATGGAGCCTCCGGCTGTCTTCAATGCGAAAACATTCCGCGATGAAGTACTGAAAGTGTACCAATCTCTTCGCCCTCTCTCTCCGCAAGATATACGAACCAATGTCATTCGAGGGCAGTACACTGCATCCAAAGCCAATAATGAGAGACAGCTACAAGGGTATAGAGAAGAAGAGAAGGTTAATCCTCAGTCTCGGACAGAAACCTATGTTGCCATAAAAGTGGCGATAGACAACTGGAGGTGGGGAGGTGTTCCCTTCTACATCCGGACAGGAAAGCAGATGCCGACAAAGGTTACCGAAATCGTTGTCCATTTCCGTAAAACACCTCACTCACTCTTTGGAGATGCTCCGGCAAATGCTTTAATCATTCGCATCCAACCCAATGAAGGTGTTGCACTCAAGTTCGATATGAAAACGCCGGGATCCGGTTTCGATGTACAGCAAGTATCCATGGACTTCACTTATAATAAGCTTGGAGGCGTGCCGAGTGGTGATGCCTACTCTCGTTTATTGGAGGACTGTATGCGTGGAGACGCTACTCTGTTCACAAGAAGTGATGCTGTGGAGGCAAGCTGGACCTATTTCACCCCAATCCTTAAAGCATGGGAGCAAGATGAAAAGATACCTCTACATGGTTATCCGGCAGGGACTTGGGGACCCAAGATGGCGGATCAGATCATCAACGATGGCTATTCATGGACCAATCCGTGCAAGAATCTTACGGACACCGATCTTTATTGCGAACTCTAAATATGACGATGTTTAACATAAACAGATATGCTACCCCCCGTTTGGTAGCGGAAGCCATAACAGACTTGCTAAGGCAAAAGTATCTGGAACACAAGGTGCACTCGCCTGAAGAACCCTATACGATAGCTCTAAGCGGAGGGTCTACTCCACTCTCTCTTCTCCACTACTGGGAAGAGAGAGTAGAGATGCTCCGGGAAATGGATGTACATTTTTTCTGGGTGGACGAGCGAATGGTTTCTTATGACTCCAATGAGAGCAACTACGGAGAGGCTGCCAGAGCTTTCTTTGACCGCTCCGGCATATCCCCTAATCGCATTCATCCCATAACCCCATCCTCTCTGACGGCAGACTCTGCACAAGAATACTCCGAGCAGCTAAGCCGATTTTCCAGCCAATATCAGAAGAAAAAGGCAATAGACTTTCTGCTATTGGGGATTGGTGGTGATGGGCATACCTCCTCGCTTTTCCCCGGACAAGAGGATTCCTATTCGGTCGAGCGGCTTTTTATAGCCTCTATCAATCCTCAAACAAAAGTGGAAAGAGTAGCTTTGAGTATGTATGGCATTCTTCACGAATCGGATACCATCCTCTTTCACTTGCTTGGAGAGAAGAAGAGAGAGATACTTCAAGAAGTTTTGAGCAGTACTGCCCCATCCCACGAAGAGTCGCTTTTACCCTCCGCTTATGTTATTGCACATGCTCAAAAGCCGGTGGATATTTATACCGACATCTCTGTGTAAAAGCTCTCTCAAAGAAAATCACTACCTTGTCTCAATACTAAAACCATATCACTGCACCTACCAATGGATGCAAACCTTCATACTTCACGCTACTTCAAACGAGATCTGAGTTGGTTGTCGTTCAATAAACGCGTGCTCTTGGAAGCAGAAGATACCGATCTCCCTATCTATGAAAGACTCAAGTTTTTAGGGATCTTCTGTTCCAATCTTCAAGAATTTTATCAGGTTCGAGTAGCAAATGCAAGAGCTGCCATAGAGAATAGAAAACAGAGCGACTTCACTCAAGAAGAGGCTCTGGATACATTTGTCCAAGTGATGAAAGAGGTCTCTTCTCAAGAAGATCTCTTTTACGATATTCTCTATAACAGGGTTATCCCAGACCTTAGTGCACAGGGAGTGGATCTCATCACGGATATCAATGTCTTGACGGATGCGGAGCGTGAATATCTCTACCAATACTGCATCATGGAGGTTTATCCGCACCTCTCCCCTATTTTCCTGGATCCGGATCATGCCAATCCATTTGTACGAGACAACCGTCTCTACCTTGCTATAAATGCTGTTAAGAAGAAAAAAGAGGGAGAAAAGGTAGAAGATCACTACATCATCAAGCTCCCGTTCGACAAAGCAAACAGATTTGTGCCTATTCCACCGGAGATACGCCAAATCAAAGATGGCAAGAGATCTCCCTATGCCTACGTTTTTCTGGAAGACGTTATACGTACAGGCATACACTATCTGCTGCCCAACTATGAGAAGATAGATGCTTATGCCTACCGAATATCTCGTGACGTGGATGTTGTCATCACCGAAAATATTCATGGCAAAGACCTTGCCCAGAGGGTGAAAAGCATTCTCAGCCAAAGGCAACGCGGAGCTGTTTCCCGCTGTCTGTACGACCGCCGTATGCCTCATACACTATTGGATAAGATCATGAAGCTGAGCTATGTCAAGGAAGACCTGCTCATTCCGAGCGATACCTACATTATGCTCTCGGATCTTCTTCAGCTACCCAATCCGATAGGCTCGGAATATGCACGACGGTACCCGGAACCCATTGCGTGGCATCCGGAGATACCGAGAGACGAGTCCATGATCCGATACATCATAGAGCACAACCTTACAACAACTCTTTACGCTCCATATCAGTCTTTCAGAAACTTTATCCAGCTGTTGCATGCGGCTGCCACTTCTCCGGATGTGGAAGAGATAAAACTGACTCAGTATAGAGTGGCAGAAGATTCCGAAGTGATAGAAAAAATGACTCTGGCGGCTCTGAACGGAAAAAAGGTTACGGTCTTTGTCGAACTAAAGGCAAGATTCGATGAAGCCAATAATCTCATCACAAGCGAAGTCTTACAAAGAGCCGGAGTAAAGGTGGTATACAGTCTTCCCAAACTGAAAGTACACGCCAAAACGTGCCTGATCCGACTAAAAAGCGATCCCGATACGGTTAAAGGTTTGGCATGTTTCAGTACCGGAAACTTTAACGAAGATACCGCAGCCATCTACTCCGATCTGACCTACATAACCCCTCATCCGGAGTTGGTAAAAGATCTTGTCTCTCTCTTCAAATACGTTGAGTCCGAAGTGAAGACCCTACCAATGTTCCGACATCTATTGGTTCCCGGATGTGGACTTGTAGAGACACTGAATGCTCTTATAAATAGAGAGATAGAGGAAGCAAAGGCAGGAAGAAAAGCGCACATAATACTCAAGCTGAATGCTTTGCAGGATCAATCCATGATAGAAAAGCTATACGAAGCATCCGAAGCAGGCGTTGAGATAGACCTTGCCGTAAGGGGTATCTGCTGTGCCATCCCAAATCAGCCTTTCAGCAAGAATATTCGTGTTACACGCACCATAGATATGTATCTTGAACACACCAGATTATGGTACTTCTATCATGGTGGTAAGGAGAGCATCTACATCGCTTCTGCCGATTGGATGAAGCGTAACCTTTACAAGCGCATAGAGTATGCAGCACCGATCCTGCACCCCGATATTAAAGCGCTGGCTAAGGATATACTCATGCTGCAGCTTCAGGCAAACAAAAACACTTACGAGGTAGATGAAAATCTCGAAAACCGACCAAGACTTGGCTCTTCCTCACAAAAGATAAGATTGCAAGAGGAGCTTTACAAGGTTGTTCGCTCTCACTCGGAAAAGAAAGCATAACAGACTGCTTCTTGCGACACTTTCGGCATCGGAAGTTCTACATACCAATCCCCCCTTGAATGCCATAGCTCAAACATTCAAGGGGGGATTTTTATCATCGTGAACCTATTGAAAAAGTGTGTCGATAAGGGTAAGAAAATCCGTTGAACCCGATAAATATCATAAATCAAGAGTTGATTGGTAGCACTCAAACTTCGATTTCCAAAAGTCAAGGCTTGGGCGATACAATTCAAGCTTTGATTTGTGGAAATCAAAGCTTGAACTGCGAATCCAAATCCGTTTAGAAGATATTCCGAACGGCTTCAGGCAAACTTTTATACGGCTATATAGAAACATTACACCCTCCAAATCTGCAAAGGCAACACTTTTGTGCCCGAAAACAGATATGGAGGGTGTATAAATTGTATAGAAAAAAGAAGCCGGATTAGATCGCTGCATCCAAAGCTGCAATCCACTTATCCATTCTGGCATCGCTTTCTTCCGGATAGTTTACTTCGTCCAAGCAAAGTCCGACAAGCTTGCCATCTCTTTCTGCCTTTGAATCTGTATAGCTATATCCTTCAGGAGCATAAGCACCAACAAATGTAGCACCTGTGCCTTGAAGCTCATCGTAAAGAAGACCAATAGCATCACAGAAAGTAGTATCGTAGCTATCTCCGTCTCCACAACCGAAGAATGCTACCTTCTTACCGGGAACGTGAGATTTTAGTTTTTCGATAAAGTCGATCCAGTCATCTTGAAGTTCACCATCACCCCAAGTGCTGGAACCAAGAATAAGCACGTCGTAAGCATCAGCTGCAGCAGCATCTGCGCTGGCAACGTTATGTACATCGCTTTGAGAAACATTTAGTCTGTCTGCTACACGAACTGCAACATCTTCTGTTGTTCCGGTAGAAGAACCGAAGAATATACCAATATTAGCCATAATGAATGTTGATAAAATAGGTTGTTAACTTTTTATTTTTAGGGCTTTTTCCCTTTGGTGCAAATGTAAGAGTAAGGATGCACACCCACAATACCAAAATATAGGTATTATATGAGCTTTTATGCCGGATATGTGAGGTAAAATACCCCTCCGTACGGGACATCTTTGGCAAAAGCTTCTTGAGCGGTTTCGCAAATGCTGCAAATAAGGAAAAGCGATCTTAATGTCCCTCCGTGAGCAACGATCAAGAGCTGTTTCACGCCCTCTTTTAGATAATGATTTATAACCTCTTCCACCCTATCTCTAAGCTGTGAAAAAGACTCTCCACTCGGGCATATCGTATTCTCATAATCCCGGAACCACTCTTTCCCCTCTTTTGTCTCATAAATGCTGTTCCATGTCTTCCCTTCCCATGCACCGAAATTGAGCTCCATGAGTCTTGAGTCCGTAGAAAACAAAAGTCCTAATCTGGAAGCAAGAGCCGTGCAACGGGAAGACGGGCTGGATATTGCCTTGTATATCCCGACATCATCGGGCAATAGCCTCCGGACTGCTTCGGCTTCTTCATCGAACTTGTCGGATATCCCGACATCAAGATGCCCGTAACAGACACCGGACGGAACATTTACAGAGGTATGTCTTATGGCCAATATATTCATGGTTATACCCAGACAAGAGTAGTGGCAAGAGCAAAAGATAGATAGACAATCAACTCTCCTATCTGCTGTACAGCCCCTAAAACATCTCCCGTATATCCTCCTATTTTTCTTTCCGTATAGCTCTTGAGAGTTAGAGCAAAAGCTGTATCAAGGAGAAGAACAAGGAGTGCAACTTTCCATGAAATCAGAAAAAGAGGTGTGAGTCCGAATATGGAGGCAACCACAAGTGTCGTCGGAGTGATGCCATTACGGGTATGCTCTGCCTTGCCATGCTCTTCCTCTTTCCTTACATACCTGGACGAACGGATATAAAACGTGGAAAGAAGCCTGCTGCTGGCATGAGAAGCCATGAAAAGATAGAGCCAAAGCAGAGGAGGGTATGGATATAAAGAGACAAACTTAAACAGGTGCAGAAAGATAAGAGCAATGATACCATACGCTCCTATCGAGCTGTCTTTCATGATAGATAAGATGCGCTCTTTTGTCCGTCCCGCTCCGAAACCATCGAAAAAATCGGAAAGGCCATCCTCATGAAAAGCTCCGGTGAAAAATGGGAAAAAGGCAAGACCAAAGAGCAATGCAAGTTCATTCGGAAGGATATACGACAATAAAAAAGTGATACTTCCCCCTAAAGCTCCTATCAGGAGTCCTATTAGAGGAAAGTATCTAAAAGATTTATTCAAACTCTCTGCCTTATATTCCACACTCCTAAGCGGAGTTCGAGTGTAGAACATCAGTGCATGAAGAAAATAGTCTATCTCTTTGCGTATCATGAACGTAAGTTCTCAGGCGTCTCTCTGTATCGCTCCACCTCATAAACTTCAGCTTCATCGAAAGATGCCATGTTATTAAGAAAAACGAGGGCAGACTGTATGATAGGATAAGCTATGGCTGCTCCCGTACCCTCTCCCAAGCGCAAGTCCAAACGGAGTACCGGCTCCCCTTTCATGTGGGCAAGCATTACTTGATGCCCCTGCTCCTTGGATGCGTGCGAGAAGATCACATTATCTATGATGCCATGATCTATTTCAAAGGCAGAAAGAAAGCCGGATGAGGTTATAAAACCATCGGCTATAATCACCATTCCCAATCTTTTGGCCTCCAACACTGCTCCTGCAATAGCAGCAATCTCTAAGCCGCCATACGTGGCAAGAGCTTCTAATGGGGTGGAAACTTTATGCTTGGCATAGGTACGCTTCAGAATATTCAGTTTGTGCTCTACTCCTTTTGCATCCAATCCTGCTCCCGGTCCCACGCAGATTTCCAAAGGAGCACCGGTGAAGTGATGCAGAAGAAGAGAAGCAGGAGAGGTGTTGGCAATACCCATTTCTCCAAATCCTATCACATTGCATCCTCGCTCATGCTCCATGCGAACATATTTTGCACCGACCTCCATCGCTTTCCGGCAAGTCTCTATACTCATGGCTGGGGCGTGGAGAATATTTTCCGTTCCCCTTGCAATCTTCTCTCGTGCCACGTTCAGACCCTCAGCGAAGTCATAATCGACACCTACATCCACAACAGTGAGATTGAATCCGTGTTGTTTGCAAAAGACATTGATCCCGGCTCCTCCACGAAGAAAGTTGAGAACCATCTGCCATGTCATCTCTCTTGGACAGGGACTCACCCCTTCTCGTTCTATGCCGTGATCTGCGGCAAAGACTATCATTGCCGGATTTTTCAGCTCCGGCGTTAATGTTTTTTGGATAGATCCTATCTTGAAAGCCAGTCTTTCCAAAACACCAAGCGATCCTATGGGCTTGGTTCGAGTGTCTATCTTCCGTTGTAGTTGTTGTTGAAAGTTCATTTTCTCTTACTTTAGTCTTAACGGTATGCCCGATATCATACAATATGCTTCGTCTGCCAAACCGGCGATATACTGGTTAATCCATCCCTGCAAATCGGTAAAATGTCTGGAAGATTGGTCAGGAGCGTGTAGCCCCATCCCTATTTCATTGCTTACAACAATGAGTGTAAACTGCTGTTCTATAAACTTATTCCACTCTTCTTTGGCTTGTTCGAGAGAGCTTTGGAGAGCATATCCATTGGCATGATAGATGTTTGTGAGCCACAATGTAACACAGTCGAGCAACACTACTTTCCCGGAAAGATCGTGCTTGCTAATCTCTATCTCCTCCTCTATATTCGTCCAATGCGGTCCTCTATCCTGCTGATGTCTTCGGATACGCTCTCTGAAGTCATCGTCCCAAACATGTGCCGTGGCAAGATAGACAGGATACGGAGAGAGTAGCTCCGCTGTCTGTTGAGCGAAGCTACTCTTTCCCGATCTTTGTCCACCTGATATATAGATGATCTTACGCATCATCTCTTCCATTCCAAACCAACTCTAAGCGTTGCAAGGAAATTCCTTCCCGGCATATAGTATTGGTCTTTGAATGCGTAGTTTTCATTGAAAAGGTTGTTCACTTGGAACTGCAACCCAATCATTCTGTTAAAGTCCGCTCTTAAAGAAAGGTCTGTAACAAGATGTGGAGGTGTTTCTATCACTTTGTCTTTCGCAACATAACCATCCTTTTCGATAAATGCTTCCGCAGCATGTTTAGCGAAAGATTGCTCGTATCTTGAGCCTCCGTATCTTGTATTAAGACGTGCAGACAAGAATCTGTACTTGAAATAGATTCCGGCATTAAGGTTTGTGTTTGCAACATACAAGGCAGCTTTCCAAACATCAGCCTCCTTTACTCTGTTTTTGAACAGATAAGTTCCTTTTGCATAAAGCTCAAGATTGAGAGAAGGACTCATCAATTTTCCAAAATCTATAGAAGCCAATGCTTCCAATCCTTGCATTTCCCCGGCTTTCGCATTGATATAGAAGTTTTCAGGACGAGAGGTATCCTTTATGATCTTTCCGTTATAAAGCGTGTAGAAGTAATTCAAGTCTATATTGATAAAGCTGTTTCCATAACCAAAACCACCTTCAAATGTATGAGAAGTTTCAGGTTTAAGATTTGGATTGCCTACATACTTGTAATTTCCCCATGGAGTTTTTATTTCGTAAAAACCACTTGTGTAAAGAGGGTCCGGTACATAGAAAGCATTTCCGTAAGAGCCATGGAAATTGAGACCATTATCCATAACATACTTTATGCCCGCAGAAGGATTGGCATAGAAGTGGTTGTCATCCTTCTTTTCATTTGCAAGAAGTTTGTTGGCATAAGTTGTAGAACGTAAACCATTAGCTCTCGCACCTAAATTGAATGTTAGTCCTTCATTCGTGTATGTTACTTGCCCATATCCGCTAATACGTAGAGAGGAGTTGTCCGGCTTATATGGAGCAACAGGTTTACCCGCTGCCTCTTGACGTTCAGAGCTATACTTATACATGTCATAATCTACTCCGAACAGAACATTCCAATCGGAAATAGTCAGGTTGTCCGATAATTTAAGTCCGTAACTCTTGATATCATCACGGAAGTTCAGGAAGTTATCTTTTCCTTCCAGTTTTTCGTAAAATCCTGAATTCTCTACTGCAAAGTATGGAGATATAGAAAGATTGTGAGATCCCAATCTCCATTCAACATTTCCTTGTACGTTGGATCTCTTTGCCTGCTTGAGAGAAGGATAGGTTGCAGGATAAGCTCCCGGACTATCTATGCCATCCGCATTGTAAAACATTCCGGTGATTCCGGCTTTAAGGTCTTCCGTAAAGTCGTAGCTCAACTTACCCATCAACTGCAAGTGATCTATCTTGGTGTGGGGATACGGCTTGTTATAAGAATCTTTATTGACAGTAGCTTTTTGTCCGGCTGTCAAAGAAAGCATGTGCTTATCTCCTATCTTATAATCATCCTTCTGAGCATCACTCTGTACACCTAATACAACTCCAAGTTTATCGTATTTTGCTGCATAGTGTGCATCAATAGTATGATGCTTGAAGCTACCATAGCTAACGCCTAAACCAAGTTCTGATGTAGGCATAGCCTTTTTGGTTATGACATTTATTATACCTCCCATAGCGTCTGTACCATAAAGCACGGCATAAGGTCCTCTTATGACTTCCACTCGTTCGATAAGAGAAACCGGAATGGTAGAGACATTTGTTGTTCCTGAAGGCAGACCATCTATCATAATTAAAGTATAAGCTCTTGCATGGGCAGTTGGTGAAAAACCTCTCATACCTATACTCGAACTTGCTCCGGGATATTTAATCATATCCACGTTAGTAAATCTGGATAGCAATTCTCCCAGATCTTTTGCCACCGTAGAGGCTAACTGTTCCTGTGTTATAATCTCTACTCTTTGAGGGATATTCTTTAGAGGAATGTTAGTCTTTGTAGAAGTAACCACTACGTCTCCTATTTGTAATGGATCTTTCTTAGATTCTTGAGCATATCCCAATGTTGCAAGAGCAACAAGAGAGCATGTAAGTAATAACTTTTTCATGTTTGATATAATGTAAATGTTTAACTTCTTTATTAGTGTTTGTGTATCTTACAGCATAGAGACAATGCAGACAAATATGAAGACCGGAACAGAAACCATTATAAGAGAATCTATCCGATCCAATATTCCTCCGTGTCCGGGCATTATACTGCCACTATCCTTGACATTGTATGTCCTTTTCAGCAGGGATTCAAACAGATCTCCCAACGTTGCAAGTATGGATACCAAAAGAGCAAGAATAAGCCATTGCAAAAAGGAAAGTACTCCCGGAAACAGGAAGTAGAAGCCGATAGAAAACAGAAGAGTAAAAAGGACTCCGCCCATAAACCCTTCCCACGTTTTCTTAGGAGAGATACGTTCGAATAACTTCGTTTTTCCCATCAGACTTCCTACCAGAAATGCTCCTGTATCATTTATCCAAATGAATACAAACATCGGCAATAGCCAGAAAGTATGACTCATCCAAGTCGGGATATTCTCGGGTAATATCAGAGTGCTATCCACACACAACCTATGCACTACCGCTAAAGGAATTATACAATAAGCATGTGCAGCAAAAGCATAAGCCACTTCTCTTATCGGACTCTTTCTGTTTCGGAATAATTCTGCCAATATGTAGAAAAACACATAAGCCGTATAAGGAAGAGAGAATATAATTTTCTCCTTTTGGTCCAAAGGCTCTACTCCACTTGTCGTAACGATAAAAAAGAGCAAAAGTCCCATTAGCGAATGCCATATTTTAAGGAACAAACGATCCCTGTTTATGGAGACAATGGACTGGAACTCAAAGATTCCCAAAGAACCCATAGCTGCCAATAGTGCCCCCGTTAAGTATGGAGAGTTTGAAAAAATAGCTCCGAGTATCAGAACTACATATATAGAACCATAAATGGTACGCTGTACGAAATTGGACTTTATCATAATCAAGCAGAATACCTTAATAGGGTATCTGAAAACAAATTTAACTATAATATTTTAATCTATAGGGATGACATAAAACTCTGCAATAAGAGGATTATGATCACTTACACCTTCTTTGTTCTCCACTTTTGAGAGATAGGCCTTAAGGTTTCCACTATAAAAAATGTGATCTATACGGAACCAAAAGAACCTCTCATTGTAAGTAAACCCAAATCCCGAACCGGCATCCTTGTATGCATCTCTCATATCGGATCGCATTGTTTTATAGGTGTAAGACATCGGAGTATCGTTCATATCTCCACAGACAAAGGAGTACGCCGGAGCATACAATAAGGAGAGCGAATCTACTGTCTGTTTTACCACGCCTGCTGCAAATGCTCGCGTTTCAAGTTTAGGTCCCAACTTTTCTCTCAATCCGGAGTAGATACGGGGAATATTCAATAGCGGTTCTTTCTTTATCCACCCTTTAATGGTCTGCTTGTCCCGTTGTGTAAGACGATAAGACTCCATGTGGTTATTGACCACCATAATCTTCTCGCCATCACGATGCTTCAACATATAGGAGCAAGAGCTGTTACCATCTGCCGGGTAACGGATCGGGATCTGTTTTATTATCGGATACTTGCTCAGCAAAACCAATCCCTGAGAGTGAGATTCATAGTCCACATGTTCATGAATATAGGGATACTCCTTGCCAAAACTCTTTTTCAGAAGAGCCGTATTCTTCTCTAAGTTTGAGTTAAATATGGCTTCCTGCAAACAGACAATATCTGCATCCGAACTATTGATGAACTTAATGGCGGTCTCTCCATTCTTAGACTTTCCCTTAAAGCTCTTCACATTGTAGGTCATCACCTTTATCACATCCGCATCTTGAGGTGCTTTATCTGTTCCGAATCTTACCGGGCAATATGCCAAACTGTATGGTATGGCAAAAAGGAGCAAGACAGAGTATATGCCAAACAAGAGCCAGCGTCTTCTCAAAAGGTAAAACAAGAAAAAGAGCAGTAGGAGAAAGAACCATACCGGATACGAAAGATTGAAAAAAGCAGGCAGTACGGTAATCTTCGGAGAGATATAAGGAGCAAGAAGAGCTATTGCAAATGCCGGTATGAACAGAGCATTTACAACGCCCTCAATAGTGAGAGTAAGATGCTTAAATATTTTATAGCGACGCTTCATCTCTTTATGCCATCTTTCCGAATAAGTTGTTTTCTTTGAGATCCGGACAGAGAAGTATATCCGGACTCATGTATCTGTTTTTTCATATCTGTTCTATCTGCTTCTCCTTTTGTCAAGGAGTAGATAAATATCTTCTTCTTTCCAAAAATAATTCCCAGTATGAGAGCTCCCAGATGGACAATATGTCCGGCACTATTGCCTTGCAAAAGCAGTCCGAGAATGATTGCGATACCAAGAAATGCAAACAGGTAAAAAGGAAACCCTTTATAACACCCCAGCACACTGCCGAAAGCCAACAAAGCCAAGCCGGATGCACCACTAAGAGAGCCCATCCATTGAGGGATTAAAATGGTTGTAGCAGTGAAAAGAAAGAGAGGAAACAGAAATGCAAAAACGGTATATAAAACGGGACGAAAGATGTAAACCTTCTTATCTCCGAAGAGAGAAAAAAGTACAACCCCGGTAAACAACAAGATATTACTGCCCAAATGCAAGAAGGTCTTGTGAAAAAAAGGATACGACAATAAGGTCCATGGTGCATCTGCCACCGATGTAAGTGCGGGAGTAAACAGAAGATCCCCGGAAATAGGAAGCAACCAAAAGAGTACAGACAGTGTACACATACCGGCACACCACCAAAAGAGTGGCAGATGTCCTCGTTGTTGTCTGATATTAACCACGTCTACTGTTTAGTAATAAACCTCTTTCCCGTGTTTTCTGCGCCAGATAAGTATAAGGATGAGACCAAACAACATCCCTCCCAGGTGTGCAAAGTGAGCGACATTATCCCCTGCTCCCGGATGGATACCGGCAAACAGTTCTATAAGTCCATATCCTATCATCATATATTTTGCCTTGATAGGTATGGGTATGAACATGATATACATGGGGACATTAGGGAAGGTCATACCAAAGGCAAGCAGTATTCCGAATATGGCACCACTTGCTCCCACGGTTATAAACTGGTCTAAATAACCGGAAGAAAGGAATATACTATACTCCGAGTATCCTGTAAGAGTGAGATACCAAACGATCTGTTGCACAATGCCGGCACCAATCCCTGTGAAGAGGTAAAAGAATAAAAACTTCTTTCCACCCCATATTCTCTCCAGACTTGGTCCGAACATCGCCAAGGCAAACATATTAAAGAATATATGAGAAAACCCTGAAGCATCATGCATGAACATATATGTGAAAGGTTGCCACAGCTTAAAACTCTCTGTTGGGAAGTAGTGCAAACCAAGTAGATAAGTGAGATCCCAGCCCAGCCTTGAAAGGATGAACATGGAAACCCAAGCCAAAGCATTTATGATCACAAGGTTTTTTGTAACGGGAGGAAAATGACTTAAAGGGTTCATTGTGCATTTATAATGATATAGATTTTATAATAACCGAGATACTCAGTAGGCTTCTCTGTACTTAGCTTCGTCTTTGTCTTCCAAGATACTCAGATAGCTTCGAAATCTCGACTCTGAAATATGCCCTTCTTCCACAGCTACATTTACGGCACATCCGGGTTCGTGAGTGTGTGTACAGTTGGAAAAACGACAAGATTTCGACACTTGGAAGATTTCCGGGAAGAAATGTCCCACCTCTTTAGGGTCAAAATCCAACGTTCCAAACCCCTTTATCCCCGGCGTATCTATCAGAAAAGAGTCCGGCTCATCCGGCAAATCTATCATGGTAGAATAGGTTGTCGTATGCACACCGGCAAGGTGAGTGGAAGAGATAGACGCTGTCCGTAAGGAAGCGGTAGGCACAAGAGCGTTTATGATAGAGCTTTTCCCCACTCCGGACTGACCGGACAGGAGTGTTACCCCTCTGCTTACATACTGTCGAAGGGTCTCCATTCCCTCATTCTCGATAGCAGAGACAGAGAAGCACCTGTACCCTATCTCCTCGTACATTTTACAGAGCTGTCCGAGCATCTGTTGCTCTTCATCGCTGTAAAGGTCTATCTTATTGAAGACCAAAGCAGCTTCCACACCATAAGCCTCGGCTGTTGCCAAAAATCGGTCTATGAATGTAAGCGGTGTTTCCGGATAGTTTATCGTAACGATGAGCAATGCCCTATCCAGATTGGCTCCTATTATATGTGCCTCTTTGGAAAGGTTGATGCTCCGACGGATGATATAGTTTTTCCGGGGCAGTATCTCAGTAATAAAGCAACAAAGATCCGCCTTACCACTTGAAGACTCTCCGTAACCTTCGGGAATGGAAAACCGCACCCTATCACCGATGGCAATAGGATTGGTTGTCCTTATCCCCTTTATCTTGAAGCGTCCTTTCAGTCTGCACGGATAATCTTTTCCCTCACTGCGAACAGTGTACTCATTACCCGGATTTCCTATAACAATTCCTGTCTGTAGCGATGTCATCTACTATCCACAAAACAAAGGAGCAGAGCTTTTCTCTTCTCTTAAATAGTAAGTATCTCCTTCTCTTTAGCTGCGTAGAGTTCGTCTATCTTTTGTACAAACTTATCGTGGATCTTCTGCACTTTTGCTTCTGCATCCTTACCCATGTCTTCGGCAAGACCGTTCTTCACCATCTTTTTAAGCTGGTCTATTGCATCTCTTCTGGCATTTCGAACACTCACTTTAGCAGTTTCCGCTTCATGCTTGCTCTGCTTGGCGAGCTGCTTACGTCTCTCTTCTGTAAGAGGAGGAATACCGATGCGGATAAGCTCTCCGTTATTTTCCGGAGTGATTCCAAGATCCGAATCTATGATTGCCTTTTCTATGTCCTTAATAATAGACTTCTCCCACGGAGTGATAAGAATAGTCTTGGCATCCGGAGTAGTAAGAGACGAGACATTGGCTAAAGGTGTCATGTTGCCATAGTACATCACCATGATACCGTCAAGAATTTTCACATTTGCCTTACCTGCGCGAATACGTGCCAGCTGCTCATCTAAAAATGAAATGGCATCATTCATTAGAGTTTCTGCGTGCTCTATAACTACTTTAATATCTTCCATAAATTATTATACTTGTTTTTTGATGATTGTTTACTCTCTATTGTTGTTACTCCTTATCTATATAGACACGTGTACCGATATTTTCTCCGGAGAGAAGCTTGAACAGATTTCCAGGTGTATCCATATCGAATACCACGATAGGCATCTTGTTCTGCATACACATTGCCGTAGCCGTTACGTCCATTACCTTCAGATCTTTGGCTATAACATCCGAGTAGGATATCCGATCGAAACGAATAGCATCCGGATACTTTTCCGGGTCTTTGTCGTATATGCCATCCACTCTCGTTCCTTTAAGCATGGCATCCGCTTCCAACTCTATCGCTCGGAGAGACGAACCGGTATCTGTGGTAAAGAAAGGATTTCCGGTACCTGCCGCACAGATGACCACCCTACCGGCTTGAAGGGCTGCTATTGCTTTCCATTTATCGTAAAACTCCCCTATTGGTTCCATTCGGATGGCGGTATAGACCACATTATCCACTCCGTTTGCCGTCAGTGCAGAGCTTAGAGCCAAGCTATTGATACACGTGGCTAACATCCCCATCTGATCTCCTTTTACTCTATCGAAACCGGACTGAGTGGCTCCGGATAGACCTCTAAAGATGTTTCCTCCTCCTATTACTATTGCAATCTGAATACCCAAATCACGAGAGCGTTTTATCTCTTGTGCGTATGAATTTAGTCGGGAAGGGTCTATGCCATAGGACCGTGTCCCCATGAGACTTTCGCCACTGAGTTTCAATAAGACTCTCTTCATTTCCAATCTCTGCTAGGTATAATATTATTCGTATTTCTGTTATTCGGCAGAAGGAAGCACAAAAGCCACCTTCTCTATCCCTCAAAGATAAAGAATTTAGTTTAATACTCCGCATCCAAAATGGTTTATACCCTATTTCTACACGCTCCGGATTTTGCATCATGATGCTGTTTTCATGCTTGTAACGGAGGTGATTCAGAGATAGAACATTTTGGAAAAACATCTATTCTTTAACCCATCTGCCCCATATACATCTTAAAGACAGAGAAATGTTCATTTCCTAAGCTGCCTCCAAAAGAGTCTGAACCTGATTAGAAAAGATATTTACCGTATTTAGAGTTTGCTCTGAACGCAATCGGAAATTCAAATCAAGGCTTGCTCGCTCTCTTTCAAGATTGGATTTTCAAAAGTCAAGGCTTGACTTCCACAACTCAAAGCCTGATTTCGAGATTTTATAACGTTTGGCAAAAGATTTAATACCGAATACCGGATCTATTATATACGTTCAAAATCTCAAATACATTCCATAAAAGATCTCTCCGTTATTCGTTTTTTCTTTACATTTGTGCCATCAAACTAAAAGCGCAATCCGATGAAACACAGTTTTTCTACACTATTTCATCTTTGCCTGCTACTGCTTGCAGGCTCTTTTCTGATAAGCTCTTGTAAGGGAGAAGACCCCGATATCATCTTCGATTTCTATCCTCTCAACATAGAAATAGAAGTGGCAGATAAGGAGGGAAGAGATCTTTTGGATGCCAATACTCCGGGCAACCTGCTCTCTCAAGATGTTACCGCCACATTTTTAGGAAAGACTTTTAAGATGGGAGAAAGAATAGACCGACCGACTCCTGATGTTTTCCGAGCCTATATGCCTACATTTCATGGGCTGCTTATTGGGACAAACAAAAATGGACGTAAGGTTTTATATTTTGGAGAATTGGCAGGCGACAGTACGTTTGAATCGGAAAAGTTGGTGCTGAACTGGGGGAACGGCTGGCCGGAAGATGTAATAACCATCAACCAGAAAGCGCACAGGAAAAAGAATGATATAAAGGTAAAGAGGAGTTTTTATCTCAACGGCAAACAGGTTTCTCGTCCTATCAAGATCGTGAAAGGATAACAACCTCTCTGTCCGAAAGAAAAAAGGATTCGTACGGATGTGGTAAAACTACCACGCTGTACGAATCCTTTTCTGTTTAAGATATATGCCAATCTACTTTTTCCAGTATATCCCATGCCCCTCGAGTGAAGTCCGGGATCTCTATCGGAACTGATCCGAGACGAAGAGACTCTTCCGAAAGCGGAATGATAGAGCACCACTCTGCCATGTCATAGACATCCATGTCAAGAGGTAAACCTTTCTGCAGACAGTATATAAGCCGTCTGTCCATAATGCCGCTCATAGGAGCATGTCCCTCCAAATGCTTTATGCCGTCAAGAATATCCGGTGTAAGGATCGGATGGCTGTATTTCTGCAACAGCTGCTCCGTCTGTTCGTGTGGCAGATAGTCCGGAAGATCCGGATGAACTACGCTGTTATAAGAGATGCCGTTACAATATTCAGGCTTCAGCGAGAGTACGGGATAAGGGTATTTTTGAGCGAATCCGTCCGTGCCGACAATCTGCAAAGAGCGAGAGTAAGGTCTGTATGAGGCAACATCGTGTTCGATATAGAGCGTGCATCCTTTCTCTGTCTGTATGATGGTCTGAGTGTGATCTCCATTTGCAAAGCTGCTGAAATCTTCGCCATAATGATCGCCCAACACACGAGGAGTATGCTTCGGGACGGCTTCCATAGCGACTAATCGTGAAAGACGATCTCCTCTGTGTATGTTCATGGCAAGGCAGAGAGGAGCCACTCCATGGGTTGGATAGAGATCTCCTCGCCTTGCAATATTATGCGCCAATCTCCAATCTTCTCTGTGTTGCAGCCATTGGCTGTGAAGATTGTGTACATATCCTCCCTTTGCGTGAACGATTTCCCCGAAGATGCCACACTGTACCATGTGAAGCATGGACAGCTCAAAGCGGTCGTACACACTGTTTTCCAACATGAAGCAATGCCTCCGGGTCTGCTCGGCGGTCTCTACAAGTTGCCATATCTGAGCCATGGAGATGGCTGCCGGCACTTCTATTGCGACATGCTTTCCGTGCATCATCCCCTCCGTTGCTATCTCTGCATGACTCTCCCATGTGGTTGTGATGTAGAGCAAATCCACACAAGAGTCCGTAACACAAGAAGTCGCGGCTCGCTCTCCGGTATAGCAAGAGACCTCACGATAAGGTAAAAGCTCCGATGCTTTCCGTACGACAGACTCGTCCAAATCTGCAAGAGCCACTATTCTGACACCGGGAATCTCTACAAGTCTATCCAAAGCCTTGCTACCTCTTACACCTAAACCAACTATACCGATGCGTACAACCGGAATAGGTTCGGCTCTAAAGGAAAGGAGATGATTATGGTTCATCTCTTTTCTCGCTACTCTTGAGCAAATCCTCCATCAGGGCATCTATGGAGAACAGACCCTTCCGTCCCGGAATATATTCTGCTGCCATGATCGCTCCGGTGGCAAATCCTTCTCGCCCGTGAGCTTTATGCTCTATCGTGATGTCGTCTATCTTTGAAGAGTAAGATATTGTATGCGTGCCCGGTACATTATCTTTGCGATGCGCACGAATGGTAATACCCTCATCCACAGGAGCAAGCGAACCATCCGTAGTGGTAAATATAGCCAACTTCCGATCTATCTTGTCGAGAATCTGATTGGCAAGCGTCAGAGCCGTACCGCTTGGAGCATCTTTCTTCTCGGTATGATGTGTCTCATCTATAATAACACCATACTGGGGAAGAAGATTCATATAAGTGGCAAGCAGCTCATTTATCTTTCCGAAGATATAGACACCGATACTGAAGTTGGAGCTATAAAATAGTGTACCATTCTCCTTCTCCATCGTGCGGATCACATTATCCCACTCGGAAAGCCAGCCTGTAGTACCGCAGACAACAGGTATTCCTGCTCTGAAACACGCCTCCAAATGCCCCGGAGCAGACGAAGGGGTGCTAAACTCTATGGCAACATCCGCAGTGAAAAAAGAGGATGAACGGTCTTCCAACTCCCATACATTCTCCTCGTCTATCACCGATACTATTTTATGCCCTCTCCTTTCCGCTATCTCTTTGATGGTTTTACCCATCTTTCCATATCCTATAAGAGCTATTTTCATGCTGTCTTCGTATATATTTTTCGCTCACAAATATACTTATTATTTCATCCCATCGAAAGCAACAAAAGCTTAACGGAACAGATATGAAGCTTAAAATAAAAAAACTGCAAACTGATATAGTCTCCCGAAAAAAGTTTAGGAGCTTCGGCGATAACCAAAACCCCTAAACTTTTTCTCTCCACTCGGATCTAAAGAATCTCTTATTTCTTTATGTGAAAAATTATAACTCAACGTTCATACTGACCTCTTCAGGATAATTATATCCCGAACCAAAACCTGACGTCTTCTCTTCTTTTAGCTCTTCGTCCGTTGGAAGTTGAGAAATCATTGCCTTCCCCGGCTTTCTTATCTTGCTAACGGAGATATGGTATAAGTGGTTTCTTACCGAAGAGTAAAGTTTGAAAATCTTGGATGAGGATGAGTCTAAAATCTCTTTATGAACCAATGGTATGGCATAAAAACAGATGCCGCCATGATGGTAAGATATACCTCTAATGTGGTAAGAGTTGGTATGAGAGTTCATTCCCGATAATATGTAACGGGCTCTGTCTTTCTCACGTTGGCTTCCCGTAGCTTGCTTGATAAAGTTTTCCAGGTATTTTTTGCCTTCTTCATAGTCTTTCTTAAATGCCTGCTCGTAAGCATCCAGCTGATCTACCTTTGCAGTAGTAACCTTTGTGATAAGAGTCTTAAAACTATTGTCGTCAAATGTTCGTCCTTTATATGTTGCCCAACTCGAACCTAACTCTATTGTCTCCGGAGCGTAGGCAACAGAGACAATTAAGCGCGAGCAGTTGGTTGCTAAAAATTCAGGTCCCTGAATGGTGTTTTCGGGAATCATTCCGTAAAACGGAGTATCGGAAGGAGAGTTTATGTTTATTGTCCTTCCGATATTGGTCCGGGAGAGCTTAGAGTCTTCAATGCGAAAAAACTGAGCATTAACCTGATCAAAATTCTTGATGCTACCAAAATTTCCATCCTTAGGAATGGAAAAATCGCTTTCCACACCGGTTCTTATGATCATCTTGGAGTAGGAGGGAAATGGAACAATGCTCTTGTTCACAACATCCGGATAGATCTTTATCTCTTCACCGATACGTCCTCCTTCCACGACCATGTTATCAAATGAGAGAGTATAATAAGAGCTGACGGGAGTCATCTCGAATAGCTGATAATGCTGAGATGTATCGGAGTTTGAATCATGAGTGTCCGGAGTGGGTTTTATGGTTACCGCTCCATCTTTACAGATGTATGTGTTTTGGATGAAAAAGTCGTCTTTAGAGTCTTTGTCATAGATTGATACCGGACTGTCAAATATCTTTATGTTGGTTTTATTAAGTTCAAGCTTGTCTATAAGAGTCTTATAAGGGTTAAACAAAACAATCAGCTTATAATTGTTTTGCTTAATCTTGATCGGATTGAATTTTATATCGACTCCTGTTTCTGTTAAAGTCAAAGATTCAAAAGCATCCGAAACTATACCTTCTTTGCTTCTGAATACAGGATAGTATATCTGCTGTTTAAGGATATACTCTTTACCGGAAGGTGCAAAAAAGAGAAAATAAACACTTTGAATATCCTGCGAAAGATGCTTCTTAATCTCTAAAAGTTTGTTGCTCCCCTCCTCTTCTCCTCTAAAAACCATCTCATTGTATCTTGTGGAAGAGGTCAAATGTAACTCCATCAGCTTCTCTTGTGGAGTTTCTTTACCGTTATTAGGAAGTCTGAATGGTTCTTCCTTACAACCGGAAGAGAACAGAGCAAGTGCAAGCACTAATGCTGAAATGTGGCTTTTCCTCATAAATTCTTTGTTTTTACGTTAATTTGGAGGTTAAAGGTAAATAAAGGCGGTCTCATAAACAAATTTTTACTCATAATTCACTTCTTTATCGTATTGAAATGGTGATAACGGAGGTTTGCAGCCTGTTTACCTGTGATATCGATAAAGCTTGCCGTGAACATCCATTTCACCAAACGTATTTCCGGAGAACGAAATGCTCCGACAGGAAGCTTGATCAGTATATGATTCCAACCCTTATTCAATTCTACATGAATAGGTTTTCGAGAGGGAATATTCTCATTTCCCAACAAGATCTCATTATCTCTTTTATTATGTGTCGCAGACCATTCGGGAGCCGGGATCTCTTTCTTATTTATCCAAATCTTACTCCCTCTGTAATCCCACTTTCCTTTGGGAGGAGGTAAATCGCTTTCGCTACGGCTATAATTCTGTGTCTCGAATAGCAAACCAACAGTTTGTTTCTTCGGAGAATGTACCCAAGTCATTGCATAAGCGGTGTGATACTCTTTAGGATTATCATAAACATTGGGACAAATAACATTACCCCAAACATGCCTTAGATAGAAACCCGATCCAAAGAATTGATGGCTATCTCTCCTCTTTCCCTCAAATATATAGTGAGGAAGCTGCTTAGGAGGATAAGTAAAAGATTTATCTGAAAGGTAGATCTCTTCTGGAGGAAAGACTTTTTCCAAATCTCCACCATTTTCAAAAGCATCGACAATAACCCAAGATGCTTGGCTCTGCCGAACATAGGGAATTAACTCTGATGATAGAGTACGCTCTTTGTGCCAAAGAAGTCTTCTCTCAAAGTCGGCAAACTCCTTATAGGCATCACTAAATCTGTCTGAAAATAGATTTGTACTCTTGTCGAAATATCCATATCCGCCTCCGAACCACGCACGTTCCGCCATAGCCAACATTGTCGGATAGAAATTATTCTCAGCCATTAAGGTAGGAATATCGGAAATATATCTATCATTCCATACCGCCAGTATCGTTCCTGCCAGATCCGAAGAGCCATTGTGGCTATTGTAAATAGTACTGCTGTATAATGCCCTTATATCTGCAAAAAGATCGTAATGGTTTATATAGTGAAGTCGACTATCTATTGCGGGAATACCGGACTGGGCTTTACCTCTATAACTCCACAGATGTGTCATATCTATCTCCGTTGGTTCATAGTTCCAGCCGGGATTCCATGAGATAACTTTCCGCCCCAAAGAACGGACGTACGCAACCATTTCAGGCACAAAACCCGGATCTGTAAACTCTACTTCATCTGTTCCTATATGTATATAAGGCACATCCATCACCTCTATTGCTTCAGCAAGCAATCTTTTAAGAACAGTCTTACCTTGTTCTATTTGCATACCATATCCCATGGCACGTTCAAAAGCAGCACTGTGTCCGGGCATATCTATTTCAGGAATAAGTAACATATGATGTTGTTTACACCATTCGACCAATTCTTTAGCCTCTTCCAATGTATAGTATTTACCCGGCATACGAGTGGTATGTTCCGGAGCATTCAGCTGAGAATAAATCTTACTCTCTAATCTCCAAGCTTGATTCTCCGTCAGATGCCAATGAAAGACATTAACCTTAAAGTATGAAAGCAGTTGTATTTGCTTTTTAAGTTCGGACATGGGAATGTAAGTCCTTCCGACATCGTGCATGAATCCTCTGATCCTCCAAGCCGGCCAATCTATAATTTCACAAGCCGGAAGTCTGTAAGGATACTGTTCCCATAGCTGGGCAAGCGTTTGCAATCCTCTATAAAGTCCCGTTTCTGTCAGAGCAGAAAGAGTTATGGACTGCTCTGATACGCATAACCGATAAGCCTCTTCCTCGTTTTGAGTTACCTGAGATGGTAAACTGTCCACGACAGAAAGCTGTATGAAATGAGGAGAGTTGGTATCTGTTTTTAAGCCCACTCTCGATAACCAAGTTCCAATAGGAATATCTTGAGAAGAAGATATCAGTTTGACTTTTTGAGCAGTAAAAAATCCTTTGTGTTCCTTATAGCTCTGTGGCTTGGGCAATAGATGATGATGAACAGAGGCGTAAACATTCGTAGATATACATATTGCAAGCAAAGCAATAAGAGAGGGGCTTAAAAGTCTAAAAGTCGTGCGCATTCCTTGTGAGTATTATTGAATGGTAAAGATAAAAATATGGCTGTAATATTTCGAGAGATTTTTATTTCTTTCTACCCAAGAATACTGTCATAAACTTCTGAAATATCATTTCGGTAAAGAATGTCCCTTAGAAAGTGCCTTAAAATAAGAGTTTTGGCAAGAAAAAATATTTTTCATACCTTTGCTTTTCGGCTATTCAGCGGAATAGCTTAAAAGTATCCGAAAATCGGGTACCTCTTCGTTTCGGACGTTCTAAAGATATGTCTGCTACCGGAGAGCCAGTGTGAACTTAAACTTATTGTATGAATTCTAAAACTTTTGCCTTGGCAACAGTTTTTCTGATTTTGCTCTCAGTGCTACTAACTGCTTCTGTCGGTAAAGGAGAGCGTGCCATTTATGGTTATAATCCGGGAGATATGTTGCAAAGGATCAAAGTGGAGGGAGAAATAGTACCGGTGTCTGTGGGTGATGAAGACTCTTCAATAGTACACTTTTGGAGTATTGAAGATGCAAAATCCAGACTGACAAATGCGTTACTTAACGAGCGTTGCAAAGGTTCAGATGTAAATTTTATTTCTATCTGTATTGATGGCTCGCTTCGGGATATGGAGCAATGCTTGGCTTTGGATGGGATAGACCCTCAAGGCAGCTTCAATAAATACCTCCGTTTGAATGATTACCGTACTCTTGCTCGAGACTTTGAAGTAAGAAAAGGACAGACAAAGACGTTTCTTGTATCTGCTTCAGGGATAATAGAAGAGGTCTTCTCCAATGAAGATGCGTGGAAAACCTACTCAGGATTATAGTTCATCGAAAGAGTATGCATGGTCTTAAAAAGACTAAAGCACGACCTAAAAGTCGTTATTGATATCTAAACCCCTCACAATAGTATCTTCGGATGCCAATTGTGAGGGGTTTATTTTTCTCTTTGTATCTTTGGGGCAAACTCACAGAATGCTCTCTTCTATGTTACGATATTTGGCTCCTTTGCTTTATCCTTCCATTTGTTCTCTTTCTGAGAAAGAACGAGAACAGTATTTCAAAGGCAAATGGGTTGTTGTTACCGGTGCATCTCGTGGCATAGGTGCTTGTTTGGTGGAAGAGCTCATCGCGTCAAAAGCAAATCTGCTGCTCATTGCCCGATCTGAAGATAAACTCCGGGAGCTTTGCAGGAAGGCATCATCCCATGGTTGTTCTGCTATCTATCGGGCATTGGACTTGCGTAACCAAGAGCAACTCTCCTTTCTTTGCGAAGAGCTTCCGGGCTTACTTCCCAATGTTCACTTCTTTTTTAGCAATGCGGGAAAATCTATCAAGCGCAAGATATCAGACTCTATTTCACGTTCACATGACTTTGACCGAACCATCTCACTGAATTATACCGCAGCTATACACCTATCTCTTGCTCTTCTTCCTGCCCTCAAACGATCTCATGGTACCATCATATCAACCTCTGCCGTAAGTCTCCTCTACCCTTTTGCACCCGAATGGTCTGCCTATCATTCCTCAAAAGGAGCGGCAGATATCTGGTTTCGCACGGCATCGACAGAGTTATTTACAGAAGGAGTAAAAGTTCGCATTGCTTACATTCCTTTGGTACACACCGAGATGTCTGCACCTAATCTTGATTACAGAAATCTTCCCGGTTATCAACCGGAAGCGGCAGCCCGAATACTTCTAAGGCTTGCCATTGGCAGACGAAACAGATATATCCCTTGGTGGGCAAGGTTGTCCGCTCCTCTCGCTCAAGCTTTCTCTCCTCTTGTAACCATTGGTTATAAATATTATTTCAAGAAAAAAAGATGTCTCAATACCGCTACTCGATTATAAAAGCCCTCTATAATCAAAATTTTATCTCCCCTAAAGGAATCTTCTATTGGATAAAATCCTTTATGAAAGAAGGCTTATCTCTCATGGCTCTACTCCATTTTTCTGCTAAACTTTATCCGAAAAGATTGGCATTGATCTACGGACAAGATGAGAAGAAAAACTACAAAGAGTTGTACGAAGACTCCCTTAAATTAGCCCAACTCCTTATTCAATGTTATAAAGTAAAAAGAGGAGATCAGATTGCAGTCCTGGTAAGAAATCATCATATAGCTGTCATGCTTCTGCCCGCATTGTCTCGTATAGGGGCAGATATTCATCTTCTGAATACAGATCTGAATGCTTCCAAAGTAGAAGAAATCTTAACCACCAAGAGGAGGTTTTCTCTTCTTATCATAGATGAAGAGCTTCGAGAGAGTGTGCTTCCACTCACACCATTACCTTTCACTTGGATTGCAACCGAAGCCATAGACTCTTTGCTCTCTTCTTATCATGATAAAACCTTCTCTACTACCCTGCCACGCATTTGGAGAGGAGGAGCATTTTCTATTCTGACAGGAGGATCAAGCGGGAAATACAAGGAAGTATCTCGAAAGCCTTCAGCTACAAATTTTCTCCTTCCCCTATTGGCTCTATTCCGTCAAGTCGGTATTCAAAACTACGAATCTACCTACATTGCTCTCCCTCTCTATCACGGCTTTGGGTTAGCTACGCTCATAGTATCGCTTGTGATGGGCAAAAGAGTATGGCTGACTCGCAGATTCGATCCGGAAGAGGCTATCCACGGCATAGAAAAATATAGGATAGAGGTAATGCCATTAGTTCCACTCATGCTTTCTCGAATGATACAATGTCCGCAAGCAGAACAACATCTTAAATCCCTGAAAGCGATCATCTGTGGAGGAGACAGGCTGGATCGCAAACTGATCTCCCACGTACATACGGCGGTATCCCCTATTATCTTCAATCTATATGGCACTTCCGAAGCAGGTTTTTTCCTATTGGCTACACCGGAAGATCTGGATGCAAATAGTAAAACTACTCTTGGAAAGCCCATAAAAGGAGTAAAATGTGAAATAAGAAATACCTCTTCCGAAGGAATAGGAGAGCTTTGGGTCTCCTCCTCATGGGCTATGCAGGAGCGAAGAAACCGATGGCAAAACACAGGTGATAGGGCTCGCAAAACTCCGGATGGGTATTACTTTCACGAAGGACGTCAGGATCAGATGGTGGTTTGTGGTGGAGAAAATGTCTATCCGGAAGTTGTAGAAAGAGTCATTGTAGAGCATCCGAATGTCCTCTCAACCAAAGTTTATTCCGAGTCGACTACCGATGGCGTTACATTCTTGGTAGCAGACATAGAGCCGGTGAAAGGGTCGGAAATTTCGGAAGAGGAGCTTAAAACATGGCTTCGTCCAAGACTTTCCCGCGCAGAGATGCCGAGAAAGATAAATATTGGCAAGCTCTCTCTTTTGGCAACAGGGAAAAGAGTTGCCAATCAGAATGAGCTAAAGGAAGTCGTAAATCAAGAGAGGAAATAAAAAGAGTCTGTTTCACACTTTCTTTTGTCCTCTCCCGGCTTCTATCTCTTCTTACCAAAATAGGTCTCTAATAGCTCTGCGCTGGCAACAAATGAGCTTTTTCTATTCTCCAACACATCGTTCTCTACAAGAGGAAGAAGTGTTTCTATCGTTTTATTGTGATAGAAGTTTCTCAAAAGTTCTTCATGTATGCTTTCGTACATCCAGTATTTGGACTGCTGGTTACGCTTCTTCTCGAAGTAGCCATTCTCTTTTACGAAAGCGACATAGTTCTCAATCATCTGCCACACTTCATCTATACCCAAAGCGTAATAGCCCGAATAGGTCAAGACTCTGGGAAACCAACCGCTTTCTGCAGGGGGGAACAAGTGCAGCGCATTGCGATAGTGAGATGCTGCAAGCTTGGCTTTGTCTATATTATCTCCGTCTGCTTTGTTGATGACAATGCCATCCGCCATCTCCATGATACCTCTCTTGATCCCTTGCAACTCGTCTCCCGTTCCGGCAAGCTGAATAAGCAGGAAAAAATCGACCATAGAGTGCACAGCCGTTTCACTCTGACCCACACCTACGGTTTCAACAAAAATGGTATCAAAACCTGCAGCCTCGCAGAGGACAATGGTTTCACGCGTTTTTCTGGCAACACCTCCCAAAGATCCTGCCGAGGGAGAAGGACGTATAAAAGCATTATCTTCCTTTGAAAGATCCTCCATTCGTGTCTTATCTCCCAAGATACTGCCTTTAGAACGTTCACTACTGGGATCTATTGCCAACACTGCAAGCTTATGTCCCTTACGGATAACATGCATCCCGAAAGCATCTATACTCGTACTTTTACCTGCACCGGGAACGCCCGTTATACCGAGACGTATGCTATTCCCGGCATGAGGAAGACACTTCTCGATCACCTCTTGGGCTATCACTTGGTTGCTCTCCAGCGAGCTTTCCACGAGTGTTACCGCCTGAGAAAGCATTGTCATATTTCCTTTCAGAATGCCTTCCACATACTCCGCAGCCGTGTATGTGCGTATCTTTCTCTTTTTAAGATATGGGCTGACTATGGGAGCATTTTCTACTCCCTTATTTACTTTCAGACCTTTATACTTCTCGTCGTTCTCCGGGTGAAACATCTGTGATAACGGTATTAAATATTAAAACGCATTAGTCGATATAGAGCACAAGTCCTTTCAGGTATTCTCCTTCGGGATGATAGATACTTACCGGATGATCCATCGGCTGTGTTAGCTGATGAAGTATCCGCACTTGCTTTCCTGCCTGAAGCGCAGCAGTGAAAACAGCTTGTCTGAACTGTTCGGGAGAGACAGCCTGTGAACAGCTGAACGTAAACAAAATACTTCCGGAGTTCATCTTGGACATCGCTGCCACATTCAGCTTACGATACCCCTGAAGAGCATTATGCAACACTTTACGATGTTTGGCAAAAGCAGGAGGATCGAGTACTACCACATCAAACTCTCCCGGTTCTACCCTGTCCAAATAGCGGAACGCATCTTCCACATAAGCCTCATGAGTGGCATCCTTACTCCATACACTTCTGTTCTCGTCTATGTTTCGCTGCATCATCTCTATGGCTTTGGCGCTGCTGTCCACCGATACTACCCTCTTGGCTCCTCCACGCAAAGCGTAGATGGAGAAGCCTCCCGAATAGCAGAACATATTCAGTACGGATGCTCCCTTAGAGTAGTGTTCAAGAAGTGTTCTATTTTCTCTCTGATCCACGAAAAAGCCTGTCTTCTGCCCTCTAAGGATATCCGGATATATCTTGATGCCATTCTCTAAAGCATAGTTATCTGCAAACTTCTCTCCGCCAATAAGACCACTTGTAAAATCAACTTCGGCTTTGAATGGCAATGTAGTGTCCGACTTGTAATAGACACTCTTGATAATCTCCGAAAAAGGAGCTTGCAGGAGGACATCCCTTACAGACTCCCTTAGCAAGTGCATACCGATAGTATGCGCTTGAATAACCGCAACAGAGCCATATACATCTACTATCAATCCGGGAAGAAAGTCTCCCTCCCCATGCACAAGCCGGTATATGGTATTATCGGAACGTATAAGCCCGATCTTTTTTCTAAGATCCAAAGCAGACTCCAATCTTCGCTTTAGGAAAGCACTATCTATAACCTCCTCTTTGAAAGTTAAAACCCGAACAGCTATGGAGCCTATCTCGCAATATCCACGAGCAAGAAAAGAGCCGTCGGCACTATACACGTCCACGAGTTCTCCCTCTTCCAGTGGTTGAGAACTGTGTTGTATTGCTCCGGAGAACACCCACGGATGACGTCTTTGGAGCGATTCGTTTTTCCCTTTTTTCAGAGTTATGATAGGATATATACCTTTTTCCATTACACTTTTCTTCTTCGTCTTTTTATGACTCTCCTCTTTGGTTTAACTACGGTGGAAGCCAAAAACTCCTCTTTCATATACTCTCTCAGCGCAACATATATCTTGAGCCCTGCCACGGCATCCAATGCCGCGTAAGTGCATTGAGGTGCCGAAAGAACGGGGGCTTCCCAGTTGGTCAGGCGTTGCGCCTTTGAAAGCCTTCTGTTGAACAGCACGGCATATATTTTTGAAAGAGCCAGGACTTCTATTCCGGCTGCCGAAGAGAGGTGTCGAAGCTCACAAAAGTTATGAGTTTCCATCTTATAGTCGGACAGCAGAGCTTTGGTATCGTCTCCAATGCCCACACCCACCTTCACCGGTGCTTCCGACCATAGGAAAGAGAGATAGTCTCTCTTCTCCTCACTATCCAGTATTCGGGGCAGACGGAAAAGATAAACCTTTCCCGGAATAGCCACTTGCAGAAGACTCACCTTGTGATGTACCCCACGCTTAAATGCCGGCTTTGTCTCCGTATCCATCCCGATGACATCGGCATGCCGGATCTCTTCCACTATCTTTTGCAGCTGCGTATCCGAAGTGGTTTCGTCTATTACCACAACAGGTTCAGACAGCTGTTCTATCTCTACTTCTTGCAGCTCTTCCTCCGTGATATTTGTCTTCCGGATGCTATTCATACTCTCCATCCCCTTCCATCTCCATCTCAATAGCATCATGAATGGCACGAGCGATGATCAGCACCTTCTTTCCCCACGTGTGAGTGAATCCTTGCAGGTAGTCATAGATTAGCATCCCTTTTACTTCATCGGTCTGAACATCTATCCGGTAGTTCCAGACAAAGTCAACTATCTCCTGAAAAACATCTGCCACCAGCTCCGAGACCGTGAAAGCCTTGGATTCATACTCCGGCTGAGCCACATCTATGGAGCTGTCTATTATGGTATCGTACTCTCCCATCAGTTCAGCGATACTGTCTTGTACGGCATTATACTGCTCTTCGGTTACTATATACTCGCGCTCCGACTCTTCATACTGATACTCCTCATAGTCTGAAACAGGAGTAGATAGAGCCGCAGAGTAGAGAGCCAACAGATGCCCCTGCAAACCTCGAAGCTTTGCTTCACGATTTCCGGACGAAGACTCTTGCCGAAGAACGGCATAGATGGCTCCTATACAGCCTTGACTGCTTTCGAGAAGCAGGCTTGTAGGCATAGAGCTGCCCTGATCAGTGTCTGATGATACTTTTATACTCATCTTACGATTGCTGGTTTATACTTCCAAATACAAAGGTAACGATACTTGATGACAAACTTTGTCCTTTGATTGAATAAATATGGAGAGTGGAAGAAAACAGTATGGTACAATCTTGATCACGCTACAATAATCGTCTATACATGATTAAATCTTCTTTTAATCCTTTCAAAAAAGAGCTTTAATGCCTTTTATATTTCAATATCAAGGGCTGATTTGTGGAAATCGAACCTTGAGATATACGAACCAAAGCTTGAAAGGGAGCAGTCAAAGCCCGATGGCAACTCTTTGCCCTATTCGACCAATCTTTTGAATAGGTTTATCAAAGAAAGTGTACGGCTTAATACTCATTTCTCTCGCGCCTAAATAGCACAGAGCAATGGTTTGTGGATCTCTTCAGGAAATAAAAAACTGCAAGCACTCCCCTTAAAAGAGGTAATACTTGCAGTTTACCGACTATGCTCAATCTTACTTGAGCATTTCGGGAAAGTTTCTAAAGAGAGTTGTTACTCTTCGGAGAGATATTACAGCTCGTTCTCAGACAAATATCTTTCTACTTCTATCGCAGCCTTACATCCGCTTCCTGCCGCTGTAATGGCTTGACGATAGTGAGGGTCTGCCACGTCTCCTGCGGCAAAAACACCGGGAACATTGGTCTTTGGAGAGCCTTCTATGGTCTTGATGTAACCTTGTTCGTCAAGATCTACCACACCTTTAACCAAATCCGTATTAGGAGTATGACCGATAGCCAGAAAGAAGCCGTCTATGGCAATATCCACCATCTTTTCATCTGCTTCACCCTTGCGATAAACAAGATGAGCGCCTTCCACTCCGTTTTCACCAAAGAGTCCGACAGTGTTATGTTCAAATAAAATCTCGATCTTTTCGTTCTTCATAACGCGATCTTGCATAACCTTAGAAGCTCTCAAATATGGTTTACGAACGATGAGATATACTTTCGATGCCAAACTGGAAAGATAGATAGCCTCTTCACAAGCGGTATCTCCGCCTCCTACTACTGCTACTACCTTGTTGCGGTAGAAGAATCCGTCACAAGTGGCGCAAGCACTCACACCCATTCCATTGTACTTCTTCTCATCTTCCAAGCCCAAGTATTTGGCTGTGGCTCCCGTAGAAATGATGATAGCATGAGCCAGATAGCTTTCGGTGCCATCTACGGTTACCTTATAAGGTTTAGAGGAAAAGTCTATGTCTGTAACGAGTCCGGGCTTTATGTCTGCCCCGAAACGCTCTGCCTGTGCACGCAAGTCCATCATCAGCTCTGTACCGGTGATACCATTGGGATAACCGGGGAAATTTTCTACATCGGTAGTAGTGGTAAGCTGTCCTCCGGGTTGTATCCCCTCGAAAAGAACGGGAGAAAGATTTGCTCTTGATGCATATATGGCAGCAGTGTATCCCGCAGGACCGGATCCTACTATCAGACAACGCACTGTGGGAGTTGTGTTCATGTCGGTCATTTTTTGTTGTTTATTTATTGGTTTATCTTAAATCTATTACTTCAATATTTCGGGAAAAATTTTTCTTGTCGAACTCAAAAAGTTTTCCCGTTGTACCATAGGGTTTCGTTATCTTCTTAATCTCTATGATGGTCTCCTTGTCCTCTTTTCTATCTCCCTTTTCCTTGAAACGGATGATCGAAGGTGTGTAAGATGCGTCTGTATCTATGGACAAAGAGGTAAGCATGCCTCCATAACCGGCTTTCGGCGTTGCCAAAAAGCGAGACATATTATTAGGCAATTTCTGTACAGAGGTTGTAAAATCTTGCTTGAGCAGTCTGCCTAAAGAGATAAGAAGAGAGAGCTCTTCAAGTTCTGACTCTGAAGGAGAGGTCAGATTGACTTCGTTTGTTCCACTCGACATGACCCAAAGAAGCTTTCCGTTGTACCAGGCGGTGAGAGGAGCAGTATTGAGGTAAAACTTTTCTCCTTGAGCCGTGAGAGTACAACCATGTATAGGCTTCTGGTCGGGATAGGTCAGTGTAAACTCTATCAACATACCATCCGACGGATTGACCTTGTCCGACAATGCCTTTATCGGATCCGTTGCTTTCACTTGTGCCATCGAACCGATGGCGACAACAGCCAACAAGACACTGAATACTGTTTTTACTATTTGGTGTTTCATGATGTTTCTTCTTAAAGTTGGTTATCTGTTAAGATCTTTCAAGGATTTTCCGAAGATCTTCTGCGGACTCAATCAATACCTGTCTCGGCTTACTTCCTTCGGATGGTCCTACCACGCCTGCCTGCTCAAGCTGATCCATAAGTCTGCCGGCACGGGCAAAACCGATGGCAAGACGTCTTTGGAGCAGAGATGTACTGCCACTCTGCTCTAAAAGCATAATATTAGCCGCCTCTTCAAAAAGAGCGTCTCTGCTGCCGGAATCCATATCGCTACCATACTCTCCACGACCTCCGGATGAGCCGTTGCCTCCTACTTCCGGGAGATAAAGGGGATGAGGATACCCCTGCTGCTTGGATATATAATCCACAACTCTGTTTATCTCTTCGGTATCTATGTAAGCACACTGTACGCGTATCGCTTCATTGCCTTGCGAATAAAGCAGATCGCCTCGACCAACAAGCCTGTTAGCTCCTGAAGCATCAAGAATGGTACGAGAGTCGATGGATGAGTAGACTTTGAATGAGATACGTCCAGGGAAGTTGGCCTTAATGGTTCCGGTGATGATGCTTGCCGTTGGACGTTGAGTGGCAATAATAGAGTGTATTCCCACTGCACGGGCTTTTTGAGCGATTCGAGCAAGAGGAAGCTCTATCTCTTTACCCGCTGTCATGATGAGATCTCCATACTCATCTATCACCAGCACTATGTATGGCATAAACTTATATCCCTTGCTCGGACTCAAAAGCCTGCGTTTGAACTTGTGGTTATACTCCACAATGTTTTTTACACCGGCTTTGGTGAGAAGTTCGTACCTGTCATCCATCTCTTTGCAGAGAGAGTTAAGTGTACTTACCACCTTGGCTGTATCGGTAATGATAACCTGTTCCTCATCTTCCAACTTAGCCATATAGTGGTTTTGAATCATGGAAAAGACACTGAATTCAACCATTTTAGGATCCACCATGACGAATTTAAGTTCACTCGGATGCTTGCTATACAGCAGTGAAAGAATGATCACATTAAGACCTACGGACTTTCCCTGCCCCGTTGCTCCGGCTACAAGAAGATGAGGAATCTTTGCAAGGTCGAAGCTGAATACTTCATTCGTAATGGTCCGACCCAATGCAACCGGAAGCTCGTACTTTTTCTCTAAAAACTTTTGAGAGCTTAGCACAGAACGGAAGCCGACAGTTTTCGGATTTCTATTGGCTACCTCTATACCGATAGTACCTTTGCCCGGAATAGGAGCAATGATACGTATTCCGAGTGCAGACAAACTAAGTGCAATATCATCCTCCAAATTTTTTATTCTGGAAATGCGCACACCATCTGCCGGTACCACTTCGTAAAGAGTAACAGTAGGACCAACGGTTGCCCTGATAGAGACAATGCTGACCTGAAAACTCTCTAATGTCGCAGTGATACGCCTTTTATTATCCTCTATTTCATCTAAATCTACCGTCTGCGTATCCTCTTTTCTGTCGTCCAAAAGCTCTATGGAAGGCATCTTGAAATGACTCAATTCGATATGAGGATCATACTCTCCCAACTCCTGCAATAAGGCTTGTGCTAAGGCATTATCTTCTAAAGTATCACTCTTGGGACGTACAACTTCAAGATCTATCCCATCTTCTTTTCCGGAAGCATAGGTTTCGATATGATGATCAATAAGTTCCTCATCAGAACCGGAATGGGTTGGCGAACAGGATGATGCCGGTTGAGAAGAAGAATCGGAAGTAAAAACATCGTTATCAATACCTTCAATCTCATCTCCCAAAGTATCATAATCGTTTTCTTCTTTTCTTTTCCTTTTGAAACGTGCAAAGAAACCGTTCCCTTTTTTCCTCTCTTCAGGCACAACAGGGATAGCATCGGCTGGCTGTTTTTTCTTTATCTCCAACCATCCTTTGACCTTTGGAGTAAAACTCTGAAAGAATATGAGCAGTATCGCAAAAAGGAAAAAGATCAAGACAAGAATGGTTCCCGGATATCCTATCTGTAGTACACTGTAATCTGCGAGCTTTTTACCAAAAAGGCCACCAAGGAAAAAGAACTGATTCGGGAATAATGCGCCTCCTGCAAGACCCAGTAAAAGCATGCTCCAAAACATCAATGAACCACACAGGAAGAATAGTCTTATGTATCCCCCTTTGCGATTACGTAAAATGCGCAACCCGGCTAAGCAGATAAAGACAATGGGGAAAATGGCAGACAATCCAAGCCACCCATTAACAATATTATGCATGGAGTATGCGCCCTTTACTCCCGAAGGATTGGCAATAGTATCTCCCGTAGAGACTTCAGCTTGTGGGACATTAAGCACAACACTCTGATCCGCCTTTCCGGTAAAGAAATAAGAGAAGAATGCTATAAGAAGAAAGACTCCCAAGAAAGTCAAAAGAGCACCGATCAAAAGCACATACGTATCCCTCGTAACGTGTATGCCGGTATTCTTGACCCATTCAGGGAGTTTTATATTTTTGGTTTTGCCTTTATTTGTCTTCATCTTCAGAGTAAGGAGAGATTATTTAGCTTAGCAAATGTAGTGATTTTTTCGTACTATTCAGAGCCTTTTCTGCCCTTACATATCTCTTCTTTCTCTTTTATAATCCCAGTTTTTGTCTCAGTAAACGGTATCTGGAAAGACTGATGCGTATAATGTCCCCACTGTGTAAAACCAGCTGTCTCTGCTCTCCATAACGCTCTATTCTTGCAATGTGCTTGACATTTACAATGTAGGAGCGGTGTACGCGAACAAAAAGATCTTGAGGAAGCATGTCTTCTGTTGCTTTCATCGTTTGCTCTTTCAGCCAATGTCCGTCCGGTGTATGGATAGCAATATAGTCTCCATCCGCTGCAATATAAAGGATTTCATCTAAAGAAAGTATCCGTATTTTAGATCCGCTCCTTACAGTCAGCTTATCTACCACCGGAGAAGAAGCGGTCAAAGCCTGTTCTTCAACGGGTATCTTCTCCTCCTCTTCCTGTGTCTCTTTCACTTTGTTGAGGTATCTCATCATGAATATTATCCCGAACAGACAAGTGATCAACACTCTTACCGGAGCCGTTTTCAGCCACTGCTCCCATGAAAGAGACTCAAAAAGATTTAGAAAAAGATACTCTGCACCAACAGCCACAATGCTTATACACAACAATGCAACAGCTATCCAAACTCTTACTTTACTAAACCGGAGCAAGTAAGAAAAGGCATAACTTCCTAAGAATAGTACCGCAGCATAGAAAAGTATATCCCAAACAGAAAGATAAAGATTAAGCCCTCCTACTGCAAAGGTATATACTGATGCTATTACCAAACAAGCAAAGATGCGGTGTTTCTCTATGTTGTGCAGCTGCTCCATCCGTTATTTGATCTCCACTCCGGAGAATATTGCAGACTTGACATTGATAATCAGTTTGCGGTCTGAATTCTGATTGAAAATTCTCATGCGCTTATTGGAAACACCTCCGAATGTAGAAACTGATTTCACTTCTACGTTCCAATCGGGCGGCATCAGTATCTCAACACCACCAAAAGCTGCTGTAACTACCAATTCAGTCTCTCCAACAGGAAGCGTGGTCTGTCTTAAATCCAAATCGACTCCGCCAAACAAAACATCTATACTCCCTCCTCTGAATACCGGATCCAGTACAACGTACTCGCCACCGGAGAAAAGATATCGGCAATCTATTCTTCCATCATCTGTTATCCCATTGCCATTAGTTTCTTTGGTATAGTGTCTTGTAAAAGATTTTCGTAGTTTTTCCCTCCTGTTATTCTGAATAGCCGGTAAGGCATACAGAAAAAGAAGAGCTCCCAAAACCATTGCTCCAATAGGCCAATATGTAGACAATGACTCAAGATAAAAGGATATTTCCGGAAATATCTTACTAAGCTTCAGCAGAAGAAAGCCCAAACCAAATCCGGTAACCACCAATCCTCCGATATCAAAAGAGTGAGACAGATAAAAAAGTCCGACAGTAATGAGCAACATCTGCCATGAGAATATGATTCTAAGGAATGATTTGTCCAATAATCCCATGTTAGACAATAAAAAGAGAAGTGCTCCTGCTATGATCAATAACGCAATCGAAGCTGTTGTATTCCTGCCTCCGGTATCTCTTTTAGCTAAAAACCGTCCCATGAATCCCGCTCCTAATATATATAGCATCACCGCTCCCAATATTTCTATAAGAGCATCGAAGTTGTCCCCTCCGGATATAACACCGGCAAACAACAGACCTCCACCTGCTATCATAAGCAAGAGAGAAAAGAACAGAGTAAATCCCGATTTTTGATTTGAAATATTCATATCACAATACATTAGTTTATCAGTTACTATTCAGACCAAAGAGTTGGCTCTCTCATCCGGAGCAGTACTCTCGTCTATCTGATACAAAAATAGGATAATCAGGCTCCTAATACAATACAACCCCGACTAAACGGCTTAATAATCCCGACGAATGACCTCTTTTAGACGATCAAAACCGACAAAATCAATCTTCATTTTTGTTCCTTATACCGATAAGGTGTTCTTCCCAAAGGTCTCCTGAAAAGGCATTCCGCCTCTCTGTTTTATCGAAAAAGACCGACACTGCCTTCTAAAGCAAGTCGGTCTTTCTGTTTTATTGTCAAACATTATCTCTGTCAGAGATCTTCCCTCAAACTAATCTTTCATAAAGATTTTTGCATCAAGGGATTTCGTACAGGATAACGCCTTTGAGTCAATCATCAATACAGAGATCGGATAACCTCTGTAAAGAGTGCCGTCATCTTCTTGGAAGCGGCATTTGCTGCCCGTATCACGTCATCGCCATCATTTACAAAGTCATCATCGAAATGGTATCCCTCATTTGTTATCACGGACATACCAAATACACGAATATCGCAATGGCGAGCCATTATCACCTCAGGCACTGTACTCATACCTATTGCATCCCCTCCGATTATATTCAGAAACTTATACTCCGCCGGTGTTTCATAAGAAGGACCTGTCCAACCCACATATACACCCTCTTTCAGAGCGGTATCCTGTTGGGCTGCCACCTCTTTGGCTTTTGCGATAAGTGCACGATCATAAGCTCTGGTCATATCGGAAAAACGAGGTCCAAACTCTGACATATTCGGTCCAATGAGAGGATTGGGCAGAAGATTTATATGATCCGTTATGATCATCAAGTCTCCGACCTTAAAAGATTCGTTGGTACCTCCTGCGGCATTGGAAACAAAAAGATACTCTATACCCAAAAGCTTGAACACTCTTACGTGGAATGTTACCTGCTGCATGCTGTACCCCTCATAGTAATGAAAGCGTCCCTGCATGGCGACAACCGGAACACCTCCCAACTTTCCTATGATAAGCTGACCTTTGTGCCCTATGGCTGTGGACTTTACAAAGTTTGGAATTGTATCATAAGGTATTGCCTTGGCATCCTCTATCATATCTGCCAATGCTCCCAATCCGCTACCAAGCGTGATGGCAACCTTTGTATCTTCCGGGATGAAGCGACGCAGATAAGCTGCCGCCTCTTCATAATGTTTATATTCAAACTGTGTCATAATGTAGCAATATAAGTGTCTGTTAATATTTATCCTCTTCCGGCTCTGCGAAGCAGGTCGTTAGAGACTTCCACTCCTTTCTTTAAGAGTAGATCGTATTCCGGTATCTGCCGTTCTCTCATCAGTACTTTTCCATCTACGATAGTGGTATCCACGGCACTACCGGAGGCAGAATAGACCAAATTCGAAATAAAGTCATGGCATGGTGTCATCTCCGGGATATCAAGTCGGACAAGAGACAAATCTGCCAGTTTTCCCGGCTCTATCTCTCCCCCGTCTATTCTAAGAATCTCGCTTCCCGCCTTTGTGGCAGCCACGAACATCTCTTTAGCCGGTGTTGCTTTGGGGTCTCCGCGCCAAGCTTTCCCGAGAAGCGAAGCGAGTTTCATCGCTTGCACCATATCCAGATTGTTGGAAGAAGAGCACCCGTCCGTACCAATTCCCACACGTATCCCCTTCTCACACATCTCTTCGCTCCTGAACTTATATCCGGATGCCAGCTTCATATTGGAAGCCGGATTGTGTACGGTGCTGCAACCATAGTCGGCAAGGATTTGCAGTTCCTCACTATCCATCCAAAGGGAGTGAGCCAAAACCAAACGAGGAGAAAGGACACCGAGATCTTTGAGATACCTTACCGGAGTAGTTCCAAAGTTTTTGGTGCAGTCTTTCCACTCTTGATAGGTCTCAGCCAAATGCAGATTCACGAGACAGTCATGCTCCTTCGCAAACTCATGTGCAAACTGCAACTGGGGAGCGGAAACGGTATATATGGCATGAGGTCCTACTGCAAACCGGACTCTGTCGGAGTAATGAGAAAACAGCTCAAAGTACTTATGGCAGTTTTTCTGATCCAATTTTGCTCGTGCATCATCCCATCTGTCAAACATGGTGTAAGACAATACGGCTCTTATTCCACTATCTTCCACCGCTTGTGCAGTAGCTTCCGGGAATGTGTACATGTCCAAAAAAGCCGTCGTTCCGGTCTGTATCATCTCCATGCAAGCCAGACGAGAGCCCCAATAGATGTCGTCCGGCGTAAGATGTGCCTCTACCGGCCAAATCATGTTTTCGAGCCAATCCATCAAGTCTCTATCGTCTCCATAACCTCTAAAATAGGTCATCGCTGCGTGAGTATGACAGTTGACCAGCCCCGGTATCACTCCCCTGTTTTTACCGGAAATGATATCCACCTCACCTGAAAGAGATGCCGGATTTATAGACCCGGCATTCTCTACCTTTGTTATTCTGTTTCCTTCTATTAAAATATCTACCTGCCTGTCTATGTGCAGGACATCTTGTATCAGTATAGGCATGTATCCTCTTATTTATGTCCAAAACGCTTGTAAAACTCAGCCACGGCTTCTATACCTTTCTTCCAGATATCTATGCTGATATTTTCGTTTGGAGAGTGAATGGCATTACTTTCAAGTCCGACCCCCATAAGTACGCTCTTAAGACCCAATACTCGCTCGAAAGTGGCAATAATAGGAATACTTCCACCGCTTCTACGTGCCAATGGGCGTTTGCCGAATGCTACTTCAAAAGCCTCTTCCGCTACCTTGTAAACCTCAAGATTAGTAGGGCAGATGTATGGACTGCCTCCGTGAAGAGGTGTAACCTTTACCTTGATGTAGTCCGGAGCAATGCTCTTAATGTGTTTAACGAAGTCTATGGAGATCTTTTCAAAGTCCTGATTAGCCACCAAACGTGTAGAAACCTTTGCATAAGCCTTGGATGGCAATACTGTTTTGGCGCCTTCTCCGGTGTAGCCGCCCCATATACCGCAACAGTCTAAGCTCGGACGAGAGCTGTTCCGTTCAAGGGTATGGTATCCCTTTTCCCCATGTACCGCATCTATCTTTAAGAATTTCTTGTAATCTTCTTCCGAGAATGGAATCTGCTTTATCATCTCTCGTTCTTCCGGTGACATCTCTTCCACATCATCATAAAAGTGAGGAATGGTGATCTTGCCATCCTCATCGGTCAGTCCGGCGATAAGCTTACAAAGCTCGTTTATAGGATTTGCAACCGCTCCTCCAAAGTGTCCGGAGTGAAGGTCGTGGCTTGGTCCCGTAACCTCTATTTCCCAGTATGCCAAGCCTCTAAGCCCTGTACAGATGGACGGTACATCCTTGCTTATCATACTGGTATCGCTTACCAGAATGATGTCGGCACGGAGCTTCTCTTTGTGTTCTATGCAGAACTCTTCCAAAGAAGGAGAACCCACTTCTTCTTCACCCTCCATGATCACCTTCACATTGCAGTTGACATAGCCCAACTTCAATGCTGTCTCAAACCCCTTGATCTGTACCATGCTCTGACCCTTATCGTCATCTGCACCACGTGCCCAGATATGTCCGTCGCGAATTTCGGGTTCAAACGCTCCACTCTTCCATAATTCGATAGGCTCTGCCGGCATCACGTCATAGTGTCCGTACACCAATACCGTAGGAAGAGCTTGGTCTATGATACGTTCGGCATAGACAACCGGATTGCCTTTGGTCGGCATTACCTCTGCTTTTTCAAATCCGGAGCTCAGCAGCAACGCTTTATATGCTTCCGCACAACGGATCATATCCTCTTTGTGAGTAGTCTTGGCACTAATGGAAGGAATGCGAATAAGATCGAACAACTCTTCTATAAATCTATTTTCATGCTCTGCAATGTACTGCTTAATAGTAGCCATAATGTTTATATTTTTAGTTGGTTTTATATTGTTTCAAGGCATATCATTCCAAAGATACCAAGATATTGCAAGATAACCAAGCTAAAAAGAGTGCGCCCGGATAGTCCGGGCGCATCATCTTTTCATCTTTTGGGGTCAGGCAGATTAAATGTATCTCCTCCTTCCAACGTACCTGTGGTATAGCCTTTTCTCAACCAGACCATCCGCTGTTCGGATGTACCATGATTGAAAGACTCCGGCACCGTATATCCCTGTGCCTGCATCTGAAGTCTGTCATCCCCTATGGCTTGAGCCGCAACAAGTCCATCTTCCAGGTCGCCTATCTCCATGGACTGAAACATTTTGTTGTCATGATGCGCCCAAAGCCCTGCATAATAGTCCGCTTGCAGTTCGAGCCTCACACTGATGGCATTGGACTCTTTCTCGGAAGCCTTTGACATGGCTGCATGAGCCTTATCCAAAGTACCCAAAAGATACTGAACGTGATGCCCCACTTCATGGGCTATGACATACGCAAAAGCAAACTGCCCTTTGGCTCCAAACCTCTGCTCCATCTCCTTAAAGAAAGAAACATCCAGATATATAGTCCGGTCAGCCGAACAGTAAAAAGGTCCTGTCGCTGCAGAAGCATATCCGCAGCCGCTATTGGTGGCTCCGGTAAAAAGCACCAAGCGGGGAGGTTGGTATCTGCGACCATAGTCCGCAAAAATCTTTGTCCAGACATCTTCTGTTCCTGCGAGTATCTGAGAAGAAAAAGCAGCCAGGGCATCTTCTTCTGCAGAAGGTTCATAACTCTGCTCTGAACTGAATGAGCCACCTATGCCTTCCTGTATCACCGTAAGAGGATTCCCTCCTAAAAGCCACGTGATAAGCCCTACAATGATAAGCCCACCCAATCCGAGTCCTCCGGCTTTGCCGGATATTTTCATTCTTCTATTGTCTTGAACATTACTGCTCTCTCTTCTTCCATCAAGCCTCATAATCAATATCTTTTTTGCTTAAACTACTGTACAAAGACAAAATTACACGAAATTTTATCATTCAGGCTCGTATGCAATAATATGAGACTTTTGAAAAAGGATTTTTTTAGCCGTTCAAAACTTTCTGTTACCCTGTTAAGAACTTTTCCTGAACAGATTCAATCTTCACATTCAAGGCTTGGTTTTTAGAAATCAGCGCTTGATTGCCATTCTTCAAATCTTGATCTCCGGAAATCGTGCCTTGATCTGTAAAGCTGTTCCTGTTTAACGAAACTATTGAACGGGATAAGAGAAACATCCGAACGCTTTTACCTCTTCTTCAAGAAAGCATCATGAGTTTATCTCAACCTTTGCATAGCACCTCATCTATCATTAAACAAGAAGCAAACATAACGGGAAGAGCCGCACATTTTTGTGCGGCTCTTCCCGTTTCTATGCAGACCTCTCTGTCTGTTTATCTTGAAATATTAAAACTCTGCGTTGTTTGGAGTTCTTGGAAAAGGTATCACATCTCGGATATTACTCATACCCGTAACGAATAGAAGCAGACGTTCAAAACCTAATCCGAATCCGGCATGTGGAGCCGTACCGTAGCGACGAGTGTCCCAATACCACCACATCTCTTCGTGAGGCACACCCATATCTATGGCTCTTTGGGTAAGTTTATCGAAGTCAGCCTCTCTTTCGGATCCTCCGATTATCTCTCCGATCTTCGGGAATAGGACATCCATTGCGCGGACAGTCTTACCATCATCATTCTGCTTCATGTAGAAAGACTTGATCTCCTTAGGATAGTCTGTCAGAATAACCGGTGCTTTGAAGTGCTGTTCCACCAAATATCTTTCGTGTTCGGAGGCAAGATCTGCTCCCCAAAAGATTGGGAACTCGAACTTAACGCCATCTTTCACCGCTTTTTCCAAGATTTCGATACCCTCCGTGTATTTCAAACGCACAAAAGGTTTGTCCAAAACAAACTTTATACGGTCGAGAAGCTCCTTATCTATCATGTCATTGAGGAACTTCAAATCATCTTCGCAATGATCCAAAGCCCATTGGAGACAATACTTGATGAACTCTTCCGCCAAGTTTTGGTTATCCTCGTTATCGAAGAAAGCCACTTCCGGTTCGATCATCCAGAACTCAGCCAAGTGTCTCGGAGTATTTGAGTTTTCGGCACGGAACGTTGGACCAAAAGTATAGATACCGCCAAGAGCCATGGCTGCTAATTCTCCTTCCAACTGTCCGGACACGGTAAGATTGGCGTGTCTTCCGAAAAAGTCTTCCGAATAGTCTATCTCTCCGCTCTCGGTCAAAGGCAGATTGTTAAGGTCTAACGTGGTTACCTTAAACATCTGACCCGCACCTTCGGCATCGCTGGCAGTAATCAGTGGTGTATGGAAGTAGTAAAAGCCTTTGTTGTGAAAGAACGTATGGATAGCCATAGCCATGTGGTGGCGTATTCTGAATACCGCTCCAAAGGTGTTGGTACGAGGTCTCAAGTGAGCAATCTCCCTCAAAAACTCCATGCTGTGTCCCTTCTTTTGAAGAGGATAAGTATTAGGATCTGCCGTACCCAGTACCGTAATAGAGTTGGCTTGAACCTCTACATTCTGACCTTTACCTTGCGATTCGACAACAACTCCGACAATACTCACACTCGCTCCCGTAGTAACAAGTTTAAGTGTCTCTTCATTCTCTTCGTTTGGTACTATAACCACTTGAAGATTATGGATAGTAGAGCCGTCGTTGAGAGCTATAAAGGTTACACTCTTACCGCCTCTCTTGGTTCTGACCCATCCCATAACGGTAACTTCCGACCCTACGGGAGTTGCCTTAAATACATCTGCTATTTTAGTTCTTTTGATAGACATATTTACTATCTTCTTTTTACATCAATCTATTTTATTCAAATGCTCCCATGCGAAGCATATTTACCTCTTCTTGACTTAGGTATCTCCACTTTCCTTTTCCAAGATTTTTCTTGGTCAATCCGGCAAAATAAACTCTGTCAAGCTTGTACACCTTGTATCCGAGATGCTCGAATATACGTCTTACAATCCTGTTTCTTCCGGAGTGGATCTCTATACCCACTTGAGACATATCGTCTTGAGAAACGTAAGAAATTGCATCAGCGTGTATCTCTCCGTCTTCAAGCTCTATACCATCGGCTATCTTTTGCATATCTTCTACTGCCACAGGCTTGTCGAGCCACACATGATAGATCTTCTTTTTATCGTACGACGGGTGCATCAACTTGGTTGCAAGATCTCCGTCATTAGTTAGAAGAAGGACTCCCGTAGTGTTTCTATCGAGACGTCCGACAGGATAGATACGCTCCTTGCAAGCAGTCTTAACCAAATCTAAAACCGTCAATCTCTCTTGCGGATCATCGGAAGTGGTTACGCAGTTCTTGGGTTTATTGAGAAGGACATATACTTTGTTCTCCAAAGAGAGCAGCTGATCATTCAACTTCACTTCGTCTGTAACATAAACCTTTGCGCCAAGTTCGGAAACCACAACACCGTTCACCATTACTTTACCTGCTTGAATGAGTTCATCTGCCTCCCTTCTTGAGCAGACTCCGGAGTTAGCCATATATTTGTTCAGACGTATAGGTTCTGTAACATCAATATGATCCTGAGTGTAAACTATCGGTTTGGGTCTTGGATGGAACACTCTCTGTTGAGACTGATTAGACCTTTGCTTTTTGCCCTTATTGTTCTTAGAGAAATTATTGTTGGGTCTGTTGTTGCCGTAATAGTTGTTATTAGGCGCACCATACCCTTCATTATACTCGTTTCTTTGAGGTCTTTGTCTGTACGGATTGTTGTTATTGTTGTAGCGACCACGAGACTGGGGATTGTTATTGCCATAACGTGGCTCTCTTGGCTGCCTGTAAGGAGTAAAGTTTCTCTCCCCGTGAGGATGATAATTGTTGTCTCCGTACTGGTTTTGTCTGGAATATCTTCTTTGTTCGTACTTCTCGTCGTATTCGGCAGACTGGGCAGGAGAGTAGCCGTTATTTTCATAACCGAATCTTTCTCTCTGATAGTTACCCGGAGAATAATCACGATAATTGTTGTTATCCTGATTATACCTGTCATTTCCTGCCTGATAACTGTTATAAGATCGCTCGGATCTTCTGTTGTCTTGATACTGAGGTCTTGGGTGTCTGTTCATATTACCATACTCGTTGGAACGATAAGACTCAGAGTCCATAGATCTTCTATAGTTTTGTTGATAGTCCGAAGAAGAACGCTCTCTGTCCATTTCGGATATGCGAACACGTCTCCGTCCCACAGGACCTGCGGGTGCATTGGATGCTCCATACTCTTCGGAGCGACCTTCAGCCTGTGGTTCGTTTCCATTATCCATTCTTCTTGGAAATCTTTGCTTCTGTGGTGATTGAGTGTACTCCTCAAAACCTCTCGGAGTCGAAGAGTTCTTTTCTTCTACTCTCTCTTCATTCTCAAAAAACTTATTCTCCATCTTTTTTTGATTTAATGATGTAAACTCTACATTATTATTCTACAACCTCTCGGTTTTTTATCAGTTAAAACGATAAAAGGTAAGGTTTGTTGGATATTAGTGTAATAATTTCAATCGAAATTTTCCGGTATTATTTATTATGGTTTATACTTACTCCGTATAGTCCAACCTCAATCCGGTATAAGACTCAGGAGTTATATTCTTTAGTTCTGCCTTGACTGCTTCCGATACGTTCAGGGTATCCACAAAAGCAGATATACTTTCTTTGGTAATGCTGTCTCTGCCACGAGTCAGTTCTTTAAGTGCTTCATAAGGTGCCGGGTATCCTTCTCTTCTAAGGACTGTCTGAATACCTTCTGCCACAACAGCCCATGCAAGATCCAGATCTTGCGCTAATCTTTCCGGTGCAAGCATAAGTTTACCCAATCCTTTCTTCAAGCTTTGCAAAGCAATAAGAAGATGAGCCACCGGCACACCCATGTTTCGCATGACAGTCGAATCCGTTAAGTCTCTCTGAAGACGGGATATAGGCAGCTTGTGAGAAAGGTGCTCAAATATTGCGATGGCTATACCACAGTTTCCCTCTGCGTTTTCAAAGTCTATCGGATTCACTTTGTGTGGCATTGCAGACGAGCCTACTTCCCCCTTTACGACCTTTTGCTTGAAATATCCATCGGAGATATATTGCCAAATATCACGACACAAGTCTATCAGAATAACGCAAAGACGCTTGTAAGCATCGAATAGAGCTGCCAAGTTGTCATAGTTGGAAATCTGAGTGGTTACCGATTCCAACTCCAAACCCAAGTGATTACGAGTAAAGTTTGCCGCAAACCTTTTCCACTCCACATCGGGATAAGCCACTTTGTGAGCATTCATGTTTCCTGTTGCGCCCCCAAACTTTGCAGAGTGAGGAATACGAGCAAGCTGCTTCATCTGCTCCTTCAATCTGTAGACAAACACATATATCTCCTTGCCCAATATCGTAGGAGAAGCCGGTTGTCCGTGGGTTCTTGCAAGCATTGGTACTTCTTTCCACTCGGTGGAAAGAGTTTTCAGATAGTCTATAATAGCTTCTATCTCCGGATTGATCACCTGCTCCAATGCCTCTTTCAGCATCAAGGGTTGAGAGGTATTGTTGATGTCTTGAGAGGTAAGCCCGAAATGCACAAACTCTTTATAGCCCCCGAGTCCGAGAGTGTCGAATTTCTCTTTGATGAAATACTCTACCGCCTTTACATCATGATTGGTTACAGCCTCTATGGACTTCACCTTTTCGGCATCCGATTCGGAAAAATCCCGATAGATATTCCTTAGATCATCTTCGCTGCAAGGCAGTTTACCTTCCGGCGTTCCAAGACCTATCTCTTGTGCCAAAGCGATAAAATACTCTATCTCCACCAATACTCTGTAACGAATAAGGGCATATTCTGAGAAAAACGGAGCCAGACACTCCACCTTGCTTCTGTACCTGCCATCCACCGGCGATATTGCTAAAAGAGAAGATAAACTCATATCTGTTCGGAGTAAACTACTATACTTTCTAAGTCGCAAAGATAGCACTATACTTACAATGATGCAAGAAATCAAAGATTAAGCTTATATTTGTTCCTCAAACAATCATACATATTTGTCATGCAGATACATCCGGAGCAGACCATCAGCCTTACAGATCTTGAGTTTTATAGCTTTCACGGCGTTTTGGAGCAAGAGAGAGTCGTAGGTGCTCACTACTTGGTCTCCTTGTCGGTATCGGGATCTTTTGAAGATGCCATGCGGAACGACAGCATTGAAGATACCGTAAACTATGCCGAGCTGCACAGGATCGCACAGGAAGAGATGGCTTCTCCGAGCGACCTCTTAGAGCATGTCGTCTATCGAATACTTGCTCGTATAGGCGATATGGATAGCCGCAAACAGATAAAGGAAGCCACTGTATCCATTACCAAAAAAGCTCCTCCCATCGCCTCTTTCCAAGGCTCCGGAGCCTCTTTTACGGCAACGGCTGTTTTTTGATTACGGACTCGGCATACAAGTTACTCGTCTCACTGCATCAAAACTATCAGTACAATGAAAGGTATCATTCTTGCCGGAGGAAGCGGTTCTCGTCTTTATCCCGTTACCACAGCCGTTTCCAAGCAGCTTCTCCCCATATACGACAAACCGATGATATACTACCCGCTCTCCGTGCTTATGCTGGCAAAGATTCGGGAGATACTCATCATCACCACACCCGAAGACGAGAAAGCATACAAAAGACTGCTTGGGGATGGTTCCCAATGGGGTATCTCTCTGACCTATGAAGTGCAGCCCAAACCGGAGGGACTTGCTCAAGCATTCATCATAGGCGAAAAATTTGTCGGCTCGGATTCTGTCGCGCTCATTCTCGGAGACAATATCTTTTACGGACAAGGATTTACGCAGCTTTTGGCTGAAACCATCGAACAGACCTCTCGGAGCGAAAAAGCCCACATCTTTGCCTACTATGTCAATGACCCGGAGCGGTACGGAGTGGTAGAATTGGCAGAAGACAGCAAGCGAGCTCTGTCCATAGAGGAGAAGCCGAAAGAGCCAAAAAGCAACTATGCAGTGGTCGGGCTCTACTTCTATCCGCCGGGAGTGGCTGAAATGGCTAAGGATGTAAAACCTTCCGATCGGGGTGAACTTGAGATTACAACCTTGAATGAAATGTACCTGAAGCAAGACAGACTTCAAGTAACTACCTTTGGAAGAGGTTTTGCATGGTTAGATACCGGAACTTTCGACTCTATGTACGATGCCTGCACATTCGTCAAAGCAATCGAAAACAGGCAGGGACTGAAGATTGCATGCCTGGAAGAGATAGCTTTGAGAAATGGTTGGATAGAAGTCTCATCCTTAGAAAGCCTGCTTGGCAGATACCCCAACAGCAGCTACGGACTCTATCTAAAAAAAATGATAGAGAATCATCGGAAATAACCCTCTGCCCTTTGTCGAAAAAGGAAGGCTTTTTTTCCATTTTATCCAAAACGACCGAATACTTTTTGCAAGACAGAAAAAGATGTTCTGCAAAAGGCATTTTTATATATTCCATCCCTCCGAAAACCTCTTCAAAAACCCATTCTCTATTTTGATCGGAGGGGTCGTTTTCAGAGCACGGCAGAATTGTTAAATTCGCCCTATTTTATTAACACAAATTCCGATACCTGTTCATCCAAAACGCTAAACGAGCATATTCTTTCGGCTTAATGTGTTTAATTTTTCAATGAACACGTTTACCGATTTCATTTAATACGTTTACCGGATTCAGTTAAAGTGTTTAGAATTTTTACTTACTTATTTGGTTATTAGTGTTTTAGCTATTTCTTCCTCTTTTCTGCTACTTTTTGGCTCAAAATTGCATTAGGATTTATTTGCAGATAGAGGCGTTAAAATTCACACCAATTAACGCGAAAAAGCCCCATGAAATGGACTGAGAAAAAATTTTTTCCAAATTCAAGATTTTTCGCATAGAATTGATTACAAATCAGTTACCATTTCACACAAAAAGAGGTCGGCTCAAAAACGTCAAAACAGATGCCTCCAGCCAACGGCAAACAGCCCTTCCATTTTTATATAAAAGTTCTCCAAGCCCCTCTCTTTTTCCTCTTCGCAACGGGATTTCAAGCATAGATTTTTTTTAGAAAAGTCATGCCTCTATTTATTCAGAACATCCAAAATTCCGTATCTTTGCGTAATAATAAATATGGTATCATATATTCACGTACAAAAGATATAGATTATCACTAATCAGACACGACAATGCACATACAAGACCAACTAACCAACACGATTGGAGCGATCCTTCAAAAACTATACGGAGATAGCGTGCCAACGGCACAGATTTCGAGAACAAAAAAGGAGTTTGAAGGGGACTATACTTTGGTTGTCTTCCCATATCTGAAATATTCTCAGAAGAAAAATCCGGAACATGTCGCACAAGAAATAGCAGAGATGCTTCTTCAAGAGAGCGGCTTAGTAAAGAGCTACAACGTGGTAAAAGGCTTTCTGAACCTTTCTCTCACGGATGAAGCATTCATCCAAGAGACCAACCACATCTCTTCTTCGGACAACTACGGGCACAAGACAGAGACAGAAAAGTCTCCGTTGGTGATGGTCGAATACTCTTCTCCAAATACCAATAAACCTCTTCACCTCGGACACATCAGAAACAACCTTTTGGGGTATAGTCTCTGTAAGATCCTTTCGGCAAACGGAAACCGTGTAGTGAAGACCAACATCGTTAATGACAGAGGAATACATATCTGTAAGTCGATGCTTGCATGGAAGCTTTGGGGTAATGGAGAAACGCCTGAACAGAGCGGACTGAAAGGAGATCACTTGATAGGGAAATATTATGTCCTCTTCAACACCAAGCTCAAAGAAGAGACCAATACCTTACCCGAAAATGAGCGTACTCCCGAAAACATAGATAATCTTCCCTTGATGCAGCAAGCAAGAGAAATGCTTCGCAAGTGGGAAGCCGGTGATAAAGAGACATTGGAACTTTGGGGAATGATGAACCAATGGGTTTACGATGGCTTCGATGTTACTTATAAACGATTGGGGGTCGACTTTGATAAGATTTACTATGAGAGCGACACCTATCTCGTAGGTAAGGAAGAGGTGTTGAGAGGATTGGATGAAGGCATCTTCTGCAGACACGAAGACGGATCGGTTTGGGCAGATCTCACAGACAAAGGTCTGGATCAAAAAATCCTGCTGCGGGCTGACGGGACTTCTGTATATATGACACAGGATATCGGAACAGCGAAGATGAGATTCAACGACTTCTCCATAGATAAGATGATATACGTAGTAGGGAACGAACAGAACTACCACTTCCAAGTCCTCTCGCTACTACTGGATGCTCTTGGATTTAAGTTCGGTAAAGATCTCGTCCACTTCTCTTACGGCATGGTAGAGCTTCCGGAAGGAAAGATGAAGAGCCGTGAAGGCACGGTGGTAGATGCTGACGATCTTATGGATGAAGTGATACAGACAGCCTATAACACGTCCAAAGAGCTTGGCAAGGTGAAAGAGCTTACCGAAGAAGAGGCTTTGGAAGTTGCAAGAAAGGTGGGGCTTGGTGCTCTTAAATACTTCTTGCTGAAGGTGGACCCCAGAAAGACTCTGCTGTATGATACCAACGAGTCGATAGACTTTAACGGCAACACGGGACCTTTCCTACAATATACCTATGCACGTATCAGAAGCATCGTACGCAATGCAGAAGCACAGGGGATAGACTTTAAGGGAGTTTATACCAAAGCCGATAGCGAATACGAGCTTTCCGATAAGGAAAAGACACTGGTACTAAGACTTGCGCAGTATCCTGAAATAGTCGATGCAGCAGGCAAGGAGCTGAGTCCGGCACTGATAGCAAACTTCACATACGATCTTGCAAGGGAGTACAACCAGTTTTATCATGACCATTCCATTCTGAATGCTCCGAATGAAGAGGTCAAGAGATTGCGTGTAAAACTCTCTTACATTACTTCCGAAACACTCCGCAGAGCTTTGGATCTTCTGGGAATAGAAGTTCCGGAAAAGATGTAACTTCATAACGATATACAAAGTATCTCACACAACGCATCACCAACATGGATAAGCAACGGGAATTGGACTTGAGATATCTCCGAATGGCTCTTATCTGGTCGGAAAACTCATACTGCAAGCGCAGACAAGTGGGCTGTCTTGTGGTCAAAGACCAGATGATTATATCCGATGGTTATAACGGGACACCTTCCGGATTTGAAAATATCTGCGAAGACGATGATGGGGTTACGAAACCATACGTACTCCATGCAGAAGCAAATGCCATAACAAAAGTTGCCGGCTCATCTAACAGCAGTAAGGGAGCGACAGTCTATGTAACGGACTCGCCATGCCTGGAATGCGCGAAACTGATCATACAAAGTGGTGTCAAAAGAGTAGTATTCGGACGCCCATACAGGCTTACAGATGGAGAAGATCTGCTGAGACGTGCCGGAGTAGAAGTATTGTTTTTGGATATTTCTCAGTTTGAACAAAACCATGAAGAATAAAAGTCTCTCCCCGTTCTCCAAGATACTTATTCTGGTTGTAGTACTCGGAGTCGGTATATTTATCGGATCAAGATCCGTCACTTACCACTTTATATCTTACGGCAACTCTTCTAAAGCTGCGGGAATAAAGAAGGTAGAGAAGGCTCTGCAACTGATAAAAGACAACTATGTGGATGAAGTCTCCATAGACTCTATCGCTCAGAACATCGTCCCGACCATATTTTCCGAGCTTGATCCTCACTCAAGCTATTTTACCAAAGAAGATTATGAGCAAGAGGCGGGAAGGCTTTCCGGTCATATCTTCGGCATTGGTGTTTCATTTAACAAGCTTATAGACACAGTAGTTGTTCTTCAAACCGTACCTAACGGGCCTTCGGATATTGTAGGGATAAAAGCCGGAGACAGAATTATAGCAGTCGATTCTATAAGCATTACCGGAAAAGAAGTTTCCCAAGATAGTATCATGGGACTGCTTAAAGGTCCTAAAGACTCTTCTGTAAGATTGTCTGTGCACAGACCATCAGAAAAGAAGAATTACAGCTTCAATATAAAAAGAGGACAGATACCCGTTCCTTTGGTCTCTCCGGCTCTTCTTTTGTCTGACAGCATCGGATACATCAACATAAAGAGCTTCGGGCAGACGACCATATCGGAGTTTCAAAAAGCGGCGGTATCTCTCATGAAAGATGGTGCTAAAGCGTTGATACTGGACTTGAGAGACAATTCGGGAGGACTCGTACAGGGAGCACTCTTCATTGCAAACGATTTTCTTCCTCCTAAAAAGCTCGTTACCTATACAGAAGGTAGAGCACACCCCCGAAAAGACTACATTTCGGACGGGACAGGATCTTTTCAAGATCTGCCCGTGTATATCCTTATCAGCCAATTCTCTGCGTCTTCGTCCGAACTGTTGGCCGGCGCATTACAAGACAATGATAGAGCTATATTGATAGGACGAAGAAGTTTCGGGAAAGGAGTCATCCAGCAACCATTCTTCTTTTCAGATGGTTCGGCAATACACCTGACCGTCGCCAGATACTACACCCCAAGCGGTAGAAGTATTCAGAAAGAGTACAAGCTGGGACAATCTGCCCAGTATGGGGAAGACCTCATAAAGCGTAGCATGAGTGGAGAGTGGTTTGTCAAGGATAGCATACACTCGGATAAGTCTCTCCTCTACCATACCGCCGGAGGAAGAGAAGTGTACGGAGGTGGAGGTATCATCCCGGATATATTTGTGGCACAAGATACCATGGGTATCACTTCCTACTATTCGACAGTGATGAAGCAAGGATTGGTATCGGAGTATGCTTTCAGATATGTGGATGCAAGAAGAGAACTGTTCAAGAGCTTGGAGGGAATAGAAAAAGCTCTCCCCTATCTTAAGTCTCAATCCCTTCTATATGACTTTTCGAGATTTGCGGCAAGAAAGGGAGTAACACCTAAGAATTATCTGATCTTCAAATCCAGAGAGCTTATTCTGGAAGCTATTTTCTCGCAAATTCTTTTCTTTGCATACGATGAAGGGGAACGTATAAAACTTCTTGCCTTAAATGACTGGGATATCTTGGAGGCACAGAAACTCGTGAAAGAAGGATTTACCTCTCCTCTACACTTAGAAGGCTATAAACCTTCTTCCCATAACAGGTACTTGTTCTATACAGTAAGTATTCCGACCACTGATGAAGAGGACGAAAGTGCCGAAACACCAATAGAGCAATAATGCTATGACAAAAAAAGAAATACGGCAACAAGTAAAGCAGGAAATAAAATCTCTAACTCGAACTCAGCAAATCCAGGAAGCAGGAGAAGCTGCAACGATTTTGGTAAACTTTTTGGAGCAGAACTTCCCAAAAGCAAACGTGGCACTGTTTTTTTCTATGACCGGAGAGATCGAAACAGGAGATCTTATCCATACTCTAACGACAAAAGATTTTAAGGTGAGTTTGCCTCGTGTGGAAGGTGAATATATTCACTTCTATCCTGTGGGTAAACCCGGAGGAGACTTTTTTGATATATCTGAATACGGTATTCGAGAACCGATCGGAGAGGTAGAAGATCGTGTATGTAAAGATATCGAAGTGGTTATAGTTCCCGGTATGGCATTTGATCACAAAGGAGCCAGACTGGGTAGAGGCAAAGGTTTTTATGACCGCTTCCTTAATGCGCACCCTTCAACCGTAAAGATCGGTTACGCATTCAGCTGCCAAATATTGCCGGAAATCCCCACAGAAGAACACGATATCAAGATGGACTATGTAATATCAGCATCCGGCTTGAAGGCCTTTAACGACAGAGAATGAAACAGGGAAATCAACGTAAAAGATCCATAACCATACTTGGAAGCACCGGATCCATCGGAACACAAGCCTTAGACATTATCAATCGTCATCCGGATCTTTTTGAGGTCTATGCTCTTGTTGCTAACAGAAATAGTGATCTGCTTATCTCTCAAGCAAGGGCATTTTCTCCTGCGGTAGTCGTAATTGCAGATGAGTCTTGCTACTTAGAGGTGAAAGACGCTTTGAAGGATCTTCCTATCCATGTATGGACAGGAAAGGACTCCATTACCGGTGTGGCTGCATCTCAGGAAGCTGATCTCGTTCTTACCGCAATGGTTGGGTTTGCAGGGCTGGAACCGACAATAGCTGCTCTAAAAGCAGGAAGGACAATTGCGTTAGCCAATAAGGAAACTCTTGTGGTAGCAGGAGAGATGATCACTGCCATGGCAAGCCAATACAATGCGTGTATCATTCCTGTGGATTCTGAACATTCTGCGATCTTTCAATGCTTGGTGGGAGAGAGTTGCAATAAGATCTCAAAACTGATTCTTACCGCATCCGGAGGCCCTTTCATAGATATTCCGGCTTCGGAACTTAAAAATGTCAGACCGGAACAGGCTCTTAAACATCCAAACTGGAAGATGGGGAATAAAGTAACTATCGACTCGGCTTCTCTTATGAATAAGGGATTTGAGATGATAGAAGCTCGATGGCTCTTTGATGTTAATCCTTCTGATATAGAAGTATTCATCCATCGCCAAAGCATCATACACTCGATGGTTGCATTTGAAGATGGCAGCTTGAAAGCTCAATTGGGAGTCCCGGATATGAGAGTACCTATCGCTTATGCTCTCTCTTTTCCTTACAGAAAGCCAACAGGCGTTCAAGCTCCCTCTATTCAGGCTATGAGTTCTCTCTCTTTTGAGGCTCCTCGCACAGAAGATTTCCCCAATCTTTCTCTTGCCTATCGTAGTATTGAAGCCGGAGGAGTTGCTCCGTGTATTCTGAATGCTGCCAACGAGATTGCCGTAGAACGTTTTCTCAACCACGAGATCGGATTCACGGATATATCTCATCTGATAGAGACGATGCTGAACAAATACTCATCCAACTGTGCAAATCCTCTCTCTTTGGATGATCTTATCTCTCTCAACAAAGATGTAAGGCATAGTGCCTCTTTGTGGTTAAAACATTAAAATCGATTTTTTTAGACTTTCATATATGTCCCCTTTTCTAATCAAAGCTCTCCAGCTTATCCTATCTTTCTCCATACTTATATTTATACACGAGTTAGGTCATTATCTTTTTGCACGTCTCTTTAAGATACGTGTCGATAAGTTTTACCTCTTCTTCGACTGGGGATTCTCTCTCTTTAAGTACAAGCCCAAGGGCTCTGATACAGAGTTTGGTATTGGTTGGCTTCCTCTTGGAGGTTACTGTAAGATTGCAGGCATGGTGGATGAAAGCATGGATACGGAACAACTTTCCAAACCGGCAGAGCCATGGGAATTCAGATCCAAACCAGCTTGGCAAAGATTACTTGTTATGGCAGGAGGAGTAATATTCAATATCATATTGGCTGTTGTCATATACACAGGCTTGGCATTTAACTATGGAGATGACCTGCTCCCGATGTCATCTGTCGGTCATAATATCGCTTACAGTAGTGTAGGACACGATATGGGACTAAAGGATGGGGATATGCTTCTTGCTGTGGATGGCACTCAACTGGAATACTACGATAATACCCTGCTAAGAAAGATCGTTGACGGTAAGGTTTTAACGGTAGATAGAGACGGCGTAAAGCAAGACATCGAAATCCCTGTTGATCTCATGCAGGCAGTCATCGCTTCCAACAAACCATTCTCTACCCTCTCCCTGCCTGCCATCATCGAGAATGTGATCCCCGACTCCGAAGCATCCAAAGCTGATTTGAAGAGTGGAGATAAGATTTTGGAGGTAAATGGAGCAGCCCAAGATCTGCAAGGATTTGTATCGGCAATGGAAGCCCATAGAGGAGACTCGGTAGAGCTGCTTGTTGATCGGAATGGAGAAAAAATTTCCATATCGGCAATGGTGAACAGTGAAAACAAGTTGGGTGTATCTCTTGTCCGTCCGACTATCCATATCTCCTACTCCCTCCTTGAATCTGTTCCTGTGGGGCTCAAAAAGATGTACACGACTTTGTCTTCTTATGCCTCTTCTTTGAAATACCTGTTTACCAAGGAAGGAGCTTCCCAAATAGGAGGGCTTGGAAGTATAGGCAGTCTGTTCCCGGAGTCTTTCAACTGGATGAATTTTTGGAGCTTAACCGCTCTGATCTCGATCATATTGGCGGTGATGAATATTCTGCCCATTCCTGCCTTAGACGGGGGGCATATTGTATTCTTATTGTATGAGATCATCACAAGAAAAACCCCCAGCATCAAGGTTCTCGAAAGAGCTCAGATCTTTGGATTAGTACTCCTCTTTGGTCTTATGCTCTATGCGAATATCAATGACATCATCAAGTTTTTCTTTAGATAGATGACAGAAAATCAAAAGCCCGGCAGCAGAAGAAGACAGTACAAACAGAGCTTTAGAACAGCTTCTCCTTTATATCCATCGGATGTGGAGGAGAAGCTTGGTTTTGTTAAGACTCGGGAAGAGATTTTGGAGAGATGCGGCAATGAAGTCAGCAGACATCTTGCGGAAAGCATCAAGTTCTCGACCGACTTCAAGGAGATTTCCCATCAGCTCTCCCTGGTAAGAGAGATGCAGACGCTTACCGCATCTTCCGGCAGTGCTTTCCCCTCCACAAGATATGGGGATATTAAAGAAGCTATTTCTGCCATTCGCCCCGAAGGAACGTATCTGCCCATAGAGAAGTGCATTTCGTTGAGAGAGCTTCTGTCTGCTTCCGAAGAGGTGCAACGCTACTTTGAGCAGTATTCCAAGCAGGAGGGCGAAGATTCTCCGATTTGTATCGACAATCTCAGAGAAGTAGCCTCTCAAATCGTACCTGTAAGGAATGTCTCCAAAAGACTTTCCGTGATTCTGGACGATGAGGGCAATGTTTCGGACAGTGCTTCTCCGCTTCTTCGAGAGATTCGGAGGGAGATGGCAAGAATGGAAGTCGGCATTGGGAAGACGATCCAGTCTATCCTCGCCCAAGCACATGCCGAAGGCTGGGTAGACAAAGATCACAGCGTTACGATGAGGGATGGCAGACTTGTTCTTCCCGTGATACCTCATGCCAAAAGAATGGTTCGAGGGATACTGCACGACGAGTCCGCCACGGGTAAGACGCTCTTCATAGAGCCGGAAGCCGTTGTCGAGGCGAATAATAAGCTTAGAGAAAAAAGGAGCGAAGAGAAGAGAGAGATCGTGCGCATACTGAAGGAGTTCACGGCACTTGTTCGCGAGCATCTGCCTGAAATCAAAAGCAACTCGCTTGCTCTCGGGATTCTGGACTTCATCACTGCCAAAGCGAAGTGGGGCAGCAAGTACAACGCGATCGTTCCTCTTCATCTTTCTGCCTCTCCGGGGCTTCAGTGGAAGGAAGCCCGCCATCCTTACCTGGAGCATCACCTCAAGCAGGAGGGGAAAAGCATTGTGCCTTTGGACATAAGGCTGACCAAGAGGGAGCGCATATTGGTCATTTCCGGTCCCAACGCCGGAGGCAAGTCCGTCTGTCTGAAGAGCGTAGGGCTACTGCAATATATGCTGCAGTGCGGTCTGCCCGTACCGATGTCCGAAGAGAGCCATGCCGGCATCTTCAACAACATCTTTCTCGACATCGGAGACCAGCAAAGTTTGGAGAACGACCTCAGCACGTACTCCTCTCACCTCTCCAACATGAAGCACTTCATCCTTCATGCGGGGTCTCACTCGCTGCTGCTTATCGACGAGTTTGGTTCCGGCACGGAGCCCGTCATCGGTGGAGCCATTGCGGAGTCTCTGCTGGAATGCTTCATAGAGAAAAAATGCTTCGGCGTGATCACCACCCATTACACCAACATCAAAGACTTCTGCGAGACCCAAGAGAGTGCCGTCAACGGAGCCATGCTTTTCGACCGGCACAAGATAGAACCTCTTTTCAAGCTCTCCATCGGTCAGCCGGGAAGCTCCTTTGCGATAGAGATCTCCAGGAAGATAGGTCTGCCGCAGGAGATACTCGGCCGCGCTTCCGAGAAGGTGGGCGAAGACTTCATCATGCAAGACCAGTATCTTCAGAGCATCATGAGGGACAAAAAGTACTGGGAAGAGAGAAGAGCCGACCTCAAGACAAAGCTGAGCGAGCTGGAGCAGGAAAAAAGAAAATGGGAAGAGCGGAACGAAAAGCTCAAGCTCAAACAGACACAGCTGATCAAAGAAGCAGAAAAGCAGGCGGCAGCAATCATAAAAGGCGCCAACTCCGAGATCGAGAAGACCATCCGGGAGATCCGGGAGTCCGGCGCGGACAAGTCCGTAACCAAGGGGCTGCGACAAAATCTCTCCGAGCAGCACCGCCGCCTGGAGACCAAGAGCCGATCTTCCGAGAAGGCATCCTCCCCTGCCCCGACCTTCAAGCCCGGAGACAGCGTAGCCGTAGAAGGTGCGGCAGAAGTGGGAGAAGTCCTGGAGATAAAAGGCAAAAAAGCGCGCATTCGTTTAGGGCAGATCTCTATGGAAGTGCCGGTGAGCCGGCTCAAGCCCTCCCTAAAATCGCCCACGAAAGTACAGAAAAGCACCTCGAAGATCGTCCTTGAATCCGGCTCCGAGAGCAGGCTCCACTTCAAACCTCAGATAGACTTGAGAGGCATGAGAGCCAACGAAGCCATGGAAGCGCTGGCGTACTACATAGACGACGCGTATAAGATAAACATCTCGCCCGTCCGCATCCTTCATGGCACGGGCACCGGGGCATTAAGAGAGATGGTACGAAGCTTTTGCGCCTCCTCACATCTCGTCAAGTCGTACCGGGACGAACACGCCGACAGAGGAGGAGCAGGCATCACCGTCGTGGAGCTGTAATCCTCTCTCTTCTACCCTCTTTCCCGGCTCCTTACCCTCTTCCGAAAGAGCTTGCGACAAGCCCCAAAAATCTTTTTTCGGAGACCTCCCAATACTTATAGACACAGAAAAAACCTTCCGTTCGGAAGAGCAAAAATTTCTATGGGCATAGAAAAAAATTTCTATGGGCATAGAAAAAAATTTTCATGGGCATAGAAAAAAATTTCCGTGGGCATAGAAAAAAATTTTCATGGGCATAGAAAAAAATTTCCGTGGNAGGTAAGAAAAAATATTTTCGTAGGTAAGNAGAAAAAAAATTTCCGTAGGTAAGAAAAAATATTTTTGTAGGTAAGAAAAAAAATTTCCGTAGGTAAGAAAAAAAATTTCCGTAGGTAAGAAAAAAAATTTCCGTAGGTAAGAAAAAAAATTTTCGTAGGTAAGGAATTTTTCATGCTTCCCGAAAGCGGCTAAATGCCTGAGTATTAAAGCTGTTTTCGGAGAGGGCGACTTTTAAGATCAAAAAGCAGAAAAAGCATCCCCGTCCGGCTTGTGGCGACACAGGACAGAGCAGGGAGAAATGAAAAAGTTCCCGGCGCCAACAGATGCGGCACCGGGAACTTTTTGTTCGTTGGCGGATGCCCGAAACGAAGATTCGGGACATCGGCGGATCATATTGCAGACTAATCGTTCATGTTTTCGAGGAAGCTCCTGTTGTCCAACGTCAGCTCCATGTTGCTCTTTATCTGCTCCATCGCCTCTATGGAGTTCATCTCCCCGACCATGCGGCGGATGATTCTCATTCTGTTGAGCGTGAGGTCGTCCTGGAGCAGGTCGTCGCGCCTTGTGCTGGACGCCAAAATGTCCACCGCCGGGAAGATGCGCTTGTTGGCAAGACGCCTGTCGAGCTGAAGCTCCATGTTGCCCGTTCCCTTGAACTCCTCGAAGATCACTTCGTCCATCTTGGAGCCGGTCTCGGTGAGTGCCGTAGCCAAAATGGTGAGACTCCCTCCCCCTTCGATATTGCGCGCGGCACCGAAAAATCTTTTGGGCTTCTGGAGCGCATTCGCTTCCACCCCACCGGTCAAGACCTTTCCGGATGCGGGCTGAACGGTGTTGTAAGCACGTGCCAGACGGGTGATGGAGTCGAGAAGAATGACCACGTCGTGCCCGCACTCCACGAGTCGCTTCGCTTTGTTCAGGACAATCTCCGCAATCTTGACGTGCTGGTCTGCCGGCTCATCGAATGTGGAAGCAATCACCTCCGCATTGACGCTCCTCTGCATGTCCGTTACCTCTTCGGGACGCTCGTCTATGAGCAGCACAATCATGTAGACCTCAGGGTGATTGTACGCAATGGCATTGGCTATATCTTTGAGCAGCATCGTCTTACCGGTCTTTGGCTGAGCCACGATCAAGCCTCGCTGACCCTTGCCGATGGGAGAGAAGAGATCTACGATGCGCGTGCCGATCTTGTCGAAAACTTTTGGGGACTTGGGTGCTTCCAGGTTGAACTTCTCCGTCGGGAAAAGTGGCACCAGGTGGTCGAACGGAACGCGGTCTCTCACCTTCAACGGGTCGCAGCCGTTGATGCCCTTGACCGTGGCAAGAGGGAAAAACTTGTCGCCATCTTTCGGTGCTTTTACGACGCCTTCGATGACGTCGCCCGACTTCAGCCCATAATACTTTACCTGCTGCGGAGAAACGTAGACGTCGTCCGGAGAAGAGAGATAGTTGTAGTCCGCCGAGCGTATGAAGCCGAAGCCCTCACTCATCACTTCCAAAACACCGCTCATGACGAGCGCCTCGCCAAAGTCGTAGTAGGCATCCGTGGGCAGAGCACTCTTCTTGCCGGACTGCTGATGAGGGGCAGGAGGATTTACGGGAACGACCTTAACGCCTTTTGCCACGGGCTGAGCAGCTTTGTGATCTTTGGCTTCAACATTTGCTCCTGCTTGAGGTGCGCCTGCCGCTTGGCCATTCTGCTGTTTCTTCTTGTTCTCCTGCTGCTTCTTCTGCGGGTTGGGAGTAGAGATGAGAGGCATCATCTCTCCAAGCAGAGAGTTGTTGGCTTTCGGATTTTTGAACACAAAAGCACCCTGCGATGCCTCCGCCGGCTTTACCGCCTCCTCTCTTGATAATTCTTCCGGGTGCTCCGAAAGGAGATTCTTCTGCACTCCGTTCTCCTGCGATGGCTCGGAAATCTTCTTTGGAGAGCCGGATGGAGATACAATCTTGATATGTGAGTCCGGTCTCGCAGGCAGAGATTTTACTTCCTCCGAGGTTGGCTGTCTGTTTTCTTCCGCACGAGGAACCAGCCTGATATTCTTGGAAATCTCTCTTGTTGCTGCGTTATTATCGGTCGACGGAGTAGCAGAAGATACGGGTTGCTCCTGCTCCTTTTTTCCCTTTTGAGAGGGTACGAGCTTGATGTGAGACTTCTGAGACTTGCCCTCTTCCGCCTTCTTTGCAGATGCTCCTCCCACAGGATCTTTTGCTCCCTCCGGGGTCTGAGCAGAAGGCTTATCTTTTCTTTCTTCCGCCACTGAGGCTTGCTGTTCTTCCTTCTTGGGACGCCCTCTTTTGCGCTTGGCTTGAGCCGTATTTCCGGCTCCGTTGGGCTGTTTTGCCGAATCTTTCCCCTGCAATTTCGCAGCCATCATTACGGCTTGCTTGTCTAATATGGAGTATATAAGATTCTGCTGAGTGGCACTCTCCGCATTGGGAATATCCATGGACTTTGCCACCTCTTGCAACTGCTCCGGCGACATTTTCTCAAGTTGAGAAATATTGTAATTCTGTGACATACTTATTTTAATCTCATCTCCATCCGCAAAAGAATGAAGAGTATCGGTTTATAGTAATTTGATGTATGAACTTCTAATCGGATTTCCTTAGATACAAAGGAAAACGTACAAAACTAAAAATGAAAAGAAAACACTCGGTCCGGAAAAAGACCAAATAAGATAAAAACAAAACAGAGAATCTTTCCAACTTTCAGTCCTTAAAACAGGAATTTAGAAGATAAAAGGTTATTCGGAAAGAAGCTCTAAGGAATTTTGTTCTGCGCAAAGGTAGATTAAAAATGCGACTTATACAATATTCAGAGGTGGATACGAGGATCGGAATCAATTAAAAACCTCTTATTATCTATCGGAATGACAAGGATGTTCCCATTTGAGACAGAAAACTTTCCGTGTATTAGGACGGATCTTAACGGAATCTGCAACTCTAAAGGGCAAAACTCCCAATACCTCTCCCACAGCTTCTATTACCAAATAATTGGATCTAAAAATATTGGGTACCCCGTGATCCTTAAGAAAATCCGTTGCTTCTTTTCGTCCTCTCATACCCATAGGAGAAAAAGAATCTTTGGTATCGACGGTACGAAGAACAAGTGTCTCCGGAATTGTATCCGCATCCAGATATAAACATCCTTTATCGTATGCTCCGACTTCCTCGACATCGAGAAACGAAGCAGCAATAGTACCTTTTCCTACGTGCCAAGAGCCATTGACTTTGGGTATTGTTATCTTAAACTCTCTTTCCGCATTGGCAGGAGAGAGATAGAGCGCGCCTCTAAAGAGTTCGGCCTCATAAGACAAGTCTCTATTGAAAAAACGACGTCCCGAAAGCATAGGCTCTCTTAAAATATCCGCGATAACTTCAGATGAAAAATTATAGTCCGAAAGATACTCATGTAAAAAGGCAGCAGGAGAAGTGCTTATCACAAGTTTGTGCATATCTAACCTCTGCCCGAAGCGTGTAATTGCAACCTTTGCAAAATCCAAATAGGACTTCTGAAAAGCAAGATGCTCTTCCTTCCAGTAATCTACACTCTTGAATAACGTGTCTTCTATCGATGGATTAAACTCTTTAAGCAAGGGTAACAGCTCCAGTCTGACCTTATTTCTCTTGTAGATAGGCTGATGATTAGAAGAATCTTCTATGGATGGTATGGAATGAAGCTTCGCATACGCTCTCAACTGCTCTTTTTTTATTCCCAAAAGAGGACGCAAAATAGGAGATCTCCACTCTTCCATTCCCAAAAGACCTCTGATTCCTGTTCCTCTAATCAGATTTAGAAGGATCGTCTCTACTTGGTCAGTGTGATGATGTCCAAGGGCTATCGCTTCTGCCCCATAGGTCTCTTTTAGTTCTTTCAGCCACGCATGGCGGAGATCCCGGGCAGCCATTTCGATAGAAATACCTTTCTCTTTTGCTACCTTTTGTGTATTAAACACCATGTAGAAAAACCGGTGATTAGACCAACGTTCTGCGCAGACATCACGCACGAAGGCAGCATCCCGTTCCGACTCTTTGCCTCTAAGCTGAAAATTACAATTGGCTATGATAAGATTGTAACCGGCTGCATCCAACAAGTGAGTAAGAACCATGGAGTCCAAACCACCACTAAGACCAACCACAACGGTAGCTCCTTCCGGTAGAATATCGGAAGTGCGCTCCATAACATACGATTTCAGATCTATTTGCATAGTAAGACCTGTGGGAATATAAACGACAATAATTACAATCTAAAAAGCGACAAAAAGCAATTCTCTCTCCTACTCCGAAGAGAAAGGAGAGATTTTAGCCAAAGAATCTCACAAGGAGAAAATCTTACTTCTCTTCTCCAAGATTCTTATCTACCAAGATGCGCCCGCAGTACTCGCAAACCACAACTTTCTTTCGAGTCTTAATCTCAAGCTGTTTTTGAGGAGGAATCTTGTTAAAGCAACCCGAACAGGACTCTCTATCTACTGTTGATACAGCCAATCCGTTTCTGGCAGATTTGCGGATACGCTTGAATGCTTTGGAAAGTCTCTCATCCAACTTTGTCTCCAACTTGGATGCCTTCTCTCTAAGTTTCTCTTCTTCCACTTTGGTTTCCGAGACTATCTCATCCAACAAGCCTTTCTTTTCTTCAAGATCTTTGCTTCGTTCAGAAACAACCTCCATGATCTCTTCCAAGACCGACTTGATATGCTTGATCACACCTTCATCTTCTCCAATCTTCTTTTCCAAGAACTGAATCTCAAGAGACTGATACTCGATCTCCTTGGTTAAGCTCTCATATTCTCGATTGTTCCGAACAGAGTCCAACTGAGCAGTATATTTTTCAATCGCTGTCTGTGCTTCTTTGATCCGCACCTTTCTGTCAGCAATGATTTTCTTAATCTCTGCAATGTCTGCCTCGCACTTAGACTGTCTGGTTTGAAGGCCTGCGATTTCATCTTCAAGCTCTTGAACTTCTATCGGAAGCTCTCCGCGAAGAATACGAATACGGTCAACCTCAGACATTACTTCCTGAAGATCATAAAGCACCTTCAGTTTCTCCTCGATGCTTATCTCTTGTTCTACTTTTTTCTTGGCCATGTACATATTACTAATGTATATAGTGAATCGGATTTTGATTTCTTTCTGAGAAACAGAGTGCAAAGTTACTGAATTTCTGTGATATTACCTCCTTAAAGCATTTCAATGCAATCATTTCGGATTCATAATGCCCTATCGTTGCCAAGACGATGCTCTCTTTTGCGTCCAGATAATCGTTATATTTTGCCTCTCCGGTGATAAAAATATCAGCATTGGCACGTATGGCGTGCTTTAACAGGAATGCACCGCTACCTCCACAAAGCGCAACCTTCCGAATCTTTGTCTTAATCGGATGGGAATGAGCTATCTGCTTTATGTTCTCATTACTGCTTTTCAGCAAATTCCAAACCTCTTCAAGGGGCATTTCTTCGGGAAAATCTCCCACGATACCTGCTCCATAAGAAGAAAAAGATGTCTCAAGAGGCAAGATATCCATAGCAACCTCCTCATAAGGGTGCACCGCCTTTATTCTTTTTACTCCTTCATGCAGAAATATTCGTGGTACCACCGTAGATATTGCCTCTTCCGGCTCGGTGTGAATCTCCCCCGGAGAACCACAGAACGGATTCGCTCCATCAAGTGCTCTAAAACGTCCTTCTCCTGTATGGGTAAAGCTGCAGACATCATACAACCCCTGCTTCCCCCAACCGGACTCTGCCATAGCTTCACGAACTTTTTGAGCATGAGACTGCGGCACATAAACCTGCACTTTACAGTACTGCCCCTCCATAGGAAGAACGGGACGAAGATTTACGAGCCCCAACTCTTTCGCCCAATAGTGGTTAAGCCCGTCGGGATGATTGTCCAAGTTCGTGTGGGCTGCATAGATTGCTATACCATTTCGTAAAGCAAGTACGACGGCTCGTTCCTCGTACGTGGCTCCGGTAATCCTCTTCAGCCCTCTGAACAGAAGAGGATGATGCGCCAAAATAAAGTTATATCCTTTCTTTATAGCCTCTTCCACCACCTGCTCCGTAACATCAAGGGTCAGAAGTACTCCCGTCACCCGATCAGAAGGGATGCCCACCTGCAGTCCGCTATTGTCGTAAGACTCCTGCAAAGGGAGTGGAAAAACCTCCTCTATGGCACGACAAACATCTTGAACAGTAACAATCATCCGAATCTTTTATTACTTCTTCTGAGGAATACAGACCTGCAAACAAAGCTCTTCCAGCTGTGCATTATCTATGATCGAAGGAGCATCTATCATGACATCCCTTCCTGAGTTATTTTTAGGGAATGCGATACAGTCCCTTATACTGCCAAGACCGGCAAAGATGGAAACCCATCTATCCAATCCGTATGCTATACCGCCGTGAGGAGGAGCCCCATATTTGAAGGCATTGATAAGGAAACCGAATTGATATTGAGCCTGCTCATCCGAGAAGCCAAGCACTTTGAACATCTTTTTCTGAAGATCGGAGTCGTATATTCTTATAGAACCGCCACCCACTTCTACTCCGTTTATGACCATATCGTAAGCATTTGCACGAACAGCACCCGGATCGGAATCGAGAAGAGATATATCTTCCGGTTTTGGAGATGTAAACGGGTGGTGCTTGGCATAAAACCTCTTGGTATCTTCATCCCACTCCAATAGAGGGAAGTCCACAACCCAAAGACAAGCATACTTATTCGGGTCCATGAGTCCGATACGACGCGCCACTTCAAGACGAAGTTCACCAAGCTGTTCTCTCGTCTTCATGATATCGTCTCCGCTCAGAATCAGGATCAAATCTCCCTCTTTGGCATTCATCTCCTTCTTTAGCTGCTGAAGCACTTCCGGAGTATAAAACTTATCCACACTGCTCTTTACGGATCCGTCTGCTTCCACACGGGCATATACCATACCCTTAGCCCCAACCTGCGGACGCTTCACATAGTCTGTCAGGCTGTCTATCTCCTTTCTTGTCATGGATGCTTTGCCTTCCACACAAATGCCTCCTATGTATGCGGCGTTGTCAAAGACGCTGAATCCGTGTCCTTTCAAGATGTTATCCAGCTCCACAAACTTCATATCGAAGCGGATGTCGGGCTTATCCGAGCCGTAATATTTCATGGCATCGTGCCAAGACATACGAGGATAGCTCTCTGTCTGCTCTACTCCGAGAATATTCTTGAAAAGATGTTTGGAAAGTCCTTCAAAGGTCTGAAGAATATCTTCCTGCTCTACAAAGCTCATCTCGCAGTCTATCTGTGTAAACTCCGGCTGTCTGTCGGCACGCAGGTCTTCGTCTCTAAAACACTTTACGATCTGGAAATATCTGTCGAAACCACTGACCATAAGAAGCTGCTTGAATGTCTGTGGAGATTGTGGCAGAGCATAGAACTCTCCTTCGTTCATACGTGAAGGCACCACAAAATCCCTTGCCCCTTCCGGAGTGGACTTGATAAGTACCGGGGTCTCAACCTCCAAGAAGTCAAGCGAGTCCATATATTTTCGCACCTCGATAGTCATTTTATGACGAAGTTCGAGGTTCTTTCTCACTGCGTTTCTTCTTAGATCGAGATAGCGATACTTCATCCGAAGATCGTCTCCTCCGTCTGTATCATCTTCGATGGTAAAGGGTGGAGTGGCTGCTTTGTTCAGTATCTTGATCTCCTTAACATCTATCTCGACCTCCCCCGTCGGGATGTTTTTGTTCTTAGACACACGTTCTATGACTACTCCACGAGCCTGTATCACAAACTCTCGCCCAAGATGCTCTGCCTGTTCCTTTAGATTGTTATCTCTTTCTCCATTGAGAGTCAGCTGAGTAATGCCATATCTGTCTCTGAGATCGACAAAAACCAACCCTCCCATAGTACGTACTCTCTGTACCCAACCGGCAAGAGTAACCTCTTTTCCTGCATCTTGAAGTCTCAGACTTCCGCAAGTCTCTGTTCTAAGCATGATATTTATTCTGTTAATCTATTACTTGTCTCATAGTTTTTACACTTCCACAAAAGTACATAAAATCTCTGTATTATTTGTAGATTTCTTTTGTATTAAATCTCTTACGAACTCCGCTTTTTTCTTCAATCGGCATCTCAAATATTCTGAGCAAATGATCGAATAAAACCGGTCTTTTTTAGACGTAAAAATCGACATAAAAAGGGGGCTTTGGAGATGGTATTTTTATATAAAAATGAAGAGCGAAAAGGTCCCGAAAAATGAAGTCGTCAAAACAGGGAATCTCCTAAAAATCTCAGGACAAAACCGATAACAAACTCACCATGAAACGATTACAAAATATCGCGAATTTGAAAACTTTTTCCTCGTGATCGAATTGAAGCCCCAAATTCGAGTTAATAAAGATCAAAATAAGCCCACAGAAATGTAAACAAAACACAACAAAGAAGATCGGGTAAAATCGGCAAAATCGACCAGAAAACAGATAAAGCACTAACAACCAACCGATTAACTAAAAATTCTAAACACGTTAATCGAATCCGGTAAACGTGTTTAATGAAATCACTAAACGTGTTCATTGAAAAATTAAACACGTTAAGCCGACAAAATATGTTCGTTTAGCGTTTTTGCTTAGCAGGTATCAGAATTTGTGTTAATAAAACAGGATCAATTTAACAATTTGATCGTACTCTGAAAACGACCCCTCCGATCAAAATAGAGAGAGCGAAAAAAGTGAGCATTTTTCGGGATGGAATATATAAAAATGAGGCTCTGAAAAAGGGGTCTCTATTGACAAAAAAGAGCGTAAAATGTACACGATACAGGGTGTATTTTTTAGGATATTTATCCGAAGAGTTTTGAGTATCCATTTGGGTGCCGAATAGCGATCGAATAAATCCGAAATCAGGAAACATAGAATGATTGGAAAATTGAGATAAAAACGAGAGACATTGGAACTGGATTGGTCAAACGCTCATCACTCGTTATTTTTTGTACATTTGTAAGCTATATAGAATAACCCTATAAATTTAACTTTAAGTAAATGACAACTCAAATTAACCACACTACCCTAAGAGAAAATGTATGGGTAAGATGGGGACTGCTTCTCGCAGTATCCTTCACGATGTTTTTTGCCTACATGTTTGTGGATGTTCTCTCCCCTATTAAGACAGAATTGGAACGCCCCGAAGTGTTAGGCTGGTCTTCTTCCGTGTTCGGAACGTATGCCGGCAGTGAATTTTTCATCAATGTCTATCTGCTGTTCCTCATATTTGCAGGTATCATTTTGGACTCTATGGGGATTCGCTTCACTATCCGTCTCTCCGGAGGGCTTATGGTGCTCGGTGCGCTCATAAAGGTTTATGCCCTGAGTGGTACCTTTATCAATGGAGGACCCGGATATGAGTTCTTCAACTCTTTTTGGCCCGAATTTCCTGCAACGGCTAAGCTTGCCTGTGTAGGATTTGCCATATTCGGCACCGGATGTGAAATGGCCGGCGTTACCGTGTCTCGCATCATCGTGAAGTGGTTTACAGGCAAAGAGCTGGCTTTGGCAATGGGGATGGAGATGTCTATTGCCCGCCTTGGTGTTTTTGCCGTATTCTGGCTCTCTCCATACTTGAACAAGACTTTTGAAAGTGTGCAAGCACCTGTTATCTTCTGCACAGCGCTTCTCATGATAGCATTCCTGCTTTATCTTGTTTACTGCGTATTCGACAAAAAGCTGGACAAGCAAGAAGGAGAAAAATCCATGGAAGCACAAGAGGATGAAGCTTTCCACATTAAGGATCTCAAATATATCGTTTTCAACAAGATGTTTTGGATTGTTTCGCTGCTTTGCGTTCTGTTCTATTCTGCAATATTCCCATTCCAAAAGTTTGCTTCGGATATGCTTCAAAGCAATCTCGGACTGAGTGTCGAGACAGCAGGACAGATATTCAGCTTGTTCCCTCTCGGCGCTGTGTTTATCACGCCACTAATGGGTATTTTCCTCGATAAGAAGGGTAAAGCAGCAACCATGCTGATGATGGGATCTTTCTTGATGTTTGTCTGCCACTCCATATTTGCTTTCTACGATTTTGACAGAGGAACAACAAGAGCCCTTGTTGAGGCTATCATGGCAATAGTTTTGCTTGGTCTTGCATTCTCTCTTGTACCTGCCGCTCTATGGCCTTCCGTACCTAAGCTAATAGACAACAAGGTATTAGGATCGGCATACTCTGCTATTTTCTTTATTCAAAACATCGGACTGATGCTTGTACCAACGTTTGTAGGTAAGGTTTTGGACTCTACCAACCCCAATGTTCAGGCAGGAGAACCAAAGAACTTTATGTTTGCAATGATGGTATTTGCCTCTTTTGGTGTTTTGGCATTCTTTTTGAGTCTTCTTCTTAAAATAGAAGATAAAAAGAAAGGCTACGGATTGGAAAAACCGAACGCCAAATAAACAACAAGAACATACACTTTTATTTGAATGATAAAATCAAAAGACGTGGCCCTTGCGGCTATAAAAGGACTTGAAGAGAAGAAGGGCAAAGATATTGTCCTTCTTGATCTGACTGTTTTAGATGATCCTATCTGCGACTATATGGTCATTGCCAATGGTAACACCAACACGCAAGTGGAGGCTCTTGAAGACTCTGTTAGAACCATTGTAAGGAAAGAAACCGGAGAAAATCCGACTTGGAGTGATCGTGGTAGTGGCGAGTGGATCGCAATAGACTATATTTCCGTCATGGTACATATATTTGTACCCGAATTGCGTAACTATTATGCTCTGGAACAACTTTGGGCAGATGCTAAAATTACGCACATAAAAAGCGAAGAATAGAGTTTCTCCGACAAATTATCTAATACCAAAAACAGCATGAACGGAAATATGAACAGCAATAAACCTCAAGGACCGAACTCTTCAAGGGGTAGGAACCCCATGAAGGGTATCGGTTTTGGGTGGATATATGTCGTTATTCTAATAGTACTGGGAACGATGTTCCTAATCAGTCCATCTCCGGAAAACAAGATGGACTGGAGCGAGTTCCAGTCTTATATGGATAGCAATAGTTTTGAGTCCATAACAGTCTATACCGAAAATGGAGAAGCTGTGGGGACTCTGAAAAAAGAGGCTGCCGAGAAATATCACAAGTCAAAGCAAGAAGAAGCCGGTAATGACGATTCCATAGGAGCCAAAAGGACTCTATTGGCAAATAACGATGTTACGACGGAAGTACCCGGAGCAGGAAGTTTTGAAGCCTACTATCAGAAGTTGAAAGAAGCAGACAAGCTCCCGGATGCAAGGATCAAGTATATCAATCCGAGACCTTCCATCTTCCAGTATATCTTCTCTTCTCTCCCACTCATCCTCCTCATTGGCTTCTGGATATTTGTAATGAGTAGAATGTCGGGAGCTAAAGGCGGAGGCGGAGGTATCTTCAATGTGGGTAAGAGCAATGCCCAACTGTTCGACAGAGAGAACAGAGTGCGAGTAACATTCTCCGATGTTGCAGGTCTGAGTGAGGCCAAAACAGAAATAGAAGAGATCGTACACTTCCTTAAAGAGCCCAAGAGATATACTCATCTTGGCGGTAAAATACCTAAAGGAGCTCTGCTTGTGGGACCTCCGGGAACAGGAAAAACACTTCTTGCAAAAGCCGTGGCGGGAGAGGCTAATGTTCCTTTCTTCTCTCTATCCGGTTCTGATTTTGTGGAAATGTTTGTGGGAGTCGGAGCCTCTAGAGTTAGAGATCTGTTCAAACAAGCAAAAGAGAAAGCACCTTCTATCATATTCATAGACGAAATAGATGCCATAGGTAGAGCAAGGGGTAAAAATGCCGGATTCGGAGGAAATGATGAAAGAGAAAACACATTGAATCAGCTCCTTACAGAGATGGATGGATTTGATACCAATAGTGGAGTCATCATACTCGCTGCAACTAATAGAGCCGACATCTTGGATAAAGCCCTACTGCGTGCCGGTCGATTTGACAGACAAATCCATGTAGATCTACCGGATCTTAACGACAGAAAGGAGATCTTTAAGGTGCACATGAAGAGGCTGAAGATGGACGAAAGTGTTGATATAGATCTTCTCTCCAGACAAACACCGGGATTTTCCGGAGCTGATATTGCAAATGTGTGCAACGAAGCAGCTCTTATTGCAGCTCGTAATGGTAAGGATGTAATACAGCGTGTAGATTTCATGAACGCTGTGGACAGAATAGTGGGAGGCCTCGAAAGGAAATCCAAGATAACCACTTCAGAAGAGAAACGCTCGATAGCCATTCACGAAGCCGGTCACGCAACAATCTCTTGGCTGTTGGAGCATGCCAATCCTCTTATTAAGGTTACTATTGTACCTCGCGGTAGAGCACTTGGAGCAGCTTGGTACTTACCGGAAGAGAGACAGATTACCACTACTGAACAGTTGTTGGACGAAATGTGTGCTCTCTTGGGAGGACGAGCAGCCGAAGAAGTTGTTCTTGGTCGTATATCCACAGGTGCATCCAACGACTTGCAAAGGGTAACAAAAATGGCACAAGCAATGATTACCTACTTTGGGATGAGTAAGACGATGCCTAACATCAACTTCCAAGATTCTCAAAATGAGTATGGATTTACCAAGCCTTTCAGCGAAGAGACTGCACGAAAGATAGATGAAGAGATCCTTGAACTGATCAATGAGCAGTACGACAGAGCTAAACAAATACTGAGAGATCATAAAGATGGTCATGCCGAAATAGCTCAACTTCTACTGACCAATGAAGTGATCTATACGGATGACGTGGCTCGTATCTTGGGAGAACGCCCATGGAAAAGCAGGACTGAAGAGCTTCTATCGCACGATATTCCTGAAGATAAAGTAGAACCCAAGGAAGAGGAAATCTCCGAACAGAAGAAATACCTCATTGATAGGTAGTTTTTTCTTAACTTTGTTCACAATATATTGACTTTTAGATCCAAGAAACAGAAAAAATATGCTTGAAAAGATACTGATCTTAGACTTTGGCTCTCAAACGACTCAGCTCATTGGAAGAAGAGTGAGAGAGTTGAATACTTACTGCGAAATAGTCCCCTATAACCAATTTCCGGAAGACACCACTAATATAAAAGGTGTTATCCTGTCGGGCAGTCCTTTTTCTGTTTATCAAGAAGAGGCTTTCAAGATAGATCTGCAAAAGATTCGAGGAAAGTTTCCTCTATTAGGAATCTGTTATGGTGCACAGTATATCTCACACTCTTTGGGCGGAAAGGTAGAGTCATCTAACACTCGTGAGTTTGGAAGAGCAAACCTTGTAGAGATATCTTCTTCCGATCCTTTGATGAAAGGAATTGCTCCGAACAGTCAGGTTTGGATGTCTCATGGAGATACGATAACCTTCCTTCCTGAAAATTTTTCGGTGGTAGCATCAACAGAAAATGTAAAAAATGCAGCTTTCCGCGTAGAAGGAGAAAAGACTTGGGGTGTTCAGTTCCATCCGGAAGTGTATCACTCTGAATGCGGGTTGGATCTGCTTAGCAACTTCTTGGATATTTGTGGCTGTGAAAGAAACTGGACACCTGCATCATTCATCGAAACAACCGTGGCTCAACTCAAACAGGAGTTGGGCAATGATAAGGTTATCCTTGCACTTTCCGGTGGCGTCGACTCTTCTGTTTGTGCCGTTCTATTGAATAGAGCGATAGGAGACAGACTCACTTGCATCTTTGTAGATCATGGGTTACTCAGAAAGAATGAGTTTGAAAATGTTCTAAAAGACTATGAGCATCTTGGTCTGAATGTCAAGGGAATTGATGCAAAAGACTATTTCTATGAACAACTGAAAGATGTTACAGACCCTGAGACCAAACGCAAAATCATTGGTAAAGGATTTATAGATGTTTTTGACCGTGAGGCGCATAAAATAGATGATGTAAAGTGGCTGGGACAAGGAACAATCTATCCTGATGTCATAGAGTCTCTTTCCATTACCGGAACGGTCATAAAGAGCCACCACAACGTGGGGGGGCTTCCTGAAAAGATGAAACTTAAACTTGTGGAACCTCTTAGAACTTTGTTCAAGGACGAAGTACGTAGGGTCGGACTTGAATTGGGTATGAGACCTCATCTTATTCATCGCCATCCATTCCCCGGTCCCGGCTTGGGTATCCGTATTATTGGAGCAATAGATGCGGAGAGAGTAAGAATACTCCAGGATGCAGATGATATTTACATCAGTATGCTTAGAGAGTATGGGCTATATGATAAGGTGTGGCAAGCTGGAGTGATCCTTCTTCCGATCAAGTCTGTTGGAGTAATGGGAGATGAACGCACGTATGAAAATACAGTAGCTTTAAGAGCCGTAACTTCTACGGATGCCATGACAGCAGATTGGGCACATCTGCCTTATGAGTTTCTGGCAAAAGTTTCAAACGAAATTATCAATAAAGTCAGAGGTGTCAACAGAGTGGTGTATGACATAAGTTCAAAACCACCGGCAACCATCGAATGGGAATAAAAGCAGAAGCCTCTGAGTACTCTTGTGTGCTCAGAGGCTTTCTTTTTTGAATAAAGTAGACTAGAATATTTTGTATATTTGTTCAAGCTAGTAACCAACCATAAACATCGCGCAAGCGATAAAACTATTATGCAAATGAGTACCAGAAAAAACTTCATCTTGGATACCAATGTTATCCTGCACGACTCCGAATGTCTAAAAAAGTTTCAAGAGAATGATATTTACATTCCTATCACCGTTGTAGAAGAACTTGACGGCTTTAAGAAAGGGAATGAACAGCTCAACTATAATGCCAGACAGTTTATACGCACACTTGATCGCTTTGCTTCAAAAGAGGATATAACCAAAGGTGTGTCTTTGGGAGAAGATATGGGAAGACTCTATGTCGTTGTAGATACCAACTTGGACCCCAAAGTACATAACGCTCTTGTACAAAATACACCGGATCATCGTATTATCTCAATAGCCATCGCCGTGGCAAGAAGCGAACCGGAAACAAAAACAATTCTGGTCAGCAAGGATGCCAATCTCCGTCTCAAAGCACTTGCATTCGGGGTACAGGCGGAAGACTATAAAAGTGGGCGAGTAGAGAATATCCATCACATGGAGCAGCAACATATCTGGAGAGTTCTCACCAAACCGGATGTTTTGGCAAGAGTGGCGCAGAAAGAAGAGGTAACCATAAAGGAGGTTATGTCCACAAGAGGCAAGAAAATCCTCCCGAACTCCTGCTTCGAGCTACGCGAAAAACGTGGAGATACTCCCCTACTATGCAGAACGCATGGAGACAGTCAGATCCTTAAACCGGTAGAGTTCAGCGTCAATGCCGGTATAAAGCCAAGAAACATTGAGCAACAGTTTGCATTCGATCTTCTCAATGACGATGCTCTCTCTCTTGTTGCCATAACAGGTACTTCCGGAACAGGTAAGACCTTGCTTGCCATTGCATCTGCCATCGAGCAGAAAAGAAAGTTCAAGCAGATCCTTATCGCTCGTCCTATTGTTTCTCTTTCAAATAAAGATTTGGGATTTCTTCCCGGCGGTTATGAAGCGAAAGTAGAGCCTTACATGCAGCCGATCTTTGACAATATCAACGTCATAAAGGATGTTACCGGACAGCGACATGGTTCAAACTCTGAGATAGATGAACTTTTAAGGACTCGTTTTATCTCTGTGGAAGCATTGGCATATATCAGAGGTAGAAGTCTCAGCAACGTCATCTGTATTATCGATGAAGCTCAAAACCTCACTCCTTTGGAGATAAAGACAATCATCACCCGCGCCGGAGAAGGTACGAAGATAATTTTCTCCGGAGACATTTATCAGATCGACTCCCCTTACTTGGATGTCAAAAGCAACGGTCTATCTTATATGATAGACCGCATGGCAGGACAAGATTTTTTTGCGCACGTACATTTGGAAAAAGGAGAACGCAGTCTTCTCAGCGAAAAAGCAGCCAAATTGTTATAGATAACAGAAAAAATTCTCTTAATATACTTGCCGTGTCTATCTAACTTTGTATCTTTACAATCAGTAGTATAACATCAGTGTATATATATGAAACGACAAATCAAATTTAGTTTAGTTTACCGCGACATGTTCCAATCGTCCGGTAAGTATCAGCCAAGATTAGACCAGTTAGCAAGAATAGCACCCGTAATCGTCGATATGGGCTGTTTTTCAAGAATAGAGACCAATGGAGGTGCATTCGAGCAAGTGAATCTTCTTTATGGTGAAAACCCCAACAAGGCTGTCCGTACTTTCACAAAGCCATTCAATGAAGCAGGTATCCAGACTCACATGTTGGACCGTGGATTGAACGGACTGCGGATGTACCCTGTACCTGCAGACGTAAGACGTCTCATGTATAGAGTGAAAAAAGCACAAGGAGTGGACATCACGCGTATTTTCTGCGGACTCAACGACGTCAGAAACATCATCCCATCCATCAAGTACGCATTGGAAGCGGGCATGATACCTCAAGCCACACTCTGTATCACACACTCTCCGGTACATACTGTGGAGTATTACTCGAATATTGCGGACAAACTCATCGAAGCAGGCGCACCGGAAATCTGTCTGAAAGATATGGCGGGAATCGGTCGTCCGAAGATGCTCGGACGTTTAGTGAAGTCCATCAAAACCAAGCATCCTGAAGTGATTGTTCAATATCATGGACACTCCGGGCCGGGCTTCTCGGTTGCCTCCATGCTTGAAGTGTGCGAGAACGGAGCAGATATTATCGACGTGGCAATGGAGCCGCTATCCTGGGGAAAGGTTCACCCGGACGTGATCACCATCCAAGCCATGTTGAAAGATGCGGGATATGATGTTCCGGAAATCAACATGAATGCATACATGAAGGCACGCAGCCTGACACAAGAGTTTATGGACGACTTCTTGGGATACTTCATGGATCCGACCAATAAATACACCTCATCACTTCTTGTCGGATGCGGACTTCCGGGAGGTATGATGGGATCTATGATGGCAGACTTGAAAGGGGTACACTCCGGCATCAACATGTATCTCCGAAACGAAGGCAAAGAGGAGCTTACGATAGACGACTTGTTGGTGAAGCTCTTCAACGAAGTGGAGTATGTATGGCCAAAGCTCGGCTATCCTCCTCTGGTAACGCCGTTCTCTCAGTACGTCAAGAATGTCGCTCTGATGAATGTCTACAACATGGAGCGAGGAGAAGGCAGATGGCAGGCAATTGATGCCAATACCTGGGATATGATTCTTGGAAAAGCCGGAAGACTTCCGGGAGCATTGGATCCGGAGATCGTGGCGCTTGCAAAAGAGAAAGGTCTTGAATTCTCCGATGCCGATCCTCAATCCAACTATCCCGATGCTTTGGACACCTATCGTCAAGAGATGAAAGAGAATGGTTGGGATTTTGGTCAAGACGATGAAGAACTGTTCGAGCTTGCGATGCACGACCGTCAGTACAGAGACTACAAGAGCGGTGTGGCAAAACAACGCTTCAATGAAGAAGTAGAAAAGGCTCGCAACGCAGAGATGACCAAACAAGGCTTCTCCGCCGAAGACATCCTTGCCATCAAGAGAGCCAAATACATCGCCGTACCTGCCACTGCAACGGGGCAAGTCTTCTGGGAAGTGGACTTCCAAGACGGCTCTACACCTCCATCCGAAGGCACCGCTTACCGCGCAGGTTCCAAGCTTTGCTTCGTCATGACACCTATGGGCTATCCTGAAGACGTCAAGGTGAACATCTCCGGACGCATCCGCGAAGTAGCCGTAAAGCAAGGTCAGGTGGTGAAGAAAGGCGACGTCATTGCCTACTTTGAAGAGATCACGGACGAATCTCAGCTTCCACCCGTTGAAAACTCACAAGCGGCAGTGGACAGAGTAGAAAAGAAAAAGTTTGAATCCAAACCAAAAGCAGAGAAGAAGAAGTAACACGCTTCTTTCGGGATAAAAATAGAAACACCAAGCAGAGCTGCGGATCTTTCCGGTCCGTGGCTCTGCTTCTTTATATCTCCACATTCAGACAAAAGCCGCAAAACATCCGCTCTGTTCGGAGAGCTATCTTCCTTTCGTCCAAAATCTCACCGGTTTTGCTCTGAAAACCGACTAAAAAAAGTTTAATTCCTATTGACTAAAAATCAAAAACTTACTTATCTAAAATTGATTTCCCAATAACCTTTTCTATATTTCACGGCGAGAAACTAATATTTCACGGCGAGAAACTAATATTTCACGGCGAGAAACTAATATTTCACGGCGAGAAACCAATATTTCACGGCGAGAAACCAATATTTCACGGCGAGAAATATAGAAATACTTATTAGTAATATGACTTTTACTCATTAGAAATCTATCTTTTATTCATTATTAAAAGAAGTATTATTCATTAATAAGGCAGCTATCACTCATTATCAAGACAGACATCGATAATTATTAAAACAGAAAACGATAATTACCAAAACAGAAAACGATAATTACCAAAACAGAAAACGATAATTACCAAAACAGAAAACGATAATTACCAAAACAGATTACTAAAACAGAAAACGGTAATTACCAAAATAGACATCAGTAATTATTAAGACAGAAAATAGTAATTATTAAAACAGAAAATGGTAATTATCAAAACGGAAAACGGTAATTATCAAAACGGAAAACGGTAATTATTAAAACAGAAAATGGTAATTACCAAAATATAAAACGATAATTATCAAAATAGAAAACGGTAATTATCAAAATAGAAAACGGTAATTACCAAAATATAAAACGATAATTACCAAAATATAAAACGATAATTATCAAAACAGAAAACGATAATTACCAAAACAGAAAACGATAATTACCAAAACAGTTTTTATTACACGGCTTTTACGAAAAAGCACCAAAGCTTCCTGCCGAAAGCTTTGGTGCTTTTTGTAATAATATCTCAAACTCTCCCCGGAGAGATAGAGGGATCAGCTCCTGATGCGATCTTCAAAAGCAGAGAGTGCAGCCTTTGCTCCCTCGCCCATTGCCACAACAATCTGCTTATAGGGAACGGTGGTGCAGTCTCCCGCTGCGTAGATGCCGGGAGTATTGGTGCGACATGAAGGATCTATCAGAATCTCTCCGCGAGGATTGGTCTCGACCAAATCCTTCACAAGTGCAGTATTGGCAGCAAGACCGATCTGAACAAAGACACCCTCCAAAGCGATCTCCGTCTCCTTGCCGGTGGCACGATCGGAGAGAACGATGCTTGTTACCTTGCCGTTCGTTCCGCGGATCTCCTTTGTGGCAGTGCTGAGGATGATCTTGATGTTACCCATTTCCTGCGCTTTCTTCTGCAACACTTCGTCCGCTTTCAACACGTCAAGAAACTCCACTACGGTAACCTCCGTGCAGATCCCTGCAAGGTCAATGGCAGCTTCCATGCCGGAGTTTCCGCCCCCGATCACGGCAACACGCTTGTTCTTGAAGAACGGACCGTCGCAGTGAGCGCAGTAAGCCACGCCGTTGCCGGTGTATTCCTTCTCGCCCGGAACGCCCAGCTTGCGCCAGGAAGCACCGGTCGCCATGATAAGAGCAGGTGCTGTGAAGAGTTCGCCCGATGTTGTTTCCACTCTCGATATGCCTCCGTCCTGAGTGATGTTCTTCACGGTGCGAGCCTCGAAGAGCGATATGTCGTTCGCATCAATATGGTTGCGAAGATTGCCCGCAAGCTCTCCGCCGGTGGTGTAAGGCACGGAGATGAGGTTCTCAATACCTACGGTCTCGTTCACCTGCCCGCCGACACGCTCCGCGACGATTGCCACTTTGAGCCCTTTACGTGCCGAGTAGATCGCAGATGCGGCTCCGGCAGGACCTCCACCCACGACAATCACGTCGAAAGATCGCTCCTCCCGCTCTCCGACAGACTCTTGCGGTGTGCTGCCATAGCTCTCTTCCAGCTTGTTCAGCAGTGTCGCCATGTCTCCTCTGCCGACATGAATCACCTTGTCGCCCGCCATCACGGTCGGAACAGATGCTATGCCGAGACTCTCCACTTCGTCCGGAAAGAAAGATCCGTCCACCATCGTGTGAGAGATGCCGGGGTTGAAGATGGCAAGAAGATTAAGAGTCTGAACCACGTCGGGGCAGTTCGTGCACGAAAGAGAGACATAAGTGCGCAGCTCTATCGGGCCATTAAGGCTCTTGATGCGGCGGCAGACACCTTCGTCGGGAAGATTCTTTCCGATGCCGTCGTGGTTAAGAATGGAGAGAAGAAGCGATGTGAACTCGTGTCCGCCCGGTATGCCTCGGAAGCTGATGCCCGAAGGTGTTCCGTCCACCAAAAGATCTATCCGGAAGTTTTCGCTCTCCTCATACGCAGCCGACAGCTTCTCCGATGTGGAAGCAAGCTCTTCGATCATCTCCTTGGCATCGTTGTACGAAGGATGAGAGGATTGTGCTTTCAGCAAAAGCGTATATTCCCTCTTGAGTGGCGCAAAGTAGCTGCCCACCTGCACAAGTGTATCTTTATCAAACATGGGTATAAATATTCTTTGTTTTTCTTGTTTCAGACTAAAAAAATAGCCCCCGACGGACTAATAAATAGTAGTCGAGGGCGTATTTGACTCATCTCTCAGCCCACCGGGCTACAGCATAAAAGCTCCGGAATCAGATCTTACCTACAAGGTCGATGCTTGGCTTCAGTGTCTGCTGACCTTCGCGCCACTTTGCAGGACACACTTGACCGTCGTGAGAAGCCACATACTGTGCAGCCTTGATCTTACGTAAGATCTCTTCCGCATCACGACCCACGCTGTTGTCGTTAAGCTCTACGATCTTGATGACCCCTTCCGGATTCACAACGAAAGAGCCACGGTATGCCATCTGATCCTCTTCGATAAGGATACCCAACGCACGTGTCAAAGCTCCCGTAGGGTCTGCCAACATAGGGTATTGCACTTTCTTGATGGCAGCAGAAGCGTCCGCCCAAGCCTTGTGTACGAAGTGAGTATCGCAGCTGCAAGAGTAAACCTCAACACCCAGTTGCTTAAACTCTTCATACTTGTTCGCAAGGTCTTCAAGCTCGGTAGGACATACGAATGTGAAGTCGCCCGGATAGAAAACCACCAAAGACCATTTACCTTTAAGATCTTCATTGGTAATCACTTTGAATTCGCCGTTTTGGTATGCGTTCAGCTTAAACTCAGGAAATGTTGTGTTCAAAATTGGTGTCATAATAAGTTGGATTGTTTTATGGTTTATAATTTTACTGACATCTGTATTATTGCAAAACAAAGTTAGATATACTCATCAACCCGTTCAACAGATAATATATATAGGGTTATAGATGCGATCTATAAGAAAAGCTTTACAAGCTCATCCATCGGATAGTCTTTTTGCTCTCCGCTCTTCATATCCTTGATGTTCACCACGCCGTTCTCCAGCTCTTTTGTCCCCACAAACGCCACGAACGGGATGTTAAGGTCATCGGCATAGCTCATCTGCTTCTTCATCTTGGCGGCATCCGGGTATAGCTCTGTCCGCACACCCTGCATACGCAGCATGTTCAATACAGGCAGCACGGCATCCACCTCCTTTTCGCCAAAGTTGATGAATAGCAGCTGCGTGCCTCTTGCACTCTCTTTCGGATAGAGATCCAGCATATTCAGCACATCGTATATACGGTCTGCCCCGAAAGAGATACCCACGCCGGAGATATTGTCCAGACCGAACACCCCGGTAAGGTTATCGTATCTTCCGCCACCGGTGATGGAGCCCATCTCCACACCCACAGCCTTTACCTCGAATATCGCACCCGTATAGTAGTCCAGCCCGCGAGCCAGTGTCAGATTCAGCTCAAGCTCATTCTTCAACGGCGTAAGGGCAAGTTTGTCGAGGATGAACTCCACTTCGTCCAAGCCCCGAATAGCTGTGGACGACTCTGCAAGTACCTCCCGAAGCACCGCAATCTTCTCTCTGTTGCCACCGCTAAGGCGCAGTATCGGCATCAGTTTCTCTATTGCGGCATCGGAGATTTCACGCTCTTTCAGCTCCTCCACCACTTTGTCCAATCCGATCTTATCCGTCTTGTCCATCGCCACGGTAATGTCTATGATCTTGTCCGCATGCCCGATGTACTCCGCAATACCGGTAAGAATCTTTCGGTTGTTCAGCAAGATGCGCACCGGGAAGCCGAGCTTCGTGAAGACCGTGTCTATAATCTGCGTCAGCTCCACCTCATTGAGCAGAGAGTCGGAGCCGATCATGTCCGCATCGCACTGGAAAAACTCCCGATACCTCCCCTTTTGAGGGCGGTCGGCACGCCATACGGGCTGAATCTGATAGCGTCTGAAAGGCAGCGTTATCTCATTGCGGTGCTGCACCACAAAGCGGGCAAACGGCACGGTAAGGTCGTAGCGCAACCCTCTGTCGCACGCTTTGGCGGCAAAAGAGGCAGAGTTCTTAGCCAAAAGCTCCTCGTCCGTAAACTTCGCCAGACAGTCTCCCGAATTTAAGATACGAAACAGCAGCTTATCCCCCTCGTCTCCATATTTTCCGGTGAGAGTGGAGAGGTTTTCCATTGCAGGCGTCTCTATCTGACGGAAACCGAAGCTGTGAAACACGCTCTTTATGGTCTCGAATATATAGTTTCTCCGCTCCATTTCGTGAGGAAGAAAGTCCCTTGTTCCTTTGGGTATGGATGGTTTTTGCATCTTTCTCTCTGTTTTTTTGATTCTACCACAAAAATACGACTAAAAACCGACTTCCGGAAGCAAAAATCAAAATGCTCTCCCTGTCTCCCATGCCTCATCCCCTAACCGACAGAGCGCCCTCCGACACCCTCTCTCCCCTTTCCCGAAACACAATATACGGCTTAAAAACTTTCTCTGATCACGTCTAAATCTTTGATTGAACGGATTAAGAAAAAGAAATCGCGGCTTGATTTCTAAAAATCAAACCGCGATCTGTACCATTCAAGCCTTGCTTTCTCCCATTCAAGCCCTCATCTCCCTCTCTTTACACGTTCACCCCATCTTTTATCCCCTTTCAATCATTCTTCTGAACCCTTTTATCTCAACTTTATGACTTATCAATTTGATGTAAATAGGCTTAATGACTGAATGTGTATAGATACTTGTCGTATTAACCATCAGAGATAAATCTGATGCTTCTGTCTTGATAGTCTTACTGACTGAATATGTATAGATACGAAAACTACTCCTTCCAACTTTCAGCTGAGGGAACGTCTTGATAGTCTTACTGACTGAATATGTATAGATACTTCTCAGGTAACGGTTAACGCATCCCCTTCTCAGTCTTGATAGTCTTACTGACTGAATATGTATAGATACAGATGCCATCAAGCAATGTGAGAGTATCGGCTGAGTTTGGTCTTGATAGTCTTACTGACTGAATATGTATAGATACGAAAGGGTTTTGCGCAGAGTGTGAGTAGAGATTCTCTGTCTTGATAGTCTTACTGACTGAATATGTATAGATACAAAGCTGAGGGAACAGCTCCGATAACTTGGGCTATCGTTGTCTTGATAGTCTTACTGACTGAATATGTATAGATACCAAGAAGAAGGATCTTGCCCCCGTGATTTCAACGTCTTGATAGTCTTACTGACTGAATATGTATAGATACGGAAATCTACCGGAAGGTCTTAACCTCTCTTCTGAGTCTTGATAGTCTTACTGACTGAATATGTATAGATACAAATTCTCTTTCAAAAGATGAAACGGTAAAAGTTGAGTCTTGATAGTCTTACTGACTGAATATGTATAGATACCTTCTCAAGGCTGGAGATTCGTGAAGTGGACTGAGAAGTCTTGATAGTCTTACTGACTGAATATGTATAGATACAGCAGTTTGAGTTGATTATCAAGAAGAAGGATCTTGCGTCTTGATAGTCTTACTGACTGAATATGTATAGATACAAGGCTGAAAATTCCATTTGAAGCCACTCATTCCTTTCTGTCTTGATAGTCTTACTGACTGAATATGTATAGATACCCTTCGACCATATAACACTTCTGCAAAAAGCGCGTCTTGATAGTCTTACTGACTGAATATGTATAGATACAGTTTTGTGATGCCATCAAGTGATGTAACTGTAACTGCGTCTTGATAGTCTTACTGACTGAATATGTATAGATACCAATCAGTGCTCAATTTGAGAAGATTCCAGACCCCGAACGTCTTGATAGTCTTACTGACTGAATATGTATAGATACAGATGCCAGAGAGTAATGTTACCGTATCTGCTGAATTGTCTTGATAGTCTTACTGACTGAATATGTATAGATACAATTCAAGTAGTAGATTGTTTCGTATCGCTAGCGGTGTCTTGATAGTCTTACTGACTGAATATGTATAGATACAGTCTATCTGAGGCTGTGAATGTAAAGGTTGAATTTGGTCTTGATAGTCTTACTGACTGAATATGTATAGATACAATCTGATTATCAACGATATACAAAAAAAGTAAATTCGCAACTCTCTGATTATAAACAAGCAAAATAATTTCGAAAATACCGATATATAACTGCGCATATGTCGTCAATATATCTCATAGAAAGATTATACTCTCTTGAATAACAAAGATATCCCACCGGCTATCTAAAATTCCTATTCAAGAAGTAAAGGCTCTCCGTTCCGAAGAATGAGGATATTGTTCTTGGAGCAGTACTTTATCATGTTACCGCTTAGAGTAACACCTTCTGCCTCTATAGAGATCTCCCTTACTTTCGGAGCCGGCAGCTCTCTCACTATCCGTTTATCCTTGCGAATCAGTATAGTATCCCTGCTTATGCCGATAGCAGAACCCTCTTCCTCTATAACAACAAGAGCAAAGGAGTGAGGGCTTCTTTTCCGTTCCCGGAAAGAAGAAACCGACATCTCTTTAAGGGAATCTCCTTGCTCTGCTACGATCTGTCCGTTACCCGATACGGTGTGAGTGCCGATATGCACCCAATGAGCCACAGCCAGCATGGCAGCGGCAACAGGATGATAGGGAGTGCGGTAGTGAAGCTGTCCCAAAATACCGGACATATCGTAGTGTCTGTTCTCCTTTATGGTAGACTTACGCGGCATGCTTACTTGGGAGAGTAGCAGATCGTCCCTGTCCGGAAAGATGTATGGCTCTATCTGCATGCGCTCATCGGTAAGGAGATAGTGCCGGTAGAGGTCGTGAAGTCTCCGAGATACCCGGTTCATGAGACGAGAATATGGAATGAGATCGGTAAGGATATGGTCTATCTTGAGCGTCGTGGGCGAAAGGAAGCGAATGGTAAGGATATCTTCCCATTTCGGTGCATGCTTCAAGAAGAAACGGATATCGAGCCGAGCATTCTCTGCTTTCAGATCGGTCTGATACTTGTCCGTGGTCGGGTCGAGCAGCTGATAGGAGTGGTAAGAGAACCGATTCTCGTGAAAGAAGTTGTACTTCTGCCATTCGGGAAGAAAACGAAGGAACTCATCCACCGGTGCGGCATCTTTTGCCACTATGGTGATATAGAGATCCAACGGCTCTCTACGAGCTATGCGATGCCGATTGGGCTTGTCGGCACGGATAACGATCCGGGAAGAGATAGTGGATGCCTTCTCTTCTTCTCCTTTTGTACTCTCCGGCTTGAAAAGATCGGAGTAGAGATGCGAAAAGGTTTTGCTGTTTTTGAGAGCATTGCCCAAAGCAAAGCGAGGCAGGAAGTACCATTTACCCTTAAACTCCACATCCTTTTGTGCTACAAACCTTACCCGAAAATGGTAAGCAGAGAACTCCCGAAGAAATATAGGAAGTTCTTCTGCTGTAATACCGGTATCAGGACTATTTATCTGTAAACTGTCCATATCCTACGTTGGTTTTTGCTCCGAGTCCGAACGTCAGTATGATCTCCCGGAACAGTTTTTCCTTAGCTTCCACCGTAAAAGTGCCATTGTTCCTGAATAGGAAGCGGAACCGGTAAGTAACACCGGGATTTACTCTGAGGAAACGTACCGGATTGGGATCTTTTAATGGATTTTCGTGATGCGTGATATAATCGTCTCCAAAGAGAGAAGAATCACCACTTACGGAGACAGGGTAAGCATCCAGAAAAATATCCCTATCGTAGATAGACTTCCCTTCACCTTCAAAGATCTCTTTTATAAACTCTTCTTTTTCCCAACCGCTCCACACTTTTTGTTCGTCTCCTTCCTTATATTCAAAAAAGTCCCACTCTTCGATGGCAGACCTTAACGCTCCTTTTATGGAAGATCCGGGTATAACGGGCAGACCGGAAGTGTAATCGAAATACATACCCAACTGATAGAAGTCGCCCGATTCTTTTTTTTGACCTTCATTACGGCGACTCCTCCCGGCTCCTTTATTTTCTTTAGGTTTATTGATTTCGTGATGATACCCAATGCCACAAAGTAGTCCGGGATAAGATGTGGTAAGATCGAAAGAAGAGACATCTGTGATATTTTCTTCAAACTTTGGGAATTGCTTGCGCCCTAAAAGTTCATCCGTACCCTTATTAAACCGGCTTGTGTCTAATAATTTTCCGTCATTATCCAATTTCAATGTATCAAAGTAGTTACGATAGTACCACTTGCCAAAGTTTATGAAATCTTTCATTCCGACCTCCTTTCTTTCTTCTCCTTAATGATAAAGGTGCGAGTGGCAAGCTTTAGTGCTATCACATACTGCAAGATCTTTTTCTCCCACTCTCTTGCTACAGAAATGGATTTTATCTCTCCCCCTTTACCATTTATTACTTTCCTGATGATTTCTGTGGGTTCTACATGTTGCCAATCCCGGATATTTCTTCTTTCTTCTTCCGAAAGATCCATATAATAGAGAGCCTTTAGCCACAAACATAGTTCTCCTTCACTATTTCCACCTTTGCCTTTATTGTAGAAAACAAGTGTGGGCAGAAGTCCGGACTGCAAGATACTTGGACCAAGGGCATTGATATACCCTTCATATACATCCTCTATCTCTCTATCTTCATTAGCTATGCCCACTTTCTCTATCGCCACCATCGCCATAGGGATAAGATCCTGTATCTCTTTTTTATTTGTTATCATGACCGGTGATATTTTCGATTTTACAAAAACCATAACCAATAGAGGCATTGGCTCCTATCTGAACAAGAGAACCCTCCGCAGTAAGCAGTTCATTGAATTTGTCAAAATTTTTTTCTTCTGTTCCCGGATAGGTAACAAAGAAAACAAACTCAGACATTGCCGGTACCACTTCTTCGTACCAAAGATTCTTGCTCTCGCCATTTTCCAATTTATTTCTGGCAATAATGGGAAGATTGTCAAGAGTATCATTGGGAATGTTGTCTCTTTCGTATGACGGAAAGGATATTTCTGTATTTAAGTTTTTTCCAAGCGCTCTTATACTCTCCTGCCACTCTCCACAAGAACAAAGCTTATATCCCTTCTCCTGATCATCTCGAACCGGGTAGGCTACTAAGTTGGCTTGAAAAAAATTGAAGTTCCCTATCTTATTTTCTCCTCCCTTGTTGTTTGTTCTGGTATTATCGGGACCAAAGATGTAATCTATATCTATATCTACATCTTGAGCCTTTAGAGAATCAAAGAACTGCCTCAATGCTCCTTTCAAACTGGAAGAGTATATGCACGGTCTATGGGTAGTAACATCTCGCTGTACTACATTATCCACTGCGTTATAGTTTGCTCCGCCTGTACCAACATGAAGATTAGTAAGGCACTGTATCTTGTATACTGCTGTTTTCATATTGTATCTCTGTTATTTATTTGTTGGGGATTATAATTGTGTGGTTGTATCCTATGGTACGAAAATGAGAAGACTCTACTTCTCTCTTAAAATCTTCTGCTGCATCTTTATTTTCAAAATAAAAGAGAGAACCTCTGGCATATAACTCTATCTCTTTACTGACAGAGATATTGTTACTGACAGAACTACCTCTGTCCTCCATGTGAGACAATTTCCTCTCATTATTCCTATTATAAAATCTTTTTGTGTGTTCAGTCGTAGTCAAAAGACAAGCAAATTCGGTTATCTCTGTAACTGCAAAATATGCTTCATCCACAATTTTCGACTCGATATAAGCATCCGAAAGAAGCATGACAGTATAATAGTTTTCGTCTTTCTCATACTTTATTGCCCCTGTCTTAGAACTATATCCTTCTGCGGCATTCACTTTTATAACTTCCATGAAGAATGGCTGTCTCTCTCCTCCCAAGTGAACTATTCGATTAGAAAACTCCTTTTCCGTTTCAAGCTCACAATAAAAAGCAAAACAGAGACTGCGCTTGCCGTTTTCGTTATTAAAACGATAGAATGTTTCATAAAAGAAAGAGTTGTCATCCGTGTTACCTTCATAATTCTTACGAATACCTACACGGCTATCTTCTACAAAAAGGGTATCTTCATCCAGCAATTCTCCCTTAGAGTTTATCCACATATCGGGTAGCCCTGCTTTAGAAGAATAATCTTTGAAGAAAGGATGCTTACTCTCACAAAACAGAGATAAAACCTCATATGGCTTATCTTTGCCCTTTTTCTGATACCTTTTTCCTGCCGGGAAGTAACTCTCCTCGCTATCAATAAGAAAAATTGGAGATAGCCCTTTTATAACTCCAAAGCCCTCTCCCTTAGAGAAAGGAGAAAAACTTTGTTTGCCTATTAGCTTGACTGCTTCAGTTGCTTTTACAATCTTGTTATCTGAAAATATATCAGATCCCGCATCCAAAAGAAGCTGATAACGCAATAATCCCAATAACGATGTTTGTTGTGGGAAATGAGATGAACGGACAAAGTAATTGACATTATCCTCCTCAAATGTATTCTTCTGCCCAAAGAAGAACTTTTCCATAGGGGTCAGTTTGACTAAATAAGTGTACATATCATCTTTCTTCTTTATCGGTTATAAATTGGCAGTATCTGAGGATACCATAAAGCATCTTCTTTCGCTCTTCTTTCTCTAAAAAGACGACATCATTTGAAAGAGAGGTTTGATGGATAAAGTCAAATATCTTTTTTAAGAATGTTTCCTTCTCCTTATGAATATCCTCATTGAAGAAGTTTTTGCGAAGAGCCTCTAAACGTTTCTTTCTTAAGTCTTCATCTTTCTCTTCCATCAAGATAGGTTCAATTACAGAATCATACATCTCATCGAGCCAATGAACAAAGCCATCAATCATAGCCTCGTCTTCTTTAAACTCTTTCATTAGAGTACAAGCTTGTTTATACAAGTCAGAATCACCGTTAGTCGTACCCTTGTGAGGCAAAAGAAACTCTATGGTTCTTCCACTATGCTTTTGAATAGATACTGCCACACGATCTTTCTCTTCGTATTTCTTAGCTCTTCCAAATAGCATCTCTGTAGCAACATCCATAGCTTCGGACATTGGACTCTTGTAGTAAAAAATACTTACCCCATAAGACATGGAAAGATTTTCCTCAGTTTTAAGGCTCTCCCAGAACTTTTTGAAACATCCATCTATCGTATTTATAAGGTCAAAAACATCCTTTTCTCCATTTTCAAGAATTGGAGCAAAGAAGAAAAGATCATCGCCTCCAATATAAATAGGAACGGCTTTTGCTGCTTCTATTTTTTGAGTAACATTGGTTGAGAATTCAAAAAAACTTCTAGAGAACTTCTCCATGTCTTTAGAAGATAGCCCCTTAATAAAGGAACCAAAATTATCTCCGTCTGCTTTTACGATAGCCATGTACTTATAGCAGTTCAGGAAGTCATCTCTTTCCTTTGATATTCTCTGATAATCTACCTCTTGTTCCCCATTTAGGTATTTAAGAACTTCATCGTGGGTTAACCAACCGGATACTGCTATTTCAGATATTGATGCGAATGGTCTCCCTTCAAACTCATCTCGGATAAAACAATTGTTTCCTTTCAAGAAATCGGAAATACAATCCAAAGAAGAAGTTACGGCTTTTTGTCTTAACTCTTGGGTATCCAAATATTGATTGAGTTCAAGAAAAATTCCTGCCTGATCTTGACAATCTACCTGAATGTGAGAGATAGAAATATACTCTTGAAGGTAAGGCACAATATCTTCTGCTCCCTGAAACTTTTTAGCCAATTCTTCTAAAACTTCATTTTTAATATTATCGAAACCTTTGACTTCCCCCTCGATAAATGCTCTATCCGGAAATAAGCCAACACCTTTCGGGGTATTGATATCGCTTGAATAATAAGGAGAACGGATTTCAATGCCTTCTTGTTTTGGTACTCTCTCAAGCAACTCTCGCATAATCCAAGAGAACATAAAACTGGCACTCCAAAAAGACTTCGTATTACGAGCCTTTGACAAAGTCTTACATATCGGACCTATTGTTATTGCTGTGTATATCATAATAGTTCTTTTACATCTACTAAATTATCATCTTGAATAAAACTTAGAAAATCAGCGAGATCAAAAGCCTCAGGGGTAAGTATGCTTTGATCATAAACAGAATTGGTCGAAAATATAAACTCTGCACCAAGCATTTCACTGGGGATCTCTCCCAATATTATGTAAATAATTCCTCCAACAGGCTTATAAGTTATTGGAGAGGCAAAACGATTTATTTTATCATGAGATACCCTAATTACCTTTTTATTATTTCTTCCATCGGGAAACTCGAAATGCTCATGAAGTCCTAACAATGCGCGAATATAACGTACAGGAAATATTCGGCTATTACTTTCCTGAGGACGATTGAGCATCTCTAACTCCAATATTTTTTCCCACTCTATTTTTTTTTCATGGAAAAAGTATCTGAGTTCCGAGATTGTCCCCCTTGCTCCAGTTTTAATCTTGTTATGAAATTTTGCAATCTGTCCAAATTGATACCTGACATCATTGCTTTTGCTTTCTAAACAATCTACCACGCCAATATCTTTCATCCTTTGGGCAATATCTTTCTGAGATTTAGCAATCCTCATACCGGGTATTGAAGATATGGTATAGCTCCCAAAACCTTTCGTTTGTCTCATCCCGAAGTTATGTAGCAAAAAGAACTCTTCCAAGTGCAATTTAATTATATCACACAGATCCTCATGCTTAGAAAATATATCTCCTTCTATATTTTCTTTGGATAGTATTGCCAATTTCAACTCCAAAAACTTTTCCTGCCCTTTTTTCAACTTCTCTTCATTAGCAAAAAAAGGAGATGGAGATAATATCTTGATATCTTTCAGCTCTTTTCTTTTTTGAAGTTCCTCTATGTTCTTTTTGCTCATGTTACTTACAGGCAAATAATATTCCATAGAAGATCCTTCTTTTAGCCTAAAACTAAGTTTATAGTTGAATGCTTCTTGCCCGGGAATACTCCACTTATCAATCAGACTCCTATCAAGCCCTTCTTTCTGAAACTTACGCATCAAGTATTTATCCAACTTTGGCTTCACCTCCGATGCACGAAGCGTTGCCCCGCTATCATCCGCTTGAAAATGAATGATAGGGGTATGTTGAATGAGTTCAAATGTTATTCTTTTCATCTCTACAATTAATTTATCAGTTCTTCTCTTGTATAAGATTTTTGTCCTTTATCCAATTGTTCTCTTGCCATCTGATAATCCTCTGCCGTAATATAAAGAGGTTTAAGAGCGTATTTTTCCGCTTCTCCCTGAAAATATTCAATGCTCTTCATTATATCTTCCTCGCTAATTTTCTCGGACTGTATAAGAAATTCAATATTCCGAGCTTTTTTCCAAAGGACATTTACCCATTCTGCTCGCAAAAAATATTCTTTAGACTGCTCTTGATACTGATGTAACAAGGAAAGCAAATTCAAGATTATTGATATTAGTCCTAACATCGTTGCCATAAAAAGACTCCACTCTCTACTCAAACCATCTATAACTTGTGTTATAAATGCACTTATGCCCAGAATGGATAAAATCAAAGAGATGACATTCATAGCTTTGATCCTATTACTTCTCTTTTCTTCAATCTTTTTCAACCTATTAAAGGCATTAAAACAGGAATAGGAGTAAATTTCGAAATCCCTTTTATACTCTTGAATCCTGCAAAGAAAAATTTTATTTCCCATAATCTTTCATATTAATTATTTCATCAACCTCTTTCTCAAAACGACAAGAAGTAACCCTATAAGAATAACCATAAAAATGCTCCTTATGGGTTTCTACATGAGGATGAGAGACCCATCCTCGTTTTTTTGTGAGATTCTGTACTTCACTCATTACATCCACATTTATCCCTCCTATATTAAATTTCCCATAGTAAGATCGAATATCCTTGGATTCACTAAAACAAATCTCTTCCACCAAAAAAGGTTTTAACAACTCGTTCACTTTGGGACAGTCTTTATAGTCTGATAACAAAATATCTATATCGCTACAATAGTTATATTGTCCTTTTAAAAACTTTGAAGCTGATCCTGTTATTGCCCATTTTACTCCATTATCATCAAGTAATCTCTTAATAATAGGTAATACCTCTTTTAATGCAAAAGAAGTATTTGTTAGTGAAAGATTTTCTTTCATATCCCGCCAAGTCTTATTCAACTTTTCCCTATTCTTATCGTAAAGATTTTTTTTGATAATAGGGGCTTTTAAGTTAATCTCAGAATAGAGACCGTAGATATACAAAAATTTTTCACTCGTATCAATTCTACCAGAAAGCAATTCTTTGATTAAAATATCCATTGAATGAACAATATGCCTAAGTAAAAAAAATGTTTCTAAAAATTTGAAAGAAAATGAAGAAACCACTATAAGTCCTACTACATAAATAAATAGCATAGAACAATCTACTGATTTGAAGAACATGAGAATGTAGAAAAGGAGAATGAATACAATGAATAAAAAGAAAATCAATCTCTTCTTTCGTACTCGATACATCTCTCCGTACAGATATTTGTTAAAGACACAGTTCTCCAACATTCTATAAGAAATATTTTGATAGGCATTTAATTCTTTGGGAGAATCAAAATATTTATTCTCATAAAAAGACGAGATATCAATATCGGCATCTCTTACGAATTCTGGTAAGTACTCATAAACAATCTCTCCAATTTTTCTTCTGTTAGATACATTATAAATAAGTTCAAAGTTTCCAATCTCTTTAGCTTTACGATAAAACTTATTAAATCGAAGAAAGCAAAGCCATGACAACAGAAGAGTACCTATAGATAACAGACTAAAGCCTAAAGAAATTTTTTGTGATTCAGTACAAAAATCAAACAACAGCTTATCTGTTCTAAAAACACAAAAATCAAACACAGAAGACAGAATGATAAAAATCAAAGAGATTTTAGCCAAAGAATCCCCACACTCTAAGTTTTTTTTGGCCTTTTCAAATAAGTATTTTCTTGCATCTTCTATATTTCTTGCCCACTTAAAAGCTCTATTAGTTCTCATAGATTACGGTATAAAAATCTTTTGCCAATTCAATGTTCTGTGACACTTTTAGCTTCTCTGAATGTTTAAGCATGCCACAGACAAAATTAAATATTTTTCAAATATCCCAAAATACTATCTATTATTAATCACATAACGACGTTATTCCAATTCAAACTTTTCTCTTATATATGTTCTCTCCTACAAACCCAAAGCAATAGCAATAAATTTCAAATAAAGAGAAGATTAAAAGGAGAGCTCTCATAGTATGAAATATATAAAAATTAGACTTTAGAATTTTCTTAGATAGATTATCCTTATCTCAATTTGAACAGGAGGAAAAAAGCTCTGAAAGCTTAATAAACTCATAATAAGAACAATATAGAATTTTCAAAACTTGAGAAAAATTTTTTCTTTGGGCGTCTGATCGCTCTCTCCTGAGTTAACAAAGCAAAAATTAAAGCCATTCAAATGTAAATAAAAACTAATCCAAAATCTAAGACAAAAATGCTCTTTTTGTAGAGAAAAACGCTAACTCTCTAATAATCAATAGCATCAATAAAATTTCTAAACACGTTAATCGAATCCGGTAAACGTGTTTAATGAAATCACTAAACGTGTTCATTGAAAAATTAAACACGTTAAGCCGAAAGAATATGCTCGTTGAGAGACGATGTTTTCCTTTTTCATTATTCTCTTCTAATAAAAAAGTCATCGGTCAAGAAAGAATAATTTTTCTTGACCGATGACTTTCCGGAAACACTCCTTTTTGAGAGTTCCTTGTGAACCACTAAAGAGCAATCCGACAAAGAAAATTTAAGATCTCTTTCCCAATAATATCAATGCCATGAAGCCATAAATTCCGGATAATAGAATCAGGGCGGAAGATAGGGCTAAGAGTGGTAAGGTAACTCGCTTTCTACACCGGATGAAATATATCAGAGCCAGGAGAAGAGAGAGTGCAAGGGTGTAAAGATTGCCGAATTCGCCCCTCGGATAGATGTGTGTACTCTCTCCCGAAGAGAAAGTAAGACGAAAAGGAAAAAGGATTTTGCCGATCTGCTCTACCCTGTCCGTCTCAAACTTGATCGTATGACTCGCCACCTGATTGCCACTTTCGGTCTCTATGGCAATAAAGGAGACGCCATCGTTTTGCTGAATACGATAAGTAGTGTAGAACATATTCCCTATTGCCATCCAGCCTTCTTGGGTGTGTTTGAGTTTGGGTAGATCCACCTTCTGAAACGAGTATGGCTGATGCTTCAAGAAGTAGAGTGCTCCATCTTCGGTATAGATGTAGGCGAGCTTGGAACGGTCTGTAAATCCGCACAGCTCCATATATAGAATCGGAGCAGAAAGGTTCTCTGTGGCAATTTGCTCCAAATAGGGTTTTCCCTCTACCTGCTTGAAGTGAAAGAGAGAACCTTTGGAGTCGAGCAGGAGATAACCTTCGTCATACTCCTTTCGAGCGTTTCCGTCACCGGCTGTTTTGTATATGGGAAATGAGATATTGGAGTTCAGAAAAACGGAGTTGAAGCGTTCGTTCTTTTCTTCATCAAGGGCATTTGTTTTGCCATTGATGAAACAAATTTTGTTGTTCCTAAATACAAAAATATCTTCTGCCGGATTAAGATTGACACGTCCGGAGGCACTTTCGATCAGCTGATAGGCTTTTGGAGGTGTCCTATTTATATCTTTAGGCGAAAATCTGTGAATAAAGTTGGTGGCTCGGACAGCCTGGAAGTTGATCTTTCTACCCAGCAGTGTGTCCGGAAAGCGATTATCCGCGACCAGCTGTCTTGCATAAAAAGTGGGGAGGATGCTGTCGAACTCTGCCTCCGTGTACTCTTTTGCCCCGTCTATGGTACTTCTGAGAAGTTTATCGTCCTGCACTTCGGTCTTTACGAAAGTCTGTTCCACTTCACTGTACAGAACGAATGGGACTTTATCCGACCGAGTAAAAAGATAACCATAGAGCAGTGGCAAAAAATAGCTCATCAGCAATATGGCAACAGGTATGAGTATGAATCTTATATATTTCATGATGATACTAAGTCTTTTTTGAAAGATACAGGAACACTAATAGACATATCCTCTCCTGAAACGATACACTGCATAGAGAGGCAAAAGAGCCGTAAACAGGAGAATAGATGAAAGCACAACCAACATTCCAATTGTGTAGGCTTCGGGCGCGGTATCCAAAAAGAAGAGACTCTGAAGCCCCACAGAAATAAGAAGAGCTATAGCTCTCATACGCATATTACCTTCGAGAATGATCCAAGAGGTGAGAAAATAGGAAGAAAAACCACCCATACACCAGGGGATAAGAGAATAGAGAATGCGCCCTAAAAGCTCTGAGGGAAGATACATTCCGTAAGAAACAGCAGATCCCAAAAACAATAATAGAACAAAGAACAGGATAAAACTTGCTCCATAAGCCAACATATAGTAAGTGCTTCTTATGTCTGAAAGAGGCAGGTGAAGTGTCAGCTTGAGTCTCTTTTGCAGTACTTCCGGAATCATTTGAGCAGTGGCAAGAACAAATCCAAGAATCATCGGAATATATCTGAGGCGATCCACAAAAATGGCATCCCTCTCCAACATCACGCCCCATAAGTGAGCAACATCCTGTATGCGCAGTGCTCTATGAAAATTGTACAGTGTATAGAGAAGAAAAAGAAGAGCGGCAAGGAAAAGAACCACAGTGGTTACCCTGGTTTTAATCCACTCTTTATAGAGTAAGGAACGAAATAAATTCATCTTGTTTTGTGTTAATATTTACCGGTAAGACCTATGAAGATATCTTCCAATGAGAGGTTACGCTCTTCTTCTACTATGACCCTCTCTCCTCCGGAAAGGGTAGTAAGAAGCGGCTCTATCTCTTGAGAGGGTAAGAAACTAAAGAGTTCGACCCGCTTACTTAACAGCCTCGACGGCTGATAAAACGCTTCATGCTGTGGCAGATCGTCATGATGCCACTCAAAGGTATAGCGTCTGAATCTCTCCATAAGCTCGCCGACACTCTTCTGTACAATGATACCTCCATATCCCATTACGATACAATCGTCTATGAGTCTCTCCATATCCTGTATGATATGGGAGGTCAGAAAGATGGTTTTCTGTGTTCCTGCGGTGTACTCTTTCAGTATATCGGTAAAGAGTCTGCGGTAACCGGGATCCAATCCGAGCGAAAAGTCGTCAAGGATAAGCAGGTCCGGCTCTTGAGCCAATACTACACCAAGGGCCACTTGAGAACGCTGACCGTTACTCATTGAGCCTATGGTCTGGCGAGGATTGACCTTTAGTCTGGAAGTGAGTGTATGGTATATCTCACTACTCCAAGCCGGATAGAATGCGCTGTAAAAACGCTCCAACTGCTCCATACGCATAAAGTTGTACTGAACGTGTCCCTCTATCAAAAGTCCTATACGGGCTTTAGTAGCAGGAGTAAGTCTGTGACACTCTTCTCCAAAAATGGTACACGATCCGGAAAGAGGCTTCAGGTAACCATTCAGAATGTTTATGGTTGTCGTCTTTCCCGTTCCATTCTTTCCCAATAATCCCATGATTCGTCCCTGAGGAACAGAGAAGTTGAGATTTTCGTAGATGATACGCTTGCCGTAAGCATGGGATAGCTGCTTACACTCAATAACATTAGACATAAAAGTGATTGAAATACACGATAAGTGATGAACTTTGAATACAAAAATGTGTTGGGAGTCTTCGGGCAGTTAGAATGAATATGCAATGTTGCACGTTCCTTCGAGAGTCTGTCCTAATCCTCTCCAATGCAAAATCTGCACTGTTCCTCCCAAGACCACAGCATTTTGTTTTTTCGCTCCGACCGGTAGCCGAAACTCTTGTTGAAGAGCATAAGCATCATCCGCTCCACGCCTAAAGAGCAGACGATCTCGCTCTATTATATATGTGGGCTGCTCTTTATTGAGCTTCTGTTCATGTTGTCCGGAGATAAGATGCCTGCTTCTGAACATTGTATGGCTGTACAGTGTCTGGTTCCGGTTCTTCCAGCGCAGACTCAATACCGGAGAAAGGCTGCTTTTATCAAAGGATGAAAAAAGAGGTTCACTAAGATGACGAGCATTAAAGTGCTGTTTCTCGTAGTCCAGTGATGTGGAAAAGATGCTGTTTTGAAAATGTTGCAGCCACTTGATTCCGGCAGTTAGATCATACTGAGACTCGGCATAACTCTGCTGAGAAGCGACTAATACCGGTTTAGTCAAAGAGCTGTATTCGTCTATCTGAACCCTCTTGTAGATTCTCTCTTCTCCCTCTTTGGTTTGTGTTGTGTATGTTCCGTGCAGGGATAGACGGGATCTGCTCCAAGACCAAATATCTGCCTGAAAATCGGTACTGATGCTTCGCCCTCTAAGTTCACTGAGATAAACACCGGCGTCTCTCGTCTCTAAACGGGAAGATGTTCGGAGGTAAGAGAACCCGAGCAAAGCATTTCGGGAAGGCAATATCCATGCTCCCCGTCCGGAAAGAGCCGTGTATTTGTGGCGGTAAGCTCCGTTATCATTTTTCCCTGAATACCTGAAGTTGTACTCTCCAAGAGGTCTCATGATATAAATGAGCTGGGATGAATGCGGCACCAGAACACTATAACTGAGTTGCTGTATCTCCTTTTGTATTACCGTTCCTGCCGTTAAGATGCCGAAACGATTAAGATTCAAACTTACAGAAGATGCGCCATCAACGGTGGAAGATAGATTTTGAACTCGCGGATCTTTCCTGCTATACCGAATCTCTCCTTCGTATCCGGCAGAAAGACCGATAGAAAAAAGACGATTCAGTTTATATCCTGCATCAAAAGAGAGAGTATAGATCTCGGAGTTTGCATTCTGCCTTACGGTATCCGCTATAATGAATGGATAGAAACGATCCGAGTGATTGCTCAAATTGTGCGATAGCTCTTGCTCTCTCTTTTTTCTGAATTGTGCCATTCCTCTCAAGGAGAACAGCCTGCTATCTTTTGCTCCTTGAGCAAAAAGAAGATAAGAATCTTCCCTCTTTGGAATAGAAGATAAGATGCTCGGATAAGAGCTTTTTGAGATATAAGAGACTCCTACATCGGATGGTTTTCCCTTAGGAGCAAAAACAAGAAGAGAGGGCAGCCGGAGCTGCTCACCCACAAGATAATGCAGAGAATCGCTTCTCCAAGTCCAATCAAGAGTAGACGGAAGAGAGGCAGAACTCCTCTGCTGACCTGAAACCTGAGATACAGATGAAACTCCCAGTAAGACTGACAGCAGTAGAAATATTATTCTTCTGTTTGGATGAACGAGTCTCGGCAATACCATATCTTTTTTATTTAAGCCAAGTCCACCTCTTCCCTTTATTTGGAAAGAGGTGGCAGCTCGATGAGTTAGTTAAATAGATTATCCCGACTTACAGAAGAGAAGATGGTTTATCTCTTTGAAAGTCATTCTTAGAGTCGTTGGTATCTACGCATACAACGCGATTGTCCTTGTTTGTTGTCTTACGCTGTATGGTGAATCCTTTACCTGTCTCGGAACAGAAAGTATGAGACTTATCCACAGACGATGGCAATGCTTTTGTTATACCGTTTTCAGCGTTGAAAAGTTCCACACCATCCAATATCCAAGAAGTAGGAATTACAGGTCTCTTAATGGGAGGAATAGTAGGATTAGGGAATGGGAACATCTTTGCATGCTTCTCAAACAACTCCTCCTTGCTCATGTTCAACTTGAAGATAAAGTAAGATGTAAAGCCTCTTGAGTGCAAAGCTGTAATAGTTCTACTCGTTTTGAAAATGATCTCCATGTTAGGAACATCAGGATTGTCTGTTAACTGATAAAGATCATTAGGCTCAAACCACTCGAAGTTTGCTTTCTTCGACAAGTTCGGAGCATTGCTTGCAATCTCATTATGATTCTTAGCCTCCATACAGATCACAATCTCCTTACCCGGTTCCACAGGATACTTTGTCCCATCTCCCGGTATCATGAATGCAAAGTCTGCGACAACTTCATTAGGCAGATATTCACGATACTTATCACTTGAGATCTTAGTGTTTGAAGCAGTCCCTACAAAAACCAGCTTATCTGCGTATAGAGTTACATCCGAATTGTTACGGAGAATAAGGTAGTGCGCAAAGTTATAAGACTTCTTTGTCTCATTATTTGTGGCACCACTGTAAAATATCTCACTTATCACAAATGTACTACCTGTATGGCTAAGCAACATATCCATTACGATATTATCACTCTTCGGAGTAATAGCCACGTTGGAAAGTAAAGCTGTGTATGTGTATGTTGTTTTAACGCTACCCTCTGCCGTGATGTCGTACACACCATAAGGGATTAGCTCTTCTACCTTCTTATCTCCCTTGATACCTGTTATTAGAATCTCCTTGCCGGTATCCTTGTTAAGGATTTTAAGCGAGATGTTATCCAAGATATTCTTATCCCCTTCAGGCATTCTGAAAGAAAAGTTTACCGCAACGGTATTTTCGGGTATTTCTCTTTTAAGATCGATGGAAAGTTCTGTCAGCTTTTCTGTAATAGCGAAGTTTTCAATGGCTGCACTATACTTGTGTTTAGCATCTTTGCTTCCTTCTGCGCTGATATCATAGTTGCCAAGCTGAAGTTTTACTGTCTGCTTCTCGTTGCTTTTGAGATTATTCAGAACAATCTCCTGATTTGTGCTCTTGTTTACAAACTTAAGCGTTACGTTGTCAAGGTTACCCTCAACATTTTCGGGAAGAGTAAAAGAAACAAGAAGATTCTTGTAAATAATCTCTTCGTGGTCTTTCTTACATCCCACTGTTGCTAAAGCTATCAGCATAGCAACCAAAAGAAATTTAATCTGTTTCATGAATTTTGTTTTACAGTTTATGATTAAAAGATTAGTAGTTCATTTATAGACGTAGCCGGATCTCGCTTCCAAAGAATGGAGTACGCCATGCCTGGTGTGTTGTTTTAAGGTTAGACTCGTATATCGGATCGTAAGTGATCAGATTGTTTACATAGAAAGAGACCTTCAATCTCATTCCTATCTCTTTCGTCATTTTCAGATTAAGAGAAGCAGAGAGAGGTTCTGTCCAGCGTTCAAACAGATGGTTCGGTACCGGGATAAAGAGTCGCTTCTGCAACGGAGCGTTTTTATCGAGCGTACTTCCCTCATGTTGTTTTCCATACTCATCTACCCAATATACCGGCATTCCGCCATAAGGCAAATCTTGTCGAGCAGTAAACCAAATCGTCTGAATATTGCAAGAGAATATCATCTTAAGGTAAGGGATGTGAGTATCTGTACGTACAAGAGTATGAAGTCTCTCGGTATCCGTATCATTTCTCCCTTCATAGAATCCTACGTAAGGGTAGCTCCTTCCATTGAATATTTCCGAAGGTCTGTAAGCGGTAGGCAGACTATTACCATAGAGAGTCTTATACCATGAACCTTGTACCGTGATGTTGGTCTTAATACTCTCTATTCTGGGAAAACGAAGCAGGTACTCCACTCCCCTTTTGAGCACTTTGATGCTGTTGTCGGGAGTAGAATATCCGGAAGTCATATCTATTCTCTCCTTGTTGAAAAGATCCAGTGTGGGCTTTCCCTCTCCCACTACACCGTCATAGGTGTATCTGTTGTATGGCGTATAGGCAAGTTGTGTGCGATTTTCAAATCCGGCAGTAGTAAGATGTCTGAACAGATTGATGCTCAACTCTGCCTCTTTCCAAGTCATATTCACACCAAGTTCAAACTTATCCTCTCTATTCGGGCGAAGCGATCTGTTGACACGATCCACCACATAGGTACGCACCCATAAGAGTCTGTTTTCCGGTTTCTTGTGGTAGTAGTTGGCCTCTACAAAATCCATGTATGCCCTTTCCGGATAGAGGTATCCTAAGGTTGGCATCTTCAAATGACGCCCATATCCTCCGAAGATACTGCTTCTAAAGCTCGAGCCTGCAATCTTAATCTCCGGAGCTGTAACGGATATCTGCGCTCTCGGCTCTATCAGAAATCGTTCGGAAAGATAGCGGTCTGTATTCCGGAGAGCTAGCTCTTGAGTGGCTCTTAATCCTGCACGAACCTCTCCTTTCCACCCGTTTCCGAAATAGTGCCTAAGCGTCTGCTCGGCAAAAAGAGCAAGGGGAACCCTTGCAGGAATATCCCTATATGCAATGGGACGAGAAGATAAAGAAGAACCGGGATTAGGAGGCAAAAGAGGATCGTAGACTGCTCCCAAGCCGAAGTTTTTCTCGACACGCAGCTCCGCACCCAGCATCAGAGTACCACTCCACTGCTCACGCATAAAACGATGAGTGGATCTTACCTGAGAGAAAAGCTCGAACGGTCTGCCATCTGTCTTGAATACAGAGAAATATGTCGGCGGAAGATAAGCCCCTTCACCCTCTCCGGTCTCTTTCAGTATAGGCTGTACAAGTGTGCTTTGAGGCGATATGTATCTCTCCTGATCTACTAAATCGTGAGTATAAGAAAGAGACAAAGTACCTTCTATCTGCTCTATAAGATCTGTCTGAGGATGAAGAGAGAAGCGTCCGTTCAGTGCGAACCGGTCGTAAGTGTTACGATAAATCTCACGAGAAGTCATGATCTCCGGATCAAACTTCTTCTGATCCAATGTACCCGTATAAGCAAAAGACAAAGAGGTATTAGGCTTCCACTCTCCTCGTCCGGAGTATGAATGTTTAAGAAGTGCCGTTATACGGCGATAGCCCGATATGGGACTGACGATATTGCCCAAAGAGTTTGCGTAGTCCACTCCTCCGTAGAAGTTGTGTTCCCTGTTCAGGTTATACCCTTTGCCCAAAGAGAAGAGTTTGGTATAGGGATCGGCTTGAGCTCTGATCTCCCAAGGGCTTCGTCCTACTTTCGTATTCAGGACAACCACTCCGCTGGTGAGGTTTCCATACCTCACGGAGGGGATTCCCTGTATCACTTCTATACTCTCTATATGGTCTATGGATATCTCTCGGAGGTCTATCCCTCTGTTCATGGTACTTTTTTCGGACAGGGCTTGATTATGATTTCCCATCCCTTGCAGGTTGGCATCATTGGATATAGGAGCATCGTCCAACACGATAGCCGTTCCCAAAGCACTATTTACGGAGTTTCTTGTCTCTCTCATCTGAATCTGCTGAACGCCCCTAAGTCCCGGATTACGCACGAGACCTCCCGGAGTGAGAAGGAGAGCATCTTGCAGTCCGGTCGGCTGCAGATAGTCGAGAGCCGTTTTGCTGATTTTGGTATGCCCTGTCTGTTTGGTGGATCTTCTACCCTGTACCTGAACGCCCTCCAGAGCATAAGAGGAGGGATGAAGCATAAAGGCAACCTCTTTGTCACCGGCAAGCGTAACCACAGACTCGTGAGACTTGTATCCCAAATAGGATATCCGAAGCGTGTATCTCTTATTTGGCTGGAACAGACGTATCTGAAACCGCCCGTCCGAGCCCGTTCTTAAACGCAGCTCCAACTCCTCAACCTCCACTCTTGCCATGGACAAAGCTGCCTTCGTTTCGGCATCCAAGACGATCGCCTTAAAGATATGGGAAGGCTTTGCTACCTCTTTTTGTTCAGCAGCAACACTCACGCCACACCATACAACAGAAGCGAGAATAAAAGCCCATAGCAGATACATACTTTTCATCAGGGCGAATTTAGAAAGAGTTCACATGGTCAAAAATCACAACATATAGGTAAAATCCGACCTAAAATACCTACATATAACTATCCCCTTTACGCATCGGACAACAGAAAAAAGCATGAGACAAATCCCCTTACCAATGAAAAAGTCTTTCCCCAAAAACACAAAAACAGATCAAGACTTCTTCCTCCGGGATGAGCGGGCACATATCTCTGAGATAGGAAAAGAGAAACAGGAAGAGAAAAACGGAAAGAACAGATTTATAAATAGGCACAGGATAAATCCCTGCCATAGGGAATAAAAATAGTATATCTCCATAGCAATCTTAATAGTATTTATTCTCCTTTTTTGGGGGCTGATTGAGCAGACTTTTCAAGGGAGTTTTTATATAAAAATGAAGTCAGAAAAAGCTCCGAAAAATGCGAATCTCTCCACACCTTGTTACAGATCAGAAGTGAACAATAAGCCATAAATCACTCATAAACAGCAATATATAAAAATATCGTATTCGAGAACTTTTCTCCTCTCGGTCGGATTTAGGGGCTGTTTTTGCGTTAATTGGTGTAAAATTCAATACGCCCATGTGTAAACAAAACCTAATACACTTTTGCGTCTAAAATGGGCAAAAAAGAGGGTGAAAACCTCAAATCACTAATTATCAACACCATAAGTAAAAATTCTAAACACGTTAATCGAATCCGGTAAACGTGTTTAATGAAATCGCTAAACGTGTTCATTGAAAAATTAAACACGTTAAGCCGAAAGAATATGCTCGTTTAGCGTTTTGAGTGAACAGGTATCGGAATTTTTGTCAATAAAACGGGGAGATTTTAACAACTTGGTCATGCTCTGAAAACACCCCCTCCGAAGCAAATAGAGAGAGGATAAAAAAGTGAGTATTTTCCGGGATGGAATATATAAAAATGCTCTTCTAAAAAGGGCTGAAAACAACATCGCTCAAGAGAAAATAAATTCACTTGAGCGATATTATATTTAAGCCCTTTCTTATATAAGAAGTATGCTTCTATTTGAAAGTCATAATCACATCATTTCATCCTTATCCAAGACTGGCGTCATCACAATGTTTTCACTACTACATCCGGTCCAATCCGTTTGAAGCATACCATCAAAGAGCTATTACAGCTTACCTCCGTTTGCCTTCAGAGCCTCTTCCAAAGCCACCTCAATGGCTTGTCCGCGAAGTCCGCGCTTTACAATCTTGCCTTGTGGATCTATAAGCATGATATAAGGAATACCCTGAACACCATAAAGAGTTGGAGCTTCTTCGCTAAGCATCTGTGACCAAGGGATCTCCATATCTCTTACAGCGATCTTGTGATCCTCTACCTTGTCCCACACAACTACTCCGAGGATTTCAAGTCCAAGAGGTTTATACTTCTTGTAGACCCCCATCATTCTCGGCATTTCCTGTCTACACGGCGCACACCATGAAGCCCAAAAATCCACTAAAACATAGTGCCCCTTGCCTACATATTCGCTAAACATCTTGGATACCCCATCTGCATCTTTTCCGGAAAAGTCGGTAAACAGATTTCCTTCTTTCGTTTTTTCTGTATTCTCTATCAGTTCTATCTGAGCCTTAACTATCGGATAGTTCTTAACGTAATCTCCGGCAAAAGGAATGAACCTATTGGCTAGTTCCGGTTTTTCAATGATTAAACTTGAACAATGGCTCCAAATATAAGCTCCGACAGGATCGTTAGGATGCTCTTTAAACATCTTTACGGAGTAATCCATGACCTCATCCTGATAAGCCACAATGCTTGCCTCTTGCAGGCTATCAATATTCTTGCCGATAAAGATAGAGTCATGGTCAAAAGAGTCGATATACTTCATGGTCTTAATCTGAAGCTCTTCAAGATTAGACAAATACTCAAAAAGAGCCTCGTTAAGTGGTGTCCCTCGACCGGAAACATCTGCAAGATTCAACGAGATCTCTCCTGATTCCAATATCGCTGGAGCAAAAAAGCCACCATGATCTTGTTCTATATTAACAATGGAAATACTGTCAATTACCTCTCCTTCAAATCTGAACGAATTGTTTTCTATCTTGGCACTATCCAATATTCTGTTTTGAGTATCGTACATATAGATATACTTCCCGTTGGCTTCTGCCACATCGGGTATAGTACCCTTTATGAAATACTTATCGGAGATTGTCTTTTGAGAGCATGCACTCCCCAATACAACTGCAAGAACAATGCTTGCAGCAAAAAAAATCTTCTTCATGTAAAAGATGTGTTAGGTTGTCTATATTTCTTACACGTAAATCTGCTTCTAAAAGTTTAGCTGTTAGAGGATAAACAGATCGTATCATCACGCAAATATAAGGATAATAGCTAACAAACGGCACGACCTTAAAGAATAGCAAGACAAGCAACAAGAATATTAAATATATAATACATATATTTGCATACGTACTATACCTGCAAAATATCAATAAGAAATAAAGCTATGACAGATCATGAGAATAAGACTCCGCTTCAAGGCATAGGAAAATGTCTTAAAAGGACACAGGAATGTCTTAGGCTTACATGGGAGTGTCTAAAAAAAGATATATGTGAATGTCCATATACATACTTCAAAACCATTTTCTTCTTTTTTCTCTTAATTGCTATCTGGCTTGGATTTGAAGAGAAATGGCTCTCTTTATTTGACAACTACATTGGAGGTTGGCTACATCTACCGGGCCACTGGAGCATTAAACTGGTCATTGGATTTGGGCTGTTAGGTCTCTCTCTGCCTTTTTACCAATGGTATAAGAAGTGCTACCAAATAACTCCAACAATATGGACACTTTTAATATTCTGCCTTGTAGTGCTACTTAGATACCATATTACTCCAAGCACACAGTACAATCCACAAATATTCCTTGGTTTTCTCACTTATTTTAATCTGATTTTTATTGTTTTACTACTATTCTTTAGCCTTCTATTAGTAAATCGAATTAGGATACAAGCAAAAAAACATGCCAATAAGTTAGAAAATAAAACAATCTCTTTATGGCAGATAGATGAACCAATAAAAGAGGATGAAGAAGATGTTTATTATTGGAGAGAGGATACACAAAAACTCATAAAAGAGATGGATGCTCTTTCTCTATCGGAGTGTGCTTTCAAAATTGGGATAGTAGCTCCTTGGGGAGCGGGGAAAAGCTCATATCTTAACTTACTAAAGAAAGAGTTAAAGACAAAAGACTACATCGTAATAGACTTTAATCCTCGAAATGCAAAAGAATGCCTATCTATCCAAGAACTTTTCTTCCATACCCTGTCCGAACAACTCAAACAGTATCACTCCGGACTCTCTTCCCTATTTCAAAAATACATGTTGGCTCTACAACTAATATCTCCCGATGGATGGCTATCCAGATCACTATCTGCATTTAGAGAATTAGAAAGAAAAGAGATACGAAAAGAGTTGAACGCTACTATTAAGGATTTACCCTTTAGAGTTGTAATCGTAATAGAAGATCTTGATCGATTAGTCCGTGAGGAGATTCTGGAAATATTCAAACTCTTAGACACAAGCGCATCTTTCCCCAATACGATATACATAACAGCTTATGACAAAGAGTACTTAAAATATTTATTCCATAGTAAAAAAACTTTTCATACAGACTCTCCCATCTTTTCAGATAAGTTTTTTGATCTTGAATATCCTATACCTACTATCTCTTCGAGAGTCCTTATGGATCATTTAGAAAAACTCGTAATAGACAAACTCTCTTTGGATGAAAATAATGGGATAATACGGCAGAACAGTTCTTTATTCTCTAAGTATCTTAACAATATGAGAGATATCAAAAGATACGTAAATCTTTTAGTAACAGACTATTTTCTTGTGGATAAAGAGATCTACACCAGAGATTTTTTACTAATATCTCTAATCAAATACAAGAATTCGGAAATACATAGCAATATATATCGAGATCGCACAGAAAAAATTGTAATAGAAGGATATGAAGAATACAAAATTAAAAGTGATTATGACGGGATTTTTCTCGATATTATAAAACTATTATTCCCTCCAGATTCTAGTATAAACTCTATCGAAGATGAAGAAAGTCCTAAATTTTTAAAAAGTAAAAAGGTCTTCAGAAAATACTACGAAATGCATTCAAAGCCCTCTATTTTTATTTATAACATCATTGACTTGATCAAAAATAGAGACATAATAACTGTAATGGAAGTAATCGACAGTCTCTTTAAAAAGAACTCCTCTTCACTTAAAGACATAAAAGATGTAGTAAATTATTTTGAAACAACAGAGTTAAACGCCTTTACATTGAGATTCACATTGTTCTTTCATCTAAGAGCATTATTGTATCTGTATTCAAGATATCCAACTGATCAACTCATATATAGATTTTGTAGCATATTTTTCAGCAACATAGATGGAGGTAAGAGTATTCAAGAAAAAATAATTTTTAAACAGGGAAATACCAAAAATGGAATGAGAAGGGAGATAAAAAACATCTTATCCGAACACCCCAATTACTATGTAATAATAGAAAAACTATTAGAAATAATAAGTTCAAGAAATGAGTTTATTACCTTCAAAGATCCATTATTAACATCCGAAGAACTTCAAGAATTAAGAATGCTTCTCAAAAAACATCATAGAATTAATCTAAAAACATCTAAAAGAACATAGGCATTGCATATACATTTTAGATCTTCTGCTGATCTAACTTAATGACTGAAGACTATAATCAAAAGAAAATGATTTAACCTTGTTAGGCTCAATAATCGGCGATATACTAGAAAGCATCTACGAATTTGATAATATTTGGACAAAGGATCTTCCTCTATTCTCAAATAAAATATCTTATACGGACGACTCCATCCTAACCATTACTACTGCCGATTGGCTTCTGAACGGAGGAAGTATTGCACTACTATCTAAAATATGCTCTAACCGAACCTCTTCCCATGGGCAACTACGGAGCAATGTTTGCCAAGTGAGTAGATAGAGCCAAAGAAGGAGAGATGAAACCTTATGGCAGCTGTGGCAATGGAAGTGCCATGCGTGTAGGTCCGGTAGGATGGGTGGCGGAAACAGAAGAGGAAGTATTAACTCTTGCTAAGCTGTCTGTCGAATGTACACACAACCACAAGGAAGGTATCAAAGGTGCTCAAGCTGTTGCCTTGGCTATCTACATGGCACGTAAGGGAAGAAATAAAAATGAGATAAAAAGAGCAATAGAATCCAACTTCAACTACAACCTATTCATGTCTGTATCAGAACTGAACAAGCGTTATTCTTGGTACGGTATTGACAACAAAGGCAATGGTGGCACACGCTAAAATAGCGTACCTCAAGCCATAATATGTGCACTTGAAGCAGAAGACTTTGAAGATGCCATCCGAAATGCCATATCCATAGGAGGAGATTCCGATACCATCGGCTGTATTTGCGACTCTATTGCAGAATCTCTTTATGGCACCCCTTATGACTTGTACGTAACAGCATTCTCCTACCTGCCCCAAAGACACCAAAAGATAATAGAAGAGTTTGAATCCAAATATGGTTCAGGCAGAAAACAAGAGTAAACCTTTCCAAGTCCTATGGCACATATCAAGGGATATAGACGGTATCGGGTTGATAAAATTCGTATCTTGGAACTCACAGCAAGATCTCACAACTCTTCACAACAATGAAAGCGAAGCTCATACTCCTTCTCATCCTCCTCCCTATATCGTGCCGACTAAAGGCGCAGACAAGCCCATTCTTCAACTTTGAAGACGTGTATCACGAATCTTTCATTGGCATCGGCTTTGGCACACTGAAAATGCAAAAAGAGATGGCACCTAATCTCGGTGTTGCCCTAAACATCAATCTTTGTGGTGGATTGATCAGTTACATGATCGGGCTGCCCAGAGAGCAACACCCCTCTCGCTTAGGAGAAAAGATCAAGACTAAAGGAACACTTCTTCACGCCGGTTATCAGATCCCTATACACGACAGATTCCGAATTGCTCCGCTAATCGGCTACGCCTCATTCCGAAAATATGGCACTAATCTTTCTGAGAGAAAGAGAGACTTCGACTTCGGAGCGATGATGATCATAGACCTCAAGCACCTAAACCTGTATGCAACATACACAAGATTTGGATTCTACGCCGGATGCTCCATTGATGTAGGAAAATATCTTCCACGAACTTTCCCTCTGTGGTAACTCAAAAACGTTACTTGCCGATGCAATATATTTACCTCTCTGTCAATTAGGCGATTAGCTTTTTAATCGGCACAAACACCCCTCAAATAAATGGAAAAACAGTTTTATCTCACTGTTTTATAAGGGTTTACATACTTGTGCCGCATAGCTTAGTTCTCTGTCTTTCAATCTCCTTTTGGGTTTTGTGTTCTGTAAATCAATAGATTACAACACCTCCCATTTGTGCTCAGCACGCTTGCTCACTGCAAAAGTACCTATTTTGGAGCATATCAAAGCAAAATGATGCAGGGAAAATATTATAATCCTCCCCATTGGATATAATTCCTCATTTCTCTGAAATAATATCCCCGAAAAGGGGCATAATAGATTTATATTCCATATATTTGCCACTGATAAGGTATATAATACTTTTTCAGAAGAATTCGAATGCCAAATCACAAGTAAGTAAATGAATATGGGCAAAAGCTATAACATACCTACATTGCCTCTCACCTTTGATGTAGAGAGCAAAGAGATATTACGACAGGTGAACAAGGCCAATCGAGCTTTGGCGGAATTAAAGGGGATAGCAGCAACAATTCCTAACGAAGCGATACTGATTAGCACCTTGACCCTTCAAGAGGCAAAGGATAGTTCCGAAATAGAGAATATCGTCACAACGCAAGATGATCTCTACAAAGCTGAGATAAATATAGAGAAGCAACTTATAACAGCGGCTACCAAAGAGGTCCTTAGGTATCGAGAAGCTTTACAGCGAGGATTTGAATTGGTTAGAAAAGATGCTCTATTAACCAACAGCAGAATAAAGGATATTCAAATGCACCTTGAGGGAAATAGAGCAGGTTTTCGTTCACAAGCAGGGACAATGCTAAAGAATAGTCAGGGAGAAACCGTTTACACTCCACCTCAAAATATAGATGATATAGAGAGGTATATGGCAAACCTTGAGGCTTTTATCAATAATCCTGAGATGTGCGAAGTCGATCCTCTAATCAAGATGGCGATTATACATCATCAGTTTGAGAGTATACACCCCTTCTATGATGGTAATGGACGAACGGGGCGTATTATCAACGTGCTCTATTTGGTGATAAATGACTTGCTTGACTTGCCAATTCTCTACCTGAGCAGGTATATTACTCAAAATAAATCGCAGTATTACTCCTTGATTCAAGCTATTAGGGATAAGGGCGAAGATAACTCGTTGGAGTGGGAAGAATGGATCCTTTTCATTCTTAAAGGAGTCGAACAAACGGCTCGCGACACCATTCGATTGGTGCAGGGTATCTCTAAACTAATGCAGGAGTATAAGCAGATTCTGCGTCCACTATTTGGCAAGAACTATAAACACGAGTTGCTCAACAATCTATTTTATCATCCTTATACTAAAATCGAGTTTATGCAGAGGGACTTGATGGTTCAGCGTAAAACGGCTACTAAGTATTTGAATATGATGGTCGAAGAGAGAGTTTTAATTGTTGTAAAGATTGGAAGAGAAAATTATTACATTAATCATGCTCTTATGGGCTTGTTTCTTAATCAGGGTTCTGCATTACCACGACAAGATGAAACGATAGAATCGGTGACAGATAATCAATCACCTTTATGATGTGTACCTGAAAAGCCTTTTTCGGGTACACATTTTCGAAATATGTACCCCAAAGAGGCAAAATGGGTACATATCCTTGGGACGTGTACCCGAAAACGGCATTTTGGGTACATATTCAGAGTATGGGACTTCAAGTAATTGATATAAATGATGCAAGCGAGGACAATCATAGCGCAGTACGTGAAAGAGATGCGCAAGAAATATAAACTGACGCAGGTAGACTTATCAGAGAAAGCAGGAGTAGGACTACGTTTCATTCGTGAACTGGAGCAAGGCAAGACCACACTTCGCCTTGATAAAGTCAACAAAGTATTCGAACTCTTCGGCTCAGAGTGTGGCCCCGTGCCGATAAAACGAGAAGGAGATGAAGTATGAAACAGGCTATTGTTTACTGGAAGACATTTAAGGCTGGGATTCTCACAGAAAGTGATGAGGGCTATTCCTTTGCTTACGACAAGGACTATCTGACTATGCCCGAAGCTCAAGGCATAAGCCTAACAATGCCTTTGCGAGAAGAGCCTTTCCAAAGTAATACTCTTCATCCATTCTTTGACGGACTTATCCCAGAGGGATGGCTTTTAGACATAGCCCAAAAGAATTGGAAAATAGAAGCAAGAGATCGAATGGCTTTACTGTTGGCTTGTTGCCGAGACTGCATTGGGGCGGTAAGTGTTGAACCTCTAAATACGGCTGAAGATGAAGAATAAATGCCTATACTGCTACGAACCTTTGGTTGATGGAGAGGTGGATTACCATGCAAAGTGTTGTCGTAAATTGTTTGGGACAAACCAAGCGCCGATATTGCCTTATACAAGTAGTGAGGTACGAGCATTGGCAGACGAGGTTGTTCGTTCACAAACCACAATTACAGGAGTACAACCCAAGCTATCTCTTGATTTTGATCAGATGAGCCATTTCCCCAAGCGATTTACCATTGTGGGCTTATGGGGGCGATTTATTCTTAAACCTCAAACAGAGCATTATCCGCATCTCCCCGAGCTGGAGGATGTATCGATGCACCTTTCTGAGATTGCCAAGATAGAGACAGTTCCTCATGGACTGATGCGATTCAGCGATGGCGAACTATGCTACATCACTCGTCGCATAGACCGAACAGGGCAAGGGGAAAAGCTCCCAATGGAAGATATGTGTCAGTTGTCAGAGCGTTTAACGGAGTATAAATACAAAGGCTCACACGAGCAGATAGCCAAGCTGATCTCCAAGTATAGCTCTGTGCCGAAACTTGATCTTGTCAAGTACTGGGAGCGGGTACTCTTTTCGTGGCTGATAGGTAATGCCGATATGCACCTCAAGAATTACTCGCTCTATGCTCCAGAGGGGAACGAATATCAACTTACTCCAGCCTATGACCTGCTGTCTACGGCACTTGTTATTCCTGAGGATACAGAAGAATTGGCACTGACCCTCTGTGGCAAAAAGCGCAAACTCACTCGCCAACACTTCCTCGAAGCGATGACAGCCTCTGGACTGGATGATAAAGTGTGTGACAATATTTTCGCTCGCTTCCAACGTATCCTCCCCGAATGGAAAGCCTGCATCCGCCAGAGCTTCCTCCCTGAGGATATGCAGAGGCAATACATCGAGCTTATTCATCTCAAGCTCACTCAAATTTAAGATTATCCCCAATCGCATTACTTTTGCACATGAGAGTAACTTAGTGCGTATTTAAACTCCTATTACTAAGCTTAAACATATGGCTAACCTCGTACAGTCCGAAACTGCATTAGAGAAGGGGCTCTTAGAGACCCTAGAGAAGATGAACTATCAGAGAGTAGTTATTCCTGATTTAGAGGCGTTGCACACAAATTTTCGTGAGCAACTCTCCAGGCACAACAATGTAGAGCTCTCCGATGCAGAGTTTAATCGCATCATGATCCATCTAGAGGGTGGCAGTACATTTGAGAAAGCCAAGAAGCTACGCGACAAGTACGAGCTTCTGAGAGAGGACGGCACGATCAAGTATATTGAATTTCTGAATAAGCGAGATTGGTGTAAGAATGAGTTCCAAGTAGCGAACCAAATCACCGACCTCGGCAAGACACACAGCCGCTATGATGTGACGATTTTGGTCAATGGCTTGCCCCTCGTACAGATAGAGCTCAAGCGACGAGGTGTAGAGCTCAAAGAGGCTTATAATCAGGTTCAACGCTATCACAAATCTGCTTTTACGGGGCTTTTCTCTTACATTCAGATTTTTGTTATTAGCAATGGCGTGCATACGCGCTATTTTGCGAATAATCCGAATAAGGGCTTCAAGTTTACTTTTCAATGGTCGGACAGGGCTAATGTGCATACCGACCGATTAGATCACTTTGCACATCACTTTCTAGAGCGATGTGTACTAGGTAAGATTCTCGCCAAATACATAGTCCTACATCAGAGTGATGAGGTGCTTATGGTGCTTCGCCCCTATCAATATTATGCCGTAGAGGAGATTCTCTCGCAAGTAGAGAATACCAACCACAATGGATATATCTGGCACACGACTGGTTCGGGCAAGACTCTGACTTCATTTAAGGCGGCAGAGCTTATCGCAGAGCTTGCCGAGGTAGATAAGGTACTCTTCGTAGTAGACCGCCACGACCTGGATGCACAGACCAAGAAAGAGTACAATGCCTTTAGTCCAGACTGCGTCAAGGATATAGAGGATACGCGCACGCTGGTCAAAGAGCTGACAACCTCTACTAATAAGCGCATCATTACTACCATTCAGAAGCTCAACAAAGCAGTCTGTACAGATAGGCACCGCAAGGAGCTGGAGAGTGTCAAGGACAAGAATATCATTCTCATCTTCGACGAATGCCATCGCTCACAGTTTGGCGACATGCACCGCAACATTACGGGCTTTTTCTCTCGTGTGCGTTACTTCGGATTCACGGGCACACCTATTTTCTCTCAGAATGCCAATGACAAGCGCACTACGGCGGATATCTTCGGCAAGCGTCTGCATACCTACATGATTAAAGATGCTATTGCAGACGAGAATGTACTCGGCTTCTTGGTGGAGTATTATGGCTCTTGGACGCGCAAGACTGAGGACGGCTCAGAGATAAGGCGCATAGACACTCGTGAGCTTTTGGAGTCTGATACCAGAGTAGAAAAGAATGCACAGTTCATCATAGACAATTACAATACTAGCACCTATGGCAAGGACTTCAACGCAATGCTTGCCACAGGAGGCATTCCCCTACTATTGAAGTATTATGACACCTTCAAGCGACTCGGGACGAAGCTCAAGATTGCGACCATCTTCACCTATGTTGCCAATCCCGACACAGAGGACGAGTACACTGGGCAGGATAAAGGTTTTGCGGATAGTGAGACCACGCGCGACAAGCTGGAGCATATCATGCAGGACTATAACAGAATGTTTGGGACGAACTTCGCTATCGATACCTTTGCCGAATACTACGACGATGTAGCCGAGCGAGTGCGCTCTCGGCAGATTGATCTACTTATCGTGTCTGATATGTTCCTCACGGGCTTTGATGCCAAGACTCTCAACACTCTCTATGTTGATAAGAACCTCAAGTATCATGGTCTAATCCAAGCCTTCTCTCGTACCAATCGAATACTGAATGAGAAGAAGAAGTTCGGCAAAATCGTTTGCTTCCGCAATTTGGCGGAAGAGGTCGACGAAGCTATCCTGATGTATAGCGATGAGAATGCTCTGGAGTATGTCAAGATGAAGCCTTACACGGTCTTGCTAGAGGAGTTTGAGGAGCAGGCTAAGGCTTTTACCGATAGATTTGGGCATATTCGCTCTATAAGCGACTTCCGAGACGAAGAGGAGAAGCATCTTTTTGTCATGATGTTTCGCCGTTTGCTCCGCTTGCTTACTCAGATGCAGGCTTACAATGAGCATCAGGAGGAAGAGCTTCCGCTCAGCCCTCAACGAGTAGCGGACTGCAAGAGCGTTTATCTCGATTTAGCCAATTCGATAGTGCCGCACACGCCTACTGATACCCCGACGAGTGTCCTTGGCGATGTAGACTTTGAGCTGGAGCTCCTACGCCGAGACCTGATCAATGTCCATTACATCATCGAGCTCTTGAGGACGCTAAGACCACAGGAGGACAGTTACCCAGAGAAGCGTCGTGCCATCTTGGAGGTTGTAGAGCAAGACCCTGTACTACGCCCCAAGCGAGAGCTTATAGACGAGTTTATTGCTTCCACTATCGACTCCTCTGATGACTTCGACCCCTCGCAGATAGGAGAGGACTTAGATGCGTTTTTTCTGCGCAAGCGTACAGAGGCTGTGCATAGCTTAGCTGAGGAGGAGTCTGTTAGTAGTGAGCTACTCGATACTTTTATAGAGAAGTATGATTATCTAGACATACTGCAAGACGAGTTGATTACTCAAGCTGTTGCAGAGCTAAAAGTAAGATTTATGGAGCGTAGGGAGAAGAAGAATAGGATTCTCTCACGCCTAAAAGATATTATCTCCCTATTCAACCTAAAGTAACACCGATATAAGACAATGAGCGAAGAACAGAAGCGCATACTCAAGGCTCAGCTCTGGGCAATGGCAAATGATATGAGAGGCAGTATGGATGCTGCCCAGTTTATGAATTACTCTCTAGGGCTTATCTTCTACAAATATCTCTCTGAGCGTATCGAACTCTTTTTGGCTGGCGAACTATCAGAAGATAATATCACTTTTGCCGAGGCTTGGAACTCGAACCAAGAGGATCTAAAGGCTGGATTGAAAGAAGAAGCTATTACCCAGATTGGCTACTTCATAGAGCCTCAATTCCTATTCTCCTCTATTGCCGAGCGAGCTGGTCGGGGCGAATTTATCATTGAGGACTTAGGCCGTGCGTTCGACCATATTGAAGACTCTACACTAGGTGCGGAGAGCAAAGATGACTTTCAGAATCTCTTCGATGATGTAGACCTAACCTCGCAGAACCTCGGAAAGACCGTAGACGAGAAGAATAGACTTATCTCTAAGCTTCTCCTTGCTCTTCGAGATATTGATTTCCGCATCGAGGACGCAGAGATTGATGTCCTCGGCGATGCCTACGAGTATATGATTGGCGAGTTTGCCGCAGGAGCAGGGAAGAAAGCAGGCGAATTCTACACGCCCCAAGAGGTGTCGAATATCTTGGCGCAAATAGTAACTGTACATAGCCCACACCTCAAACATGTTTACGACCCTACTTGTGGTTCTGGCTCACTACTCCTACAGGTAGCCAAGCTCGCTGGTATCGGTGATGTGCGTATCTATGGGCAAGAGAAGAACCCCAAGACCTACAACCTCGCCCGAATGAATATGCTCCTGCATAATGTTCGTTTTAATCGCTTCTCGATTATGCAGGGCGATACGCTAGAGGACGACCTTTTTGGAGAGGAGCAGTTCGATGCCATCGTAGCGAATCCTCCTTTTTCGGCTAAGTGGTCGGCTGATAGCTTGTTTCTCAAGGACGAGCGATTTAATAAGGCTGGCAAACTTGCACCATCGTCCAAGGCTGATTATGCCTTCATTCTACACATGCTCCATCACCTCAATGATGGAGGTACTATGGCGTGCGTAGCTCCGCACGGCGTGCTATTCCGTGGTGCTGCCGAGGGCGTTATTCGTAAGTATCTCATCGAGACACGAAACTGGATTGATGCTGTCATTGGCTTACCTGCAAACCTTTTCTACGGAACAGGTATCCCGACTTGCATTCTTGTCATGCGCAAGTGTCGTCAGGAGAACGATGCTATTTTATTCATTGATGCAAGCCGAGAGTTTGACAAGGTCAAGGCACAGAACAAACTTGCTCCCGAACACATCGCCAAAATAGTTGAAACCTACCGCACCCGAACTGAAATAGAGCGTTATAGCCATGCTGTAACCTTGGACGAAATCCGTGCAAATGACTACAACCTCAATATACCTCGCTATGTCGATACTTTTGAGGAAGAAGAAGAGATTGACATACAAGCCGTCATGTCCGAGATTAAGACCTTAGAGGCTCGCCGTGCAGAGCTCGATAGCCAAATCAATGTATATCTGCGTGAACTCGGACTAATCCAGTAAAAGACTATGACGACGAACCAAATAGATGCCCTGAGCCTTGAGCGAGCCTTTGAACTATTCCGTTCGGGAGCAATCGAGCGAATCGAGGTCGGTACCTTTCGGGGACTTTCTCAGATACACCACGCTCTATTCGCTGGGCTATACGACTTGGCAGGCAAACTGCGTACACTCAATATCGCCAAAGGAGGTTTTCGATTTGCTAATTGTATGTACCTCGAGGCTATTCTGCCAGTTATCGAGCAGATGCCCGAGCAAACATTTGAGCAGATTATTGCCAAATATGTCGAGATGAATATCGCACATCCCTTTATGGAGGCGAATGGGCGAGCTACACGCATTTGGCTGGATATGATCCTCAAGCATAGACTTGGACGAGTAGTTGATTGGTCTCAGGTAGATAAGGATCTCTACCTACAAGCTATGGAGCGTAGCCCAATCAATGACTTAGAGCTGAGAGTACTCCTACAGCCAGCACTCACTGATAAGGTAGATGATAGAGAGATGATATTCAAAGGTATTGAGCAGTCCTACTATTACGAAGGCTATAAAAGACAGTAGACGATGGCAACGATTAATAAAATCCCTAATTGTCCCCCTTTGCGCTTCCCCGACTTCAACGACGACTGGACGCAGTGCTGTATTTCTGATTATGGAGATATAGTTACAGGCTCGACTCCTTCAACATCAGACCCTGAGAATTATCAAGAGAATGGATTCCTTTGGGCTTCTCCAGCCGATATAAATGAATCCAAGTTCATCGAAGCAACTAAGACAACACTATCGTTAAAGGGATTCAATTCTACGAGAAAGCTTCCGCCCTACACAGTCTTAGTAGTTTGTATAGGATCGACAATTGGTAAAATGGCTATGTCTAAAACGGTAATGGCTACAAATCAACAAATAAACTCAATTGTCGTGTGTGAGAAGTATTCTCCTGAGTTTGTTTATTATGCGATTGATAGCAGATTCCCTCAATATCTCACATCTGTCGCAGTCCAAGCAGTCCCCATTATATCAAAATCCACTTTTGGAGCATTAGAAAGTTGTGCTCCCTCCCTCACCGAGCAAAAGAAGATAGCGGACTTTCTGAGCTTGATTGACGAACACATAGCCAACCTTAGCGAAACAATTAAGGAGCTAAAGACTCAGAAAGCGGGTCTACTGAATCAGCTATTCAGCCAAAAGCTCCGCTTTCCCGACTTCAACGACGACTGGACGCAATGTTTTGTATCAGACTTTGGGCAAGTTGTTACAGGATCTACACCACCCACTTCAGATAGTTGCAATTATGATGCCTCTGATTATTTATGGGCATCTCCCTCGGACTTGGGACAAACTAAATACATAAGAAAAACGAAGACGATGCTTTCCTCGAAAGGCTTTTCTTTAACACGCAGTTTACCTTTAGGTAGCGTCCTAGTTTCATGTATCGGTATCATAGGGAAAGTTGGTGTTGCTGTCACAGAAATGTCTACTAATCAACAAATCAATGCAATTATACCAAATCAATCTAAAGTAAATTCAGAATATCTATACTATGCGATTTTGAATAAATCTTTAGCCTATAGTAGGCTGTCAGCTACACAAGTTGTTCCTATTTTAAGTAAAAGAGAGTTTGAAAGAATGCGTAATCAATATCCCTCCCTTGCCGAGCAAAAGAAGATTGCGGACTTTCTGAGTTTGATTGACGAGCGGATAGAGGTAGAAGAGCAACTACTTAAGAAGTATGAAGAGCAAAAGAAGTATCTACTTCGTAAGATGTTCGTCTAGTTCCCTAACAAATACCTTAATAAACAATAATCCCATCGGCGTGGGACTGTATTCCCGTCTCTATGGGAACGCAGTCCCACGATTATGAGAATGGAGTCCCGAACCGATGGGACGGAAATATTGTAAGGATAATCGAAAGAAACCTCTAATAAGAAACTTCGTAAGACTCTTCATAAGAATCAAAAACACCTTCCTTTGGAGCTACTTCAAACTCTGTAAATACCTCGATAACCTGCTCTTGTTGCCCTTTCGTTAGTAGATATTCGCCCGATGCATAGCGATAGAAATGACTACGCCCCCAGCCTAATTCGTAGCAAATTCGGTCTCGCAGTTGTCCAATGCTACGATGTTGGACGAAGCCCATGGCACGTTTGAACCCTCGTGCCATACGCTGTATCTCATTGCTTACATACTGGGCGCAACCTTGTTCGGTGGGCTGTGTGCGAGGGTCTACAAAGCTGTGTGTCTGAAAAGGCTCAGAGTGCGCATAAGCTAGATAACGGAGGCAAGTCGATGCGATTGGGCAATCACTACGAAGACAATAAGAAACGCTTCTGCGCATTAGTTCGGGGCGAAAATCTATAACCATGGTGTTTAAGTGTTTGACTAGACGAACATTTGTCGGAGCAAATACTTCTTTTGCTCTTCGTACTTCTTAAGTAGTTGCTCTTCTACCTCTATTCGCTCGTCAATCAAACTCAGAAAGTCCGCTATCTTCTTCTGCTCCTCTAGAGTGGGTAGAGAAATAGATAATGGCTGAACCTCTGAGATATAATGTCGCTTATGATCCTTCTCCTGTCCTCTAAGATTCATAAATAACAGATAGTTATATATAATCTTGATATTAACACCTTTCTTTGCCGTTAATATCTTAATTGCTGATGATTTTATCTTAAATGGGAAATCAACGAACTTTATATCTAAAGTAAAATCATCGAGGATAATACATTCTCCTTTATCATATATATTTTCTTCGTTTACATAACCAAGCACAAAAGACTTGTTAGCTGTTAAGACGGGAATAAGACTGCTATCATTTGAGTAGTCTGTATTATTGACTATATAGAACGTTGGTTGTTCATAGTCAAGTATCTCGCCGAGTGTTGTCTGCGTCCATTCGTCTGTGAAGTCGGGAAATCGGAGCTTTTGGCTGAATAGCTGATTCAGTAGACCCGCTTTCTGAGTCTTAAGCTCCTTAATTGTTTCGCTAAGGTTGGCTATGTGTTCGTCAATCAAGCGAAAAAAACACACAATCTTAGATTGCTCTTTGAGTGTAGGATGTGCTACACTTAGATTGCCGATTATATCTGAACTTAAATTTTGTTGTTTAGTGCCTTGTGCATACTTAAGCCCAATGTAATTCCCAAACCTCTGATACCATGAATATAGATATTCATTCATTACTCCTACCTTAGGAATAAATGCCATGCAAGCTTGGCTGATTGTTCCTGATGTTCCTATTATCGCACAATTACCTCTAACACCGCTAGCCTCTAGCCCATATATAGCGATTACAAGTGTATTAGGAGGTAAAATCTTTAATCCAACACTTTCAACTGCTTGTTGAGAGATTTTTTCATTACTCATATGGAGATACCTATCTTTTAATTCTCCACTAGAGAACCAGTTTATATCTCCATTAAAATAGGCTTCATTCGTGCGATCTGGGGTGTTCCCAGAATATAATTCACACATTCCTTTCAAAGGAACGATTTGCCAATCGTCACTAAACTGGGGGAAGCGCAAAGGGGGACAATTTGTTTGTTATTCATTAAATCCTAAGGGATTTAGATATATAAGGGTTATTTTGAGGCATTGTTTGTTTCATTAATCCTTAAAATGACATTATGAATCAGAAAGCAAGCACATTCGCCGAAGTGGCTCGTGAGTGGTTGGCGAATAAAGAACAGTTTGTAAAGCGAGGTACATACTCTATCTATGCATTGCAAATCGAGAAACATCTACTGCCCATGTTTCGTGAACATCGAGCCGTGACAGAAGAGCAGGTACAGGGATTCATCTTAGAAAAGCTACAACAGGGACTAAGCCTTAAGACAACGAAAGATTTGATTATCCTTCTCAAAATGATACTCCGCCATGCCATCAAGTACTATGGTTGGCAGTATGTAGAAATGGAACTGAAATATCCTACGGCGTGTATTGCTCCTCGTATTGAAGTCTTGCCTCGTGTACATCAACGTAAGATTATGCAATATGTGCGTGAACATTTTACTTTTCGTAATCTGGGCATTCTGATATGTCTCAGCACAGGAATGCGCATCGGGGAGATTTGTGCCCTCAAATGGTCGGATATTGATTTGATAGAAGGGGTGATTCGAGTAAGCCGTTCGCTCCAGCGTATCTATATGCTACGCCCCGATGGTACACGATACACCGAGATCGTAGAGAGTACCCCCAAAACAAGCAACTCAATGCGCGAGATACCTCTGAGCCGAGATCTCAAAGCCATCATTAAGCCCCTAAGCAAAATCGTCAATACCGACTATTATGTCCTAACGAACGAGGGCAAACCCACAGAGCCACGCACCTATAGAATGTATTATAGAGCCTTAATGCAAGAGCTGGATATGCCACAGCTCAAGTTTCACGGGCTAAGGCATAGCTTCGCCACTCGCTGTATAGAGAGCGGCTGCGACTACAAGACGGTGAGTGCTTTGCTTGGTCATGCCAATATCAGCACAACGCTCAACCTATATGTTCATCCCAACCTTGACCAAAAACGGCGTTGCATCGAGCAGATGACTAAAAGTCTCGGTTAACAGGTTTAAAGATAACCTTACTTATATTTCGTACATTTGCTGTATCACCTTGAAAATATTTTACTCATTTTTCTATAATATAACTATGGGATGGGATGTCGTTCAAATAGGCCTAAGGCACAATCTGCCTATTGATGATCCAATGGCAACTGCCAAAGAAATTGCAACAAGAATGAAGCAAAACATACGGCTTGTTGCCAGAGATGATTATAGATTTGATACAGAAAAGAATCTTGTCTATTCTACACATAGTTGGGATTGTATAGAGCTGGGAACTTTCAAAGTAAATGATTTCGATAAGTTTTTCAGATTGACAGTCCTTAATTACCAAGCAAATCAGATACTGGATCAAATTGGGGTAGACAATCTTAAAAACATACAATTTGCAGATGAGGATGCAGAATTCTTGATTTGTGAATTAGAAAGGCCTTTTGCATTATATGAGCTAGACTATGATGACGATGGTAACTATATGCAGTTCTTTCGAGAATGTATAAATCTTGATATATGCGTCATTGAAAGATGGTGGACATGGATAACCAAAATTCGTGAAAAGGTTCTCGAAGATAATTGGTTATGGAATTACCGTAAGAGAATATACGATCGGGCTAAGCTGTTTGGTTGCAATGAAGTTGTTATCTGTTCGGATCAGGGACCTACAGAGCTGATGTGTGAACTAATGAATAAAAGTGCAGATGAGTTAGTTGCATACACAAAGTCACGCAGATACATAGATGAAGTAACGTGGGACGATGAAAAGGATAAAGAGGACTGGATTAACCACGGTAAACAGATACAGTTTTCTGAATACTTTTCGGGGACTTCTAAAGAACTCTTATTATCCGAAGATGACTTTGTTGAGGTTGTATTCGACGACTTCAAAGACCTTGAAAGTCTTGATGACGCCAATGGAGAATGAGGATAAAAAGTAATACTTGAACGCTTCATTACCAAGGTGATATTATAAGGGTGTGTCAAATTGATGATTTTGACACACTCTTATATCCTTATCTCATGGCTCCCAGCTCCGATGAGTAGGGTTATTCTTTACCATCTTTGATTTGTGAGATGTTTTTTGCTCTTGGGCGAGATATTGCTGCTGGAGATACAGCTTGGTTTGGCATTTGATGGTGAGCTGGTCATTTGTGACACGGGGGGACACTGTCGTTAGAACCATTCGCCAATAAATATGAAAATAAGGTAATCGCCTAATGGCATTTGTGATGCTATTAGGCGGTTTATTGTTTTAGTGTTTCAGTTGTTGAGTGAGGGCTTCTTGCTCTTGGGAGAGACGTTGCTGCTGGAGGTGTAGTTCGGCTTGGCGTTCGACTGCGAGTTCGTAGTTCGTGACACGAGAGCGAAGCTTGCGAATAGAGTCGTCTGAGTCTTCGGAGGAGAAAAGGCTATCAAGGCTGGCGATGTTTGGCTGTGTATAGCCGAGCTCCATTCGTAGGATACGATAACGGAGAGCATGACTATCAAGGGCTTGATTGACACCGTAGAGATGTGCTGCCCAACCGATGACGCAGGCAAGGACAGCAACCATCACTCCCCATATGAGCCATTCTGCCCAGCGTTTGACATCGAAAAGGTAGTATTTGGAGAGCTTTATTTCAGGTGTGGTTTGTTTGATTTGAAGTTCTGTCAAGAGTTTGTCGGTCGCTTCGTCTTGACTTATCTGTACCTCGGCAATGCCTGACTTCATTTCGTGGATGCGCTCTCCAAGTTTAGCAATCACTTGACAAAGTTCCTCTCTGAATTGACGATGAAACTCCAGTTGCTCCTCTAAAATCTTGGCGATTCCCGCGAGATTTTTCCTATTCTCGACTTCGCCTTGCGACTCTGTTGGTTGTGGTAAATTGGAGATACTCGCTTTGAGTTCTCTGTTCTGTTGCTTGATTTCCTCCAATACTTCGAGGAGGACATTGATTTGGTCGTTCATAATCTTCTACGTTTTAGTTTCTTATTAGCTTGATTTCTGAGTTTACGTTGGAATACGAGTTCGGCAACATCTACGGCAGGCGCATTGCTGTCGAATAGGTTCTCTCCAAGCTTTTCTATGGCTTCGCTCAATTCTTCGATAAAACCATCCTCTTTTGGTAGCGCAGGCAGAGAAATTGAGCATTGGCTCTCACGCCCTCGGCATAAAGGATTCGGGCTTTACCTTCTTGCTTACCAAGGATATAGGCGAGTACTCCAGAGAAGGATGTCCCTTTGATTATCTTGGCTATCATCTTTTCAAGTTTTTGAGTTGTTCATCGACCAAGAGTTTCAACATTCTTAGTTCAGTCGGTACAGTGGATGCCCCGAACGTATTTAGGCGATGAGCAATCTGGTTGATGTTATTCGCCATGCCTGAGAGGAGGCGGATTTCCTTCATTTGCTGTACCGTTCTTTTGTTTTATTGATGAGACCATCGGGATTGTTTCGCCCTGAGAGGTGGGCGTTGGGGAGGTTTGGGGTAACCCAAAACACAAACTTGCTTCCATTATCTACGAAGTCCTCTCTTTCGGAGGGGAGGCTTGGTTGAGCTGGTCTCTTTGACCACTCGAAGTTCAAGTTTCTCTACCAAAAGTTTGAGGGCCGGATTGTGCTGGATCAACTCGATCAGCACCGATTCTTTGGTTTTGATCTGAAGGAGATAATCGGCTATATCGTACCCTTCATGTTGGTCTTTGGAAGGAGCATGCCTCTCCAAATAATCGAAGAGTTGAACCTCTGTTCCCATGGATTGCATCATCAACATTTTTTCTTGCCGGTATGCAGTCGCACCGAGATCCGGGAAAAGAATAACGTTCCTGCCTAAGAGAGGAGTGGGCTGCTACTTTTGAAACATCCATGTTTTCCTCCGGTAGCCGGCCAAAGATATTGGGGTAGGTAGTGCGAGGCAATGAGAGCCGTCTTCTCACTCTCGACCAAAGCCACCGGTTTTTGAGTCTCTTGCGACAAAAGATGCTCCCCGAAAAGACATTGACGCAGGTTGTAGTTCGGGCGATTGAGCAGACTATGTACCCACGTAATATGATTGAACGGCTTCTTTATCCTCTTACCTATTTCGGGATCGTAAAGCATAATCTTACCAGCTCTCACTTGTCCTTGGGTGTCTATTTGCCAAAAGACCGTTGCTCCTGCCCAATGCCCGGAAGTGCCGACATGGTAATGTCGCATAAGTTGTAATGCGTTTTCCGTTCCGAGACGTCCACAGAAAAAGAGATAAAGATTATTGAGTTCGTACCCCTTTAGGGTCTTCTCCATCATTTCTCTATCAATAAAAGAGGACGGATCCGGAGCAATTACCGGAGTATTTTCCTTTGAAAAGTTCTCCTCTATGAGAGCGCTTTTTTAGATCCTATATACAGCGATAAATTTTCGTATATAAGAAAATTTATTTCTGCATATGCGAAAAAAAATTTTTGCATATGCAGAAATTTTTTTTTGTATATACAAAAATATGGCTACCTTCGGAGAGCGACAAGAACGCATTCAAATCAAAACAGAAAATCACTAGTTAACAGCTAATTGAGATCATTATGATTAAGATTAAAGCAATCGAAAGAAAAGCAGGCTTCGGCAAGACCAACAAGACGCTTTGGTATCCTGCAATCCACATGCATTCGGATGTAAAGTTTGAGGAGTTCATCGAGCTGATGGCGGACGAGACGACCATCTCTTCGGCTGACATTAAGGCGGTGTTTGACCGTGCTTCAAAGGTGCTCATTCGCCTGCTCCAAGATGGCAAGAGCGTCGATTGTGGCGACATGGGGACATTCCGCCCCAGCATCACGGCGAAGAGAGGTTCGGGTGTTGATAGTGCCGAGAAAGTAGGCATCGAACTCGTGGACAAGGCGAAAGTCATCTATACGCCTCGTGTGAAGGTAAAGACTGCTCTTAAGGGCGTTCGCATGGAGCGTGCCGAGCGCGTGCTTGATGTCGTCTACAAACCTTCGGGCAAAAAAAAGAGTGAAATCCTCCCAACGGAGATTAAGAATATCGCTGATGCGTAGCCCCGTAAGGCAAGAGAAGAGAGAAGCTCTTTTCAGAACATCATGCTCACAGGGTGTCTGAGCAAGTATCTTCACTTCATCAAGTGTCAAATGCTCTTTCTTGACCTCCTTAGCCTCTATCTTATCTAAAAAGTCATTGATATTCTCCCTTAGCCACTTATCTCGGTACGCAATCTTCAGTAGCCCCCTAAAAGTGGAATAGTAGCCAGATGCAGAGTTTGTGGAGACTTTCCCTTTTCGTTTGAGTTGCTTGGCATTCAATAGATACTCTCGAAATCCTTGGCATAGCTCTATCGTTATGTCTCCAAAGGTGCAATGTTCCTGCACGTAGTTATAGAAATGTTGATAGACGATGCGCCACTTCTGATCTTTCTTTCGGCACATTTTCAAGAAGTATGCAAGGAAGTCGGTTTTCATTTTGGTTCGATCGAGAAAACCAAACTCTTCATTGATAAGCGACTGTACACGGATACATCGAATAGCTTCCGCCTTGTTCAACATATCCATGTTAAACTCTCGCTCCATCTCATTCTTAGGATGGGCGTAGATGTAGATGCCGAGATACTCCCGACGGCTCATTTGCATGGTTTCGGGATTGCGCGCGGCTGGATAATAATCGAGATAGAGCGATATACGCCCGTTTCTGATAGCTCTCTGTCGGAGCGTTACTTTGGGACAAGTATGTCTCATAGAATTGTTGATTAGAGGGTTATATTTATTGATTCAGTTGCAAAAGAATAAGGTGATAAGAGGGTGTCCCATACCACCGACAAATAACTTATCGAGTGATGCTGGGAGGTTTGAGGACTTCATCCAATTCTTGCTGAGAAATGAGGACGTTCCGACCTTGCTTTAGTTTAGGGACATTATAACGTTTGGTATATTGATAGAGCTGGTCACGAGTAAGACCGAACTTTTCCATAGCCTCCCGAACGGTATAGTAGCTTGGAGCTGCCTTATCAAGCACTCCTTTAGCTGCTTCGACATGTTTGGTGGAATAGTAGCTTTTACCCTTGACTTTCTTTCTGGGGATGTTGTGATCAGAGATGAAGTTGTAAACGGCTGTGAGCGTCATATCGAACCTTTCTTGTATCTCTACGGCTGTACACCATTCTTCGATATGAGGAGCAGGAGCCTGTTTAGCAAAATAGGCATCTATATGCCGTTTGCTCCAATAGGTCTTGCCTCTGTTATAAGTTCGGGGAATATTCTCTCGCTTGGCTATTGCAAAGAGGGAAGATCGAGATATGTTGTGGATATCGCACACCTCGTCTGTCGTATATAGTTCCGTAATTACGATTGCATCTCTGGGCTGTCGTTTCTCATAAGGTCGCTCTGCCAACATCCGTTCAATGTCTTCACGCTTGACGATTGAGCGTTGAGAACTCAAATTATAAGCCTTTAAGTTCCCTGAGTAGATATTATCTATATATTGTATGCCTACTAATACCAAGTAATCGCCCAGCTTCTGAGATGGAGAGATAAGGTTTGTCTATAATATCACCGACCTTTTTCTCTTGTTCAGAAAGTTCTGTTCTGCGTACCCTCTCTTCTCTTTTTTGAGCTTTGTAGGCTCTGCTATTACATCTATGTGAGCAATACTTGGTAGTCGTCTTCAAAGCTATAAACTCCTGTTTGCAATGCTCACACACTTTTTTTATTGGAATTTTGCTCGCTGTCATTTCGCCATATTTTTGTTTTGTACTGTCTATTGGTGTTGCACCGTGTCTCATTTGTCCAGTATCTCGGTATATACGCGAGGGGCTGGAGGGTTAGCGAGCGGCGTGCGGTACAAATAAGGTACAAGAATGAGCGAAAGAAAGGCTCCGAATGATGCCTAACGAACAGATAGGGCAAAAAGAAAGGCACTCATAATGAACGCCTTTTCGATATTTGGTGATATATGATTATCGATTGTAATCAGAAATTACTTGCCAATGCAAAAGTTCTTAAAGACATGATGGAGGATATCGGAAGAGGAGATTTCTCCGGTAATCTCAGCCAAGTATCGGAGAGCATCTCGGAGGTCCATGCTGACGAGTTCGCCCGATATTCCGGACTCCAAGCCGAGCAGGACACGATCCAGAGCAGAGACGGCATTGGATAGAGCCTCGAAATGACGGGCATTGTAGACGATGAGATCCTCACTTTCTGCCTCACCATACATTTCATTATAAGAAGATACAAGGAGAAAGGTGATGTCGTCTGCATGCGTAAAATGACGTGCAGATATGGTAAGGACAGAAAGAGAGCCATCGGAGAGAGCGTTTAGCAAGGAGCGTTTGGCGCCTCCTTCGGCTTCTGTGAAGAGATCGCACTTGTTCAGCAAGGCTATCACACGCTTATCCTGCCAATGTTCGGAGAGTTGGGCATACTCCTCCTCTATTGTGCCGTTATCTTTAGTCCCATCTATCACCCAAAGTATCAGTTCTGCCCGTTGCATGGCAGCAAAAGATCGTTGGATACCGATCTCTTCTACCGTATCCGTTGTTTCCCTTATACCGGCAGTGTCTATCAGGCGAAACTCTTTTCCGTCCAGTATTACCGTATCTTCTATGGTATCTCTTGTAGTGCCGTGAATATCGGTAACTATCGCTTTGTCTTCGCCCAAAATCAGATTGAGAAGAGAAGATTTCCCGGCATTTGTAGAGCCTACGATGGCTACCGGGATACCACTCTTCAGTACCGCACCACGAGAAAAGCTGTCTGCAAGCCATTGAAGGTCGGCACGCTGTTGTGAACAAAGAGCTATCAATTCGGATCTGTCTGCAAACTCCACATCTTCTTCGGGGAAGTCGAGCTCCAACTCCATCAAAGCACAGAAGTGAAGAAGAGTTTCCCTCGTTGCCTCTATCTTCTTACGAAATCCGCCCCGCATCTGCGTCAAAGCCATGCGGGCGGAAGAGCGTGTACGTGAAGAGATGAGATCTGCCACTGCTTCTGCCTGACTCAAGTCCATTTTCCCTGCTGCAAAAGCCCTCTGCGTAAACTCTCCGGGAGCTGCCATGCGACAGCCTGCCACGAGTAGCGATTGGATGACCTCCTGCAATATGAATGTGGAGCCGTGGCAGGCTATCTCCACTACATCGTCCCCCGTGTAAGAGTGAGGCGCACGAAATACGGAGAGTACCACATCATCTATGGTCTCGCCCGTTTTCGGATGCTTCCACCAGCCGTAGAGCAGTCTGTATCCTTCTGTTTCGGTAGCTTTAGATACACCTTTGGCAGGGGTGAAGCACCTGTCTGCAATCTCCAAAGCCTCCGTTCCCGACATTTTGACAACGCCTATGGCGGAGACGCCCATCGGTGTGGCAAGTGCACAAATCGTATTCATAGGGATAAATGTGATGGGATAAAAAGAAATCTCGGCAAGGGGATGACAGAAAACATCCTCTTACCGAGACTTTTATTTCTTTGTTGATAGTCTCTTTACGGCTTTTCTATCGGGCTTATTTGCCTCTCTTACCGTAACGGCTCATGAACTTATCTACTCTACCCGCAGTGTCCACAAGCTTAGCTTTACCTGTGTAGAATGGGTGAGAAGAGCTGGAGATTTCTATCTTAAGTAGAGGATATTCTACTCCGTCAATCTCGATAGTCTCCTTTGTTGCTACTGTTGAACGAGTGATAAATACCTCCTCGTTAGACATATCTTTGAACGCTACCAAGCGGTAGTTTTCTGGATGGATCTCTTTTTTCATCGCTATATGCTTTTGTTATTATTATTCAGTCTATTGGATGGTAACCGGATGCGACCGCAAAGTTATCAATTTTCTTTCTAATATGCAAACATCTCTGTGAACAGTTCACAGTGGTAAAAAATCGGAATAATAGGGTTTAGAAGATCGGTTTATAGTGTTAGGAATTTTTGCCGAACGTGATAAAAAGAAGAAACCAAGACCTGATTTGCAGTTTGCAAGCGTTGATTCTAAAGAATCGAGCCGTGATTTCTGTAAATCAAGTCTTGGTTTCTTCTTTTTTTCGGTATCAGCAGACTTTTTGTTCCCGTTAAAATCTTCTTTTGAAAGCGTTTAGCGGAGATTGTTTATCGTGCCGAAAGAGCCTTTTGTCGGGAAGAGTATGTTCCGTCTTTGCTCCAAGTCTGTTAGAGATGCTCTCCGAGCTTACGGTATTTCGTCTTCTTGACGGCATCTTCACCCAGGCGACGAATCTTGTCTTCCTCGTACTCGGTGTAAGTTCCCTGATAGAAATAGGTGTTGCCATCCCCTTCAAAGGCGAGAATGTGCGTACAGATTCTGTCCAAGAACCAGCGGTCGTGAGATATGATTACGGCACAACCGGCAAAGTTTTCGATACCTTCTTCAAGGGCTCGAAGGGTATTGATGTCGATATCATTGGTAGGTTCGTCCAGAAGAAGGACATTGGCACCGGAACGCAGAGTCAGTGCCAGGTGAAGACGATTCTTCTCTCCTCCGGAAAGGACACCGCACAACTTCTCCTGATCTGCCCCATTAAAGTTGAAACGAGAGAGATATGCTCTTGCATTTACCTCCTTGTTCCCGACCTTTATCAGTTCCTGTCCGCCGGAAACAACCTGATAGACGCTCTTTGCAGGGTCTATATCCTTGTGCGTTTGGTCCGCATATCCGATGGTTACAGTCTCTCCCACTTCAAAAGTACCGCTATCCACGGTCTCTTCTCCAAGGATCATCCGGAACATGGTGGTCTTACCTGCACCGTTCGGACCTATCACTCCCACAATGCCATTGGGAGGAAGCATGAAGTTGAGATCCTTAAAGAGGACTTTATCTCCGAAAGACTTTGAGACATTGGTAGCCTCAATCACCTTGTTACCAAGGCGAGGCCCGTTCGGGATATAGATTTCGAGCTTCTCTTCTTTCTCTTTCTGCTCTTCGTTGAGAAGTTTTTCGTAAGCATTCAGACGAGCCTTTCCTTTAGAGTGGCGAGCTTTGGGAGCAAGGTTGATCCACTCCAACTCTCTTGCCAGAGCCTTGGCACGTTTGCCCTGACTCTTCTCTTCCATTGCAAGACGCTTGGATTTCTGATCAAGCCAAGAGGAATAGTTCCCCTCCCAAGGGATACCCTCTCCCCTATCCAACTCTAAAATCCAACCTGCCACATGGTCAAGGAAGTAACGGTCGTGCGTGATACAGATAACGGTGCCCGGATAACGCTGAAGGTGTTCTTCCAACCAGTCTATACTCTCAGCATCGAGGTGGTTGGTAGGTTCGTCGAGCAACAAAATTTCGGGTTGGCTTAAGAGCAAACGACACAACGCTATACGGCGGCGCTCACCACCTGAAAGATGATCCACGAGCCGGTCTGCAGGAGGACACTGCAATGCCTCCATCGCTTTGCTTATACGGGTATCTATGTTCCAAGCATCAATGGCATCGATACGGTCTTGCAGCTCTGCCTGACGCTGGATAAGCTTATCCATCAGGTCCGGATCGTCCAACACGTCCGGATCTGCAAATTTCAGATTCACCTCTTCAAACTCTTGAAGCAGTGCAGTAGCTTCTCCGGCTCCTTCCATAACCACCTCTTTCACGGTCTTTCCTTGAGGAAGTTGAGGATCTTGCTCCAAATATCCCACTCTGTATTCGGGGGAAGCATAAACAACGTGTCCGTCGTACTCCTTCTCTATTCCTGCTATAATCTTGAGCAGAGTAGACTTACCCGAACCGTTGAGACCGATGATACCGATCTTTGCTCCGTAAAAAAATGAGAGGTATATATTCTTTAGAACCGTTTTGTTGGGTGGAAACGTTTTGCTTACTCCCACCATCGAAAATATGACTTTCTTATCGTCTGACATGCTGTGTCCTATTTATATAGTTGTTTCAAACTCTTTTCTATTGCTCCAAATGTACGAGCAAAATCTTCTTCCGTATGAGCACCGGATATGAAGATTGCTTCAAACTGAGATGGTGGAAGGTATATACCTTGTGCGATCATCAGGCGGAAAAACTTTGCAAATAACTCTGTATCGCAAGCTCGTGCATCTTCGGCATTACGTACAGGCTCACCTCTGAAAAATATGGTAGAGAGTGTCCCGAAAACCGCATAGTACAGATGGTCGGCATAAGGCTCGATCAACCGCCCCACTCCATCGGAAAAAGCTTTCCCCTTAGCCTGCAATGCTGGATAAGTTTCCGGCTTTTGCAACTCTTTCAGCATAGCTATACCAGCCGCAAGAGCAAGGGGATTTCCGGAAAGTGTTCCGGCTTGATACACTGCCCCATCGGGAGAAAGCGCATCCATTATCTCTGCTCTACCTCCAAAAGCACCCACAGGGAGACCTCCGCCTATTATCTTTCCAAGACAGGTAAGATCGGGGATAACACCGTAAAGTTTCTGTGCTCCTCCGGCAGAGAGACGAAATCCGGTGATCACTTCGTCAAATATCAGAAGAGAGCCATACTCGGATGTTACACGCCTTACCTCTTTCAAGAAGTTTTCTTCCGGCTTTATTATACCCATATTACCCATAATGGGCTCTATGATCACAGCCGCTATTTGGGAACCATGTTTCTTGAAAAGATCTTCCAAAGAAGCTATGTTGTTAAACTCTGCAACGAGAGTTTCGCTCACTGTGGAAGTGGTAACGCCATTATTCTGTACGGATGAGAAGGTTGCAACACCGGAACCGGCTTGTACAAGAAATCCGTCGGAGTGTCCGTGATAACAACCATCGAACTTCACAATGAGCGTTCTCTTCGTGTATCCTCTTGCCAGACGGACAGCACTCATTGTAGCTTCCGTACCGGAGTTTACCATCCTTACCTTTTCCATGGAAGGGAAGAACGACTTTACAAGCTTGCTCATCTCCACTTCCAAAGGTATGCATGCCCCAAAGCTTGTGCCCTTTGTGGCTGTCTTTTGAATGGCTTCAACAATGGCAGGATGAGCGTGCCCCAAAATATGTGGTCCCCACGAAGAGATAAAGTCTATATACTCGTTGCCATCGACATCAAATATATGCCCCTTCGTTCCGGACTCTATATAGATAGGATCCATCCCGACAGACTTGAAAGCTCTTACCGGGCTATTTACCCCTCCGGGTATATGTTTTACCGCTTCTCGAAATAGTTCTATAGATTTGTTCCACTGCATAGCCGTAGAGTTTTATGCGTTATTCTTGAGCCAGATGGCTGCTTCTTTTGCAAAATAGGTGAGGATAATCTTTGCCCCTGCACGGCGAATGGAGAGCAGACTCTCCATCATCACTCGGTCGTGATCTATCCAACCTTTCTCTGCCGCTGCTTTCAACATAGCGTATTCTCCCGATACGTGATAAGCTGCAATAGGCATCTCAAAACGCTCTGCCGCTTTAGCCACAATGTCCAAATAAGGAAGAGCCGGCTTTACCATTACAATATCCGCTCCCTCCTGTATATCCAACTCAATCTCTCTGAGCGCTTCTTTGGCATTTGCAGGATCCATTTGGTAGCCACGGCGATCTCCGAAAGATGGAGCAGAGTCTGCAGCTATACGGAAAGGTCCATAGAATCCGGAGCAAAACTTTGCAGCATAGCTCATGATAGGGATATTTTCAAAGCCTGCCTCATCCAGTGCTTCTCTCATGGCAGCAATACGACCATCCATCATATCCGATGGAGCTACCATCTTTGCTCCACAGCGAGCCATGGATACTGCTTGACGGCAAAGAAAACTAACGGTAGCATCGTTGTCCACCTCTTCTCCATGAAGCACGCCGCAATGTCCGTGATCCGTGTACTCACACATGCAGATGTCTGCAATGGTGATGAGCTCCGGAAGTTCTTTGTGAAGAGCTTTAAGTGCCTGCTGTACTATGCCTTCGTCCGAAAAGGCTTCACTTCCGATACCATCCTTATGGGCAGGTATTCCGAAAAGCATAACGCTACGAATGCCCAAGCTATACAGTTCCTTGCACTCCTCTACCAAGGTGTCCACAGAGAAATGGTACTGCCCGGGAAGAGAAGAGATCTCTTCTTTTATTCCTTTTCCATGAACGACAAAAAGAGGATGAATCAAATCTGATGGGTGAAGATAAGTCTCTTGCACCAAAGCTCTCATGTTCGCTGAAGAGCGAAGTCTTCTCATTCTAATAGTCGGATACATAGTAATAGTAGGTATTATTTCTGTTTATATATTGTCTCAAATATTTTCTCCGGATGTGGTTCGGGACTCTGGATAACATCCTTAAAACCTTCGGAGAGGAGTTTCTTTGTAGTTACGGGGCCTATGCTTATGGCTCGAAATCCTTTGTTTTCACCACCGGAATCCAACCATGCCTCTACTCCGGACGGACTATAAAAGACCACAAAGTCTAAAGATAGTGAAAGTCTTGCAATAGTAGCCGGCATTTCAGGATGTGGGACTGTCTTGTAGATGGGGAGAATAATGTACTCCCTGACATGAGGAGAGATAGCTGCTTCCAAAGAGTGTCCGGCTATATCCGAAGTAGGTTGCAGGATAAATTTATCGGCAGATTCATTTGCATATAAATGCAACCACTCCTCAGCCATCCCCTCTGCATTTTCGGTCTTGCTTTGAAACTCAGGAATAATGCCGTATAGCTGTCTTATTTTGTCAGAAGTAGCCTCTCCAATAGAACCGACTCTAATATCTTTTGAAAAAGAAGGATATAGTTTGTGGAAGTGAATAACCGCACGGGGAGATGTGAACAACACCCAATCGAAATGAGGCGGAAGCTCTGCCGGAATATCCACAGTAGAGATCGCAGGAAGACACAAAGGCTCAGGATAACCGTGCTGATCTATAAGATTCAACAAAGGAAGAGCCATCTCTTTTTCCCTTAAAAGAATACCGGTAAAAGTAAGGTGCTTTTCTGCTTTCATGGATGAAGGGTTTCTTTAAGGTGATTTGCTAAAGATTTGAGTTCGCCGGACGAATAGTTTGTAGGAAGAGTAAAGGAACAACCGGAATGCAGATCTCCTTGAGCATAGAAAGCTTGCCCTTTTACCTCTCCATCTTGCAACTCGCAATAGCAACCAAAAGGTAGAGCACACCCTCCGCCTAAGTGTTGCAGCAACGCTCTTTCCGTATCTGTACAAAGTCTGTCTTCAACATTATTGAGCATCAAAGCCACTCTTTTTGCTACATCATTACTCTCATGTATTTCTATGGCAAGGGCAGCCTGACCCGGTGCGGGCAACAACTGATGAACAGGGAAGGTATAGACAACATAATCCTGCAGTCCGAGCCTTTCTATTCCTGCCTTAGCCATAATGATCGCATCGTATTGTCCGCTTTTCATTTTGCCAATACGAGTTTGTACATTCCCGCGAATCGGTTCAAAAGACCACTCCAAGTGAGGAAAGTTTGCTTTAAGCTGTGCCACTCTTCTTGGACTGGAGGTTCCTATTTTCCAGCCTTTGCATTCGTCTAAGTGTGTTATAGGTTTATCGGAAACAAGTACATCTTCCACAGCAACTCTATCCAGAACAGCTCCAAGAAGGAATCCCTCTTCCAGGCAGACCGGAAGATCTTTCAAGCTGTGTACCGCAAAGTCTATACTGCCATCTTGAAGTCTCTCTTCGATCTCTTTGGTAAAAAGCCCCTTGGACAGTGTATTGCTTTGAAGGGAGATATTAAGGTGCTTGTCTCCGGATGTCTCTATAATCTCTATCTCTACCGGTATCTGAAACTCCGATATGATAATATCCCTTACCAAATGAGCCTGATAGAGAGCCAAGGCACTACCTCGAGTCCCTATTATTAAAGGTCTTTCTGTCTGCATCATGGCGTTTGGAGTATTTTCAGAAGTGCTTCTGCATATCTTGTATCTTCTGTCTCTTCACTTATTCGTCGTACTTTGGAAATAATGGATGAAGATATAGTGGTAGAGAGATGAGTCAAATGCTTTTCAATGAGACTCCTCACTTCGGGGCTGTCTATATTAGCCAAATATTTCAATTCCCCTTCCAGATATATCTCTATTTCCGAGCGAATCTGTCCATACACATCTCTAAGAGCCAGACCGTCTCTCCAAAGCTTAAACTCTTCCACCGCTTCCGTAAGCAGTTCCTTAACGGCAACATTGGACGGGAATCTCTCGTCCACTTCTTCCGGAGAGCCTTCTCGCAGATCATCTATGCCATATAGTCGGACATTGGGAAGGCCTAAGACATCAATCTCCACATTTCTCGGCACGGCAAGATCAAATATTACTATGGGCTCTTCTTCTGCATGCGTTTCCTTCAGAAGTGCTGCATCCACTATCGGAGAAGACGCAGCTGTCGCGACCCAAAGCCACTTCACTTCCTGAAGAGCCGAAGAGAGTTGGTCGCTATGATAATAATGGTCTATGTGATGCTTATTGGCAAACCGAGAAGCTCGCTCTATAGTTCTGTTGTAGATCCTGATATCATTCACGCCCAGCAGTTTCAAGGCTTTAACAACAGTATCCGCCATCTGTCCCGCCCCCAATACGAGTGTCTTTCCAACAGTAATGTCAGATCCGTACTTGCCATTGATCATATTCACGGCCGCTGCTCCGGCAGAAGATTGTGCATGAGATATGGTATAGGTCGATCTTATCCGCTTGGCAACCTCTAAGGTTTTATCCACCAAACGGAGCAGTACGGATGGGAGCAGATTTCCGGAACGAGAGATGCTGACAGCATCCTTGAGCTGCCCTAAGATCTGTGTTTCTCCCCGAACCATAGACTTTAGTCCGGAAGCCATAGAGAAGACATGCAACATAGCCCTCTCTTCCACGAGATAGAAGAAATAGCGGCTCATTTCCGGAGGTTGCTGTTTGTACTCCAACACCTCCGATATTATCCTGTGTATTGTATTATCTCCCACTTCCGATGGAATACAGACAATCTCCATCCGATTGCAGGTAGAGAGAAGAAAACCTCCCTGTATCAGCTTTTTAGCTTGAAGTTTTCTTAAAAAGTCGGCAACTTCTGCAGGAGTGAAAGAGAATGCTTCTCTTATCTCCACAGAAGCTGTTTTATAGTTGATGCCTACTACGGTAATCATAAAATAATAAGGGCTAAAAGAGCCAAACAGTCTATACTTCCAAAGCCTCCAACTGCTTCTTACTACGAGAGTAATGCAGACAATACTCCGAGATTCCACACTGTGCACACAGAGGAGATCTTGCCAAACAGACATACCTGCCGTGAAGAATGAGCCAGTGATGTGCTTTGCTCCACAGCTCTTTGGGAATATACTTTGTAAGTCCGCTCTCCACTTTCTCCGGAGTATTGGAAGTTTGTGGAACAAGACCTATTCGTCTGGAAACTCTAAAGACGTGTGTATCTACGGCTATGGCGGGAACGTCGAAAAAGACGGAAGCAACAACATTTGCCGTCTTTCGCCCCACACCGGGAAGCTTTACCAATTCTTCTTGTTTCTCCGGGACACAACCATTAAAGTCGGATACCACAGCATTTGCCATACCATGCAAGTGCTTTGCCTTGTTGTTAGGATAGCTTACGCTCTTGATGTACTGAAATATATCATCCGGAGTAGAGGCTGCGAGTGCTTCCACGGTAGGAAACACATCGAAGAGAGCAGGTGTAACCAGATTGACACGCTTATCTGTACACTGGGCAGAAAGAATCACCGCCACTATAAGCTGATAAGCATCCGTATAGTTTAGTTCTGTTTCCGGATTGGGATTATTCTCCTTAAACCACCTTAATATATTGTCGTATCTCTCTTTTCTTGTCATTATCCCCTACTTGGCACTTTCAAACTGTTTCAAGAATCTCTTGTCATTCTCCGAGAACAGTCTCAAGTCGCTCACCCTATACTTCAGATTTGTGATGCGTTCAACGCCCATACCAAGAGCAAAGCCCGAATACTTCTTGCTGTCTATGCCACAGTTTTCAAGGACATTGGGATCCACCATACCACATCCCAGTATCTCCACCCATCCTGTGTGCTTACAGAACGAACAGCCCTCTCCTCCACAGATGTTGCAAGAGATATCCATCTCCGCAGATGGTTCCGTGAATGGGAAATACGATGGACGAAGACGGATGCGGGTATTGGCATCAAACATCTCTTGAGCAAAGAAGAGCAGTGTCTGTCTCAAGTCTGCAAACGTTACATTCTCATCTATATAAAGAGCCTCCACCTGATGGAAGAAGCAGTGTGCTCTGGCGGATATCGCCTCATTCCGATACACTCTGCCCGGGCAGATGATCCGGATGGGAGGCTTCTGTGAAGTCATCACGCGTGTCTGTACAGAGGATGTATGTGTCCGCAGAAGCAGCTCCGGAGATGTAGAGACAAAGAATGTGTCCTGCATATCACGGGCAGGATGATCGTCCGCAAAGTTCAAGCTCTCGAACACATGCCAGTCGTCCTCGATTTCAGGACCCAAGGCAATGGAAAAGCCGAGACGGTTGAATATCCTGCAAATCTCTTCCCGGACAAGACTTAGAGGATGACGCGTTCCCATCGGAATGGGATAAGCGGTACGTGTAAGATCTTCTCCGGAAGTATCTCCTTCGCTTTGCTCCAAAGATCTTTTTACCGACTCATAAAGCTCTGCCACTCTGTTTTTCAAGACATTCATAGCAGCTCCGACATCTTTCTTCTCCTCTGCCGGAACGCTCTTAAACTCAGAGAAAAGAGAGGATATAAGACCTTTTTTGCTCATGAAGCGCAACCTGAAGTTTTCCAACTCCTCATGCGTCTGAATGGATAGACCGGACAGCTCGTCCAGCAATTTCTGTATCTTCTGTTTCATTAGGCTATTATACTTCGTTTTGAGACGGTAAAATTACTAAAACTTTTGCGAAGCGACCAACCGAAGAGTGCTTTTGGCTCACCTCAAATCGAACCCGGAGGCACTCCTACTCTTATAAAGGAAGGCAAATATAAAGGTAGTCCAAAAAGAGATTATCGCATAGACCAGAGCCGGCTTCAGCATCTCCTGATTTTGTAAAAGCGTTCCGGTGATCAGCATTGCGAGCGAGCTGTTCTGCACGGCGATCTCGATGGCTGCCGTCATGGAACGTTTTCTGTTGAGATTGCCGAGACGAGCCACCGCCAGCCCTATAAGAAACGCCAGAGTATTGACTCCGAAAGAGAGCGGCAGCAGCAGCAACAGTTCATCCTTCAGAATGCCTGCTCCGCCACTATGTTCTCCGGCGAAAAACTTAATGGTAAACACGACGGAAAGGATGATTATCATTGCGATCTTCAGAGGTCTTTGGAGCTTCTCCCGCCCCTGTTTGATCAGTTTTCTGGTAACTCCTCCGAGAAAAACCGGCACGATGGTTACCAAAAAGATATGAGCCATGCTGTGGGCAAGAGGCATCTCGATGTAGACCTCCTGATGTCCGAAAACGAGGAAAGCCAGATTCACCAGGAAAGGGATCGTAGCCAGTGCCAGCAAGCTGTTGGCGACGGTCAAAGAGAGCGACATCGCCACCTCTCCTCCAAGAAGAAAAGTGATAAGCCCGGACGTGGATCCTCCGGGACAAGCCGCCAGTATCACGAAGCCGATTTTATACTCCGGCGAGATCGGAAGCAGCAGCATCAGCCCGATCATCATCAGGGGCAGAGCCAACATCTGCCCGAAAAGTCCCACCAGTACCGGCTTCGGTTTTGCGACAAGCGAAAGATAGTCCTGCCGGCTCAGAGAGAGCCCAAGACCATACATCACCAAAGCCACGGCACCGGAGATCAGAACATCAACAATTTCGGGAGACCAACTCATACGTCCTCACATCTTAAATATACGCCCTGCAAAGATAGCCATTTCCTTCACGAAAAATCGGGAAAAGAAGCTCTTGCCAAAAAGTTGATCATCAGGCCCCGGCACGATTTGCACAAAAATTCTCTTCTCCGGCAAGGAGAAAAGGTCAAAGCACAGAGAATCAAGCATAAAAGTCCCTGCACCACGTCGGAATCCTCCTTAGGAAACGACAACGTTTTTCGCGAAAAAACTCTAAAGATTTCGGACACAGCATTTTTTTGTTCGGATGAAAAAAATTTTTTCGTTCGGATGAAAACTTATGTTCGTCCGCATAAAAAACTGACACAGTAGCAACAAAAATTTATTTTAACACCCGCGAAAAAGATTTTTTATTCCTATAAAAATAAATCTTTTATGCCAAAGAAAATACTTTTCTTACCTACGAAAATATTTTTCCTTACCTACGAAAATATTTTTCCTTACCTACGAAAATATTTTTCCTTACCTACGAAAATATTTTTCCTTACCTACGAAAAATTTTTTTCTTACCTACGAAAATTTTTTTTCTTACCTACGAAAATTTTTTTTCTTACCTACGAAAATTTTTTTTCGTGCGCACGGAAATTTTTTTTCATGCGCACGTAAATTTTTTTTCGTGCGCACGTAAATTTTTTTTCATGCGCACGAAATTTTTTTTTCGTGCGCACGGAAATTTTTTTTTATGCGCACAGAAATTTTTTTTCATGCGCACGTAAATTTTTTTTCATGCGCACGGAAATTTTTTTTCGTGCGCACAGAAATTTTTTTTCATGCGCACAGAAATTTTTTTTCGTGCGCACAGAAATTTTTTTTCGTGCGCACGGAAATTTTTTTTCATGCGCACAGAAATTTTTTTCATGCGCACAGAAAATTTTTTTCATTCGCACGAAAATTTTTTTTCGTGCGCACGGAAATTTTTTTTCATGCGCACGGAAATTTTTTTTCGTGCGCACGTAAATTTTTTTTCATGCGCACGGAAATTTTTTTTCGTGCGCACAGAATTTTTTTTCGTGCGCACAGAATTTTTTTTCGTGCCACTCTCAGGTTCCCGTTTTGGCAACACAAAAAAAGCAGTGCCGGCACTTATCGTACCGGCACTGCCTGCTTTTGTCTGAGATGTTTTATACTCCGTCCCTTCGGGATGAGCTATTATCAATCACCGGATTCGAGGTGTACCTTCCACCCCTTGTTCTCGGCTATCTTCTTGTGGCACGTGTCTGTGCCCGGATTGCCATAGAGGATGTTCTTATCTCCGTCTTGCTCCAAAGCGATGCGCGTTGCGATGCCATCCTGTGGCATGAAGGCCGGGAAGAGAGCCTTTGGATATACGCTTCTCATATTCCTCGGTTCTTTTATTTTATCACAGATCCACTATTTCAAGATCTGAAATATTTCCTTTTCCCTCTCTGGCTGCTTTCTCCAGTTTTGCTTTATAAATTTCCACTTCTGCCTGAAGCTCCGTACAGTCCCACAAAAGCTTCTCTGCAAGTTTCTTCAACTCCTTATATTCATGTTCGTAAAGAGTATCTTTCTTTGCTTCAATTGCTTGAGAGAGGGTGCTGATCTCATTTTGCAAGTTTCCTATCTTCTCCAAAAGCGGTGTGAGCAGCTTGAGTTTTTCATTTACGGTTTTATCGGACTTCTTGATGCTGTCAAATTCCGTCCTTGCCGATTCGATATTTTGCTCAATCTGTTTCGCCTTATCTCTAAGTTCTTTGTACTCATCGGTGATCTTGCTCTTGACCGTAACCTCGCAAGTAGCAGTTTTGCCACCATCTTCCGTAGTGGCGGTGATGACTACTTTACCCGGTTTATGTGTGGTTACGCGACCTTGATCGTTTACGGAAGCGATGTCGGAAGCCGAGCTGCTCCAGATTACTGTTTTATTATCAGCATCAGCAGGAAGCACGGTGGCAAAAATAATGAAGCTCTCGCCCTCGATGATGGTCTTCTTGGTCGGATTGACCGTAATGCCGGTTACTTTTACCTCTTTCTTATTAACGGTAACCTGACAAGTAGCTGTCTTGCCTCCTTCCACCGTAGTGGCTGTAATAGTGGCACTGCCCGGTTTATGTGTGGTTACGCGTCCTTGATCATTTACGGAAGCGATGTCGGAAGCCGAGCTGCTCCAAGTAACCGCCTTGTTGTCCGCATCGGCAGGAAGCACGGTGGCTGTGATGACAAACGTTTCCCCCTCTTTTACACTCTTCGCTGTCGGAGAAACGGTAATGCCTGTTACAAGAACAGGCTTGCGGCGAACGGTTACCTTACAAGTGGCTGTCTTGCCGCCATCCACAGATGTGGCTGTGATGATCGCAATGCCCTCTTTGTGAGTGGTTACTTCCCCTTTGTCATTAACGGAAGCAACGTCCGACTTGTTTGAACTAAACGTTACAGCCTTATTCGGCACATCTGCAGGGGTAAACGTAACTTGGAGTTTGAATTTCTCCCCTGCCTCCACACTCTTTTCGGTAGGAGAAACGGTAATGCCTTCCACCACCTTAATCAGTGTTACTTTTACCTCCTGACCATAAGTAGTACCAACGGAGTTCGTTGCATACGCACGAGCATAGTAGATTTTACCCGGAGTAAGGTTGCTGACGCTCACCTTGAAGCTCCCGGTACCCTGACCTCCGGAGACTTTATCATTGGAAACAGTAGGAGCAGAACTCATGGCATAACAGACACCGCGATCCGTAACTGCCGCTCCTCCATCTGCGGTAACATTTCCCTCGCAGTCGAAACTTGTTGTGGTAACAGCCGAAACCGCTCCGGTAGAAACTGTAGGTGCTTTTGCCGGCTCTTTCTGTTCTTTCTTACATCCCACAACAGACAGGGATACAACTAATAAAAGAAATAGTACTCTTTTCATAATCATAATTTTTATTGTTCTTGATTTGATAGTCAACTCTAAAAACGCATAATACCCAAGAATAATCCAACCTATATCCGGGGCATGGTTCTCATTTATTCCCTATATACCGCAAAAATACAAATATTCAAAGAAAGAGTTCCATTTTTGGGATAAATGCTAAAACAAAAAGAGATGATAGTTCATAAAACTCTCAATAAATACTTTTAGTTTCTCATATCAAGCGCAGAATGCTGCAAGTCATGGCTTGATTGTCTTAAATCACGCTTCGATCTGCACCAATTACGGCTTGGTTTATACCTCTAAACCTAATAAGCTCAATCTAAGAAAGTGTTTATCACATCTTTTATACAGGCTCAAACCAACAATTCGGCAGGGCAATGTCGATGGTATAAGATAAAAAGAAGAGAGTCTCCGAACTTTCGCTCGGAAACTCTCTATTTGTCAGAAACGATCTTTACGGGAAAGTCTGTTCCTCAATAAACAATCGTTGTATTATTTCTCAAAATGAATGTGTTCCGGATTAGATCACACCTTGTTGAATCATTGCTTCTGCAACCTTCATGAAACCTGCGATGTTGGCACCCTTAACATAGTTGATATAACCATCTTTTTCGGTACCATACTTCACACATTGCTCATGGATGTCGTTCATGATTGCTTTTAGTCTTACATCAACCTCTTCGTTAGACCAAGACAAGTGCATTGCGTTTTGAGTCATTTCAAGACCGGAAGTAGAAACACCACCTGCGTTAACAGCCTTACCAGGACCAAAGAGAATCTTCTTTTCCACAAATAGTTCTGCCGCTTCTGCTGTACAACCCATGTTAGATACTTCACATACACAAAGAGTGTTGTTTGCGATCAACTGTTGAGCATCTTCAAGGTTAAGCTCGTTTTGTGTAGCACAAGGAAGAGCGATATCCACCTTTTGTCCCCAAGGCTTTTGACCCTTGAAGAACTCTACACCAAACTTCTTAGCGTATGGTTCTACGATGTCGTTACCACTGTTGCGAAGATCCAACATGTATTCGATCTTTTCACCGGAGATTCCGTTTGGATCGTAAACATATCCGTCAGGACCGGAGATTGTAACAACCTTAGCACCGAGCTCGTCCAACTTCTTGGCAGCACCCCAAGCTACGTTACCAAAACCTGAAAGGGCAACAGTCTTACCAGCCAACTTGTGGCCATGTGTTTCCAAAACTTGGTTAAGGAAATAGATTGCACCGAAACCTGTGGACTCCGGTCTGAGGTTAGATCCGCCGAATGTAAGCCCCTTACCGGTGAATGTACCGTGATGTTGGTGAGAAAGCTTCTTGTACATTCCGTACATATAGCCTACTTCACGACCACCAACGCCGATATCACCTGCAGGAACATCTTCATCAGGACCGATGTTTCTCCAAAGTTCTGTCATGAAAGACTGGCAGAAACGCATAATTTCCGCATCAGAACGACCTTTTGGAGAGAAGTCGGCACCACCTTTACCACCACCCATAGGAAGGGTAGTAAGAGCATTCTTAAATGTTTGCTCGAAACCGAGGAACTTAAGGATGGACAAGTTCACAGATGGATGGAAACGGATACCTCCCTTATAAGGGCCGATTGCGTTGTTGAACTGTACACGATAACCGATGTTCACATGTACCTTACCTTCATCATCTACCCAGGGCACTCTGAAAGTGTAAACTCTGTCGGGTTCTACAATGCGGTCGATAATGTTGTGCTTTTCAAACTCAGGATGTTGGTTGTACACCTCTTCGATAGATTGTAGCACTTCTTTTACTGCCTGAAGAAACTCTTTTTCTCCGGGATGTCTTTTCTCGAGTCTTTCGAGGACTTCGTGGATTTTCATTACAATGTAATTTTAATAAAGTGAAAATATAAACACTTAATTAGGTAATAACCTTAATTATCTTACTCCGCAAATTTAGTACTTAATACTTTCAAAACAAACGAAATCGAAGAAAAAAATAGCTTTTATATGAAAAAGGGATCGACACCGAATGAAAAACCTGTGTCAATCCCTTTTTATCTTATCTGAAAGATCAGATATATAGCTCTAAAACTCTACCTTTAATCTACGGGGTGATACTCCACAAAGGCTTCGATAGCCTCATAAGAAGCCAAGCCCAAACGAGAGTAAAGATCTGCCGTTGCACGGTTGCGCTCTTCTGCACGTTGCCAGAAAAGTCTCTCGTCATTACCTAAGAAGGGAGCACTCTCCATTTGAGACTGATGCTTTAGAATAGAGTTTCTCTTGAAACGGACTTCTTCGGGGCTCATCGGGACAGCCATCTCGATATGGTCTATCTCCCACTCTGCCCATGCTCCTCTGTACATCCAGACCTTACATTCCTGATACCACTCTTCATGTTTCACCTGATCTATTGCAGCCAGGATGGCATCCAAGCAGACTTTATGCGTGCCATGAGGATCCGCCAAGTCTCCTGCCACAAACATCTGATGAGGTTTCACTTTGCAGATCAGCTCTTTTATAATATCGACATCGGCTTGTGTCAAGTCTCCTTTTTTGATAGCTCCTGTTTCATAGAATGGCAGATCCAAAAAGTGTACATGATCATCCTGCTCAATTCCGACAAAACGACACGCTGTTCTTGCTTCTTCTCTACGAATGGTTCCCTTCATGAAACGGACCTCCGGAGTCTCTATGGAGCCTTCTTTCTTTTCATTCAAGAGATAGTTGCGAATATCCAATGCTCTTTTCATTACAGGAGAGTCTTCCTGTCCCAAATGTTCGCAAACATTTCTTAGGTAGGATACATACCTTATAACTTCTTCATCCCCCACAGCAATATTACCGGATGTCTGATAAGCAACGTGAACATCGTGTCCCTGCACAACCAATCGGCGGAATGTTCCTCCCATGGAAATAACATCATCGTCGGGGTGAGGACTAAATACAATCACTCGCTTAGGATATGGTGTCGCACGCTCAGGTCTGTTAGAGTCATCGGCATTAGGTTTACCACCGGGCCAACCGGTTATGGTATGCTGAATATCGTTGAATATCTTGATATTGACATTGTATGCCGAGCCGAACTTGGTTATAAGTTCATTGAGCCCATGTTCTGCATAGTCCTTGTTGGTCAGCTTCAAGATCGGTTTACCGGTAAGATCACAGAGCCATACGATAGCACGACGAATAAGTTTGTCGTCCCAATCACAAGAAGTAACCAACCATGGGTGGCTGATTCGTGTAAGTTGAGAAGCAGCTTGAAGATCTACCAAAACTTTCGCTTGAGGTATCATTTGAAGCTGAGATGCCGGCAGAAGGACACTGCAATCTCCCTCTACGGTCTCTTTTATCATCTTCGCCTTATCTTCTCCAAGAGCCAAAAGGTATATCTTCTTAGCCTTAAAAATAACAGACAATCCTGCTGTGATAGCGGTTTGAGGAACTGCATCAAGAGCATTGAATGTTGTCATTGCCTCTTCTCGTGAAGTCTTATCCAAAGTTACAAGCCTTGTAATGGATGTACTCATCGCTCCGGGCATATTCAGGGCAATAGTACCTTCTCTGCCGATACCCAATATTACAAGGTCTATACCTCCGAGGTCTGCTATCTCCTGTTCGTATCTGCGGCTCTCTTTCTCTGTGCTCTCGGAAACAGAGAATGTGTCTATTGCGTGCAGATTGCCATTAGGCATATCGACATGGGCAACAAACTCTTCTCTTATTCTTGCCGAAACTCCTTGATGAACATCCGTAAGAGGATAAAATTCGTAAAGGGGGAAAATATGCAGGTTGGACAAACTTATGCCCTCTTCCTTGTGGTATTTGACAAGAAGTTCAAAGACATTGGATGGAGTATCTCCTCCCGAAACTGCAAGCACGTACGACTTGGACTTCGATTGTGCCTGCTTCAACTCTTTTACGATAGCCTTTGCGATAACCTCCGCTGCATCACCGGCTGCAGGGAAAATCTGTGTCGGAATCTTTTCGTATCGTGTGAGCAGAGACTGCTCGTAGGCATTGGTTGGTTTGTAGTATCTCTCCGGAATATGCGTTAATGCAATCTTGGAGCTTAAATTATTCCTCATATCTTTACTCGATGTTTTTATATTACGACCTTTGTTGTTAATCTATATTGACCCACCGAACCAAAGAAAAGTCCATCTTATGAGGAAGGGCAGGATGTGTGGGAAGTAGTCGAACCGCCAGTTTGTGATGTCCGGGATTTTCGGCTTCTTTTCTGATTCTATAGTGTACTTTACTTCCATTCTGCTCGACGATCTCCAGTGGTGTAACCTCTTCCAATAGAAGTTTATTCGCATCTTCCTTATCCGCTTTTACTTCTATCAGCTCAGCAAGAAGATCTCCGGCAATATCTCTTTTATCAATGTAGAGATTTACTTCAAGCATTTCTCCCACGGTTAGAGAATGATCTCCGGTACGATCATGGATGATCATACTACAATCCTCAACTTCTACCTGATCCCATTTTTCAGCAACGTCTATCTTCCACTCTACCAACTCTTTTGCAATCTTACCGGAGTCGGCAGAAATAAGCTTGAACCGCTTTGCAAGAGGATTATAGAAACGCTCAATATAATCTTGTAACATACGTCTCATCGTATAGTGAGGCAAGACGTAGTTCATGCTGTTCTTAATCCACTGTATCCACTCATCCGAGTACTCTTTTCCCTCTGCTCTGTTGTAATAGAGAGGTATGAGCTCTTCCTCAAGAATGTGATATATGGTAGCGGCATCCAACTGATCCTGATGGTGCTGATTTTGGAATGTCTTCTTATCGGTCAAAGCCCAACCCGCCTTTTCTCGGTAGCCTTCAAACCACCAGCCGTCAAGGACAGAGAAGTTCAGTACGCCATTCATAAGAGCTTTCATCCCCGATGTACCGGAAGCTTCCAATGGTCTTGTAGGAGTATTCAGCCAGACATCCACTCCGGCAATCAGCATAGAAGCGACCTGCATATCATAGTTTTCCAAAAACAAAATCTTACCGGAAAATTCCGGTCTCTTGGAAATATCAACGATATGCTTTATCAACCCTTGTCCTCCTCCATCTGCAGGGTGAGCTTTTCCCGTATATATAAATTGTACAGGCTGATCACTGTTATTGACAATCTTTGAAAGCCTATCCAAGTCTGTAAAGAGCAGATGAGCTCTCTTGTATGTTGCAAATCTTCTACCAAAACCGATCAATAGAGCTTTGGGATTGATGCTGTTTATAAGATCCACAGCCTTTGATGGATCTCCATTATTGCGCACCCAGTTGTCTCCGTAATGTTTTTGAATATAACGGATGAACTTTTGCTTTAGCTCTCTTCGTACTTTCCAAATCTCTTCATTATCGACATCTTGAATCTTATTCCAAACACTTTCTTGCTCTTGTGTATGACAGATGTCAGATGAGATTTTTTCTTCTATAAATGTCTTCCATTCCGGTTGTGTCCATGTTGGGAGGTGAACACCATTGGTAACATATCCCACATGAAGTTCTTTTGCAAAAAATCCTTTCCAAACAGGAGCGAACATCTCTTGAGAGACTTTTCCGTGAAGGAAGCTCACTCCATTGGCTTCTTGACAAGTGTTGAGAGCAAAGACACTCATGGAGAACTTCTCTCCCGAACCGGGATTTTCTCGTCCCATATCCACAAGTTCATGGAATGATATGCCAAGCCTATCGGCAAAACGCCCCATATATTTACCAAAGAGAGACTCGTCAAAATAATCGTGTCCGGCAGGTACCGGGGTATGTACCGTATAAAGAGAAGATGCTCGTACAAGCTCTAATGCTTGAAGGAATGTAAGACCCTCTTTTTCTATATAGTTGGCTAAACGTTCTGCATTTATAAAAGCAGCGTGTCCTTCATTACAGTGATAAATATCCTTCTTTATACCTAAACGGTTGAGAAGTTCTATACCACCTATACCAAGCAGATACTCCTGACGCATACGATTTTCCCAATCGCCACCATAAAGCTGGTGAGTGATTGTTCTATCCCACTCATTATTTTCTTGAATGTCTGTATCCAAAAGATAGAGTGTAATACGACCTACCGATACAGACCAAACATTAGCCATCAATGTGTGATCTAAGAATGGGATGGCGATCTGAACTTGTCTGCCATTATCATCAAATAGTTGTGTTATCGGAAGTGTATCGAAATCTTGTGGTTTGTACACTGCGACCTGCTGACCATCTGATGTTATGGTTTGATCGAAATAGCCAAAACGATATAAGAATCCGACTGCAACCAGATCTATATTGGTATCACTTGCCTCTTTGAGATAGTCTCCGGCTAAAACACCCAAACCTCCGCTATATATCTTAAGTATGTTAGTAAGACCATACTCCATGCTGAAATAAGCCACAGATGGTTTGGTATTATCGGGCTTTTCGTCAATGTATGCTCTAAACTTCGCATAAATATCTGCTATACGAGCTTGTAGAGCAGAGTCCTCCATCATCTCCTCTATTTTAGACTGAGATAAAGATTGTAAAAGCTTTACAGGATTACCAAAGTTTTCATGCCAAACAGATGGATTGAGACTCTTGAAAAGAGCTTTCGCTTCAGGATTCCAAACCCACCACAGATTGTGAGCAATTTCGTCTAACTTAGAAAGAGACTCCGGCATTTTAGAGCTTGTAAACAAGTCTTTCCACGCAGGAGCATTACATCTTTTGTTAATTATCATACTTATTTTTATCGGATATTTTATTTACAATAGTTGCGTCTATATCAGCACAGATCCCAAGACATGAATAATTCTATCTTAAAACCTCTCATCTTATGTGTTTACAACAGCGCAAACTTACAAATTTATATCGGTGTACACAAAAATATTCAATCCTAAACCGGCTCCTCATATCTTTTTGGGGAGGTTGTGTTCAAGTCGTCTCAAAGAAAGAATCTAACAACAATTCTCGCTTTGTAACAAGAAAATATCACGGATAAATACTCTGATGAGAGTAATTATTCTCTTTAGCCAAATACATTTATAATGTGCTTCTGCTCTTCTTAGATTTTCACAACTCACCATTTAGTCGTAATTTTGTATCTTATTAAACACTGAAAGGAGCCTCCCATAATTTAATAGGCAGAAGATGCAAAAAATAAGAAATATCGCAATAATTGCCCACGTCGACCATGGTAAAACTTCCTTGGTGGATCGTTTACTTCTTGCGGGCAATCTATTTAGAGAAGAGAATAAAGAGCTGGATCAGCTGTTGGATAATAATGACTTGGAACGAGAAAGAGGCATCACCATATTATCCAAAAATGTCTCTATCTCTTACAAAGGCTACAAAATAAATATCATAGACACTCCGGGGCACGCGGACTTTGGAGGTGAAGTGGAACGTGTACTCAACATGGCAGATGGTTGTTTGCTGTTGGTTGATGCTTTTGAAGGTCCTATGCCTCAGACTCGATTTGTGCTTTCAAAAGCGATAGACATGGGGCTGGTTCCAATAGTCGTGGTAAATAAAGTGGACAAACTCAACTGCAGACCGGATGAAGTACAAGATATGGTATTCGATCTTATGTTTTCACTGAATGCTTCGGAAGAACAGCTTGACTTTACGACACTATTCGGTTCTGCGAAAGAAGGCTGGATGTCTTATGATTGGAGACAACCAACTGCTTCCATTGAGCCTCTTCTAGAAGCTATCATAGAGCATATTCCTGAACCGGTGCAACTGGATGGGACAACTCAAATGCTTATTACCTCTTTGGACTACTCCAAGTATGTAGGTCGAATAGCCATAGGACGTGTACACCGAGGCTCTCTCAAGGAAGGACAAGACATAACGCTGTGCAAGAGAGATGGCAGCATGGTAAAAAGCAAAATAAAGGAACTTAACGTATTTGAAGGTCTTGGACGAAAAAAAGTGGAAGAAGTTTCCAGCGGAGATATATGTGCCGTAATTGGTATCACAGGATTTGAGATTGGAGATACTATTGCCGATTTTATTGAACCGGAACCCTTACCTACTATCGCCATTGATGAGCCTACAATGAGTATGCTATTTACAATAAACACCTCTCCCTTCTTCGGGAAGGAGGGTAAATACGTTACCTCTCGGCACATACATGACCGACTCATGAAAGAGTTGGACAAAAACCTGGCACTAAGAGTAGAGCCAACGGAAAGCGCAGACTCTTGGCTTGTTTATGGTAGAGGTGTATTGCACCTATCTGTCCTTATAGAAACAATGCGCAGAGAGGGATACGAGCTTCAGGTAGGACAGCCTCAAGTTATCATCAAAGAGATAGATGGAGAAAAATGTGAACCCATAGAAGAACTTACGATCAATCTCCCGGAAGAGCATGCCAGCAAAATCATAGATATAGTAACAAAACGAAAGGGAGAGATGCTTTCGATGGAGAACAAAAACGACAGGATATTCTTGCAGTTCTCCATCCCATCAAGAGGAATCATCGGACTCAACAACAGTGTTCTTACAGCATCAGGAGGAGAGGCTATTATGGCACATCGCTTTGTCTCTTTTGAGCCTTGGAGAGGACCGATTGAAAGACGTAATAATGGCTCAATTATTGCCCTTGAAAGTGGAACGGCTTTTGCTTATGCTCTTAACAATCTTCAGAGTAGAGGAAACTTCTTTATCTCTCCACAAGAAGAGATATATGAAGGCCAAGTAGTTGGAGAACACACCAAGGAGGGAGACCTTGTAGTGAATGTTTGTAAGACAAAAAAGCTGACCAATATGCGAGCTTCAGGAAGTGATGAAAAAGTCTCGCTTGCTCCACCGATAGTGTTCAGCCTGGAAGATGCTCTTGAATACATCAAAGCAGACGAGTATGTGGAGATCACTCCGAAAAGTATGCGTCTAAGAAAAATACTTTTATCCGAAAATGATCGAAAGCGAGCGGGTAAAAATGCTCTGGTCTGACATGGACTTTTCCGACGAAAATAAAAATAAAGTTTTGGCGATAATCGTGTTACATAACGCAAGTATGTGGCACGATTTGTCGTTCAATACCCTCCTTGATCAACCGGATATAGATCTATTTATAATAGATAACGCAAGTACGGATGATACTCCTGTGTGGCTGCAAAAGACTCCAAACATACAAAAGCGCGTATTCTCTAAAATCAATATCGGATTTGGAATGGCAAACAACCGAGGTATAGAGTATGCCATAGCTCACGGCTACAAAGGAGTTTTACTAATCAATCAGGATGCCTGTATCGCACCATCCGAAGCAAGAAAACTCATTGAAGCAGGAGAAAAAGACTCTACTTGGGGTATCATCTCGCCAATGCACTATGCAGACGAAAAGAACTTGGATAGAGGCTTCTCCAACTATATTCGTCATTGCTCGAACACTCCTTCTGAAAGTGAGATAATAGAAGTTCCCTTTATCAATGCTGCTCTTTGGTATATGCCGTATCAAACTCTTGTGAAAGTAGGAGGATTCTCTCCCCTATTTTTTATGTATGGGGAGGACAAAGATTATTGCAACAGAGTGAGATATGCCGGACTAAAAATCGGCTATCTTTCTTCTGCCAAAGGCTATCATCTCCGACCTCAACAAGAGGATATACCAATGGAAAAAAGACGAACGTTGGAATGCACTTATCATCTCACAGAGTGGATGAATCCCGGCGACTCTTCTTTCAAGTCTCTAAGAAAAGGACCAATAAATTTATTTATAAAAGCCCTTTTAAGAAAACATGGACTTTCTCTTACAGAGGTTAATAATCTATGGAAAAAACGACATGAAATAGCTCTTTGGAAAGAAAGGCCTGCCATAAATATTGATTCTATTTGCAGGACTCTACCAAACGAGAAAAGCTTTCTTGCTCCTGTTTTACTTTTTGTCTATAACAGACCGGAACACACCAAACAGGTTATCAGCTCTTTACTTGCCCAAGCAGAAGCACCATATACCGACCTTATCATCTTTTGTGATGGTGCAAAAAACGAACAGGACAAGACCAAAGTAGAAGAGATTTGGAATATAGTAGAGAATATTGACGGATTTAAGAGTAAAACCATATATAAACAATCCGAAAACATTGGATTGGCAAAGAGTATCATCGCTGGAGTTACACAGACGCTTCAATCATATACAGCTGTCATAGTGTTGGAAGATGACTTAATATTGTCTCCCTACTTTTTAAGATGGATGAACGATGCTTTGGATAGGTATTCTTCCGTAGAAGAAGTAGCTCATATCTATGGATGCAACTATTTCCAAACGAAAGGCGGCAATCCCAACGGAGACTTCCTGTGCTTTGTGGGGTCTTGGGGATGGGGAACTTGGCAAAGAGCTTGGAAGAAATATGCCGAGTGGAATGGGGAAAAACTTCTTCATGAGATTAAGAAACGTGGTCTTAAAAGGAGGTTCGACTTTAATAATTCCTATCCCTATACTCGAATGCTAAAAAGACAGGTAGCGGGAGAAAATAACTCTTGGGCCATACGCTGGAATGCCTCTCTGTTTTTACAAAATAAACTATCACTTACAGCAGGGAGATCTCTTGTGAACAATATTGGTTTTGATGGTTCCGGAACTCATTGCGGACAAGACTCCCTATATGGTAGCACTCTTGTTCCTTACCCTCTGTATGCAGAGACTCCTCCACAAGAAGTAAAAGAGAATCCGATATTCCGTAAAAAATTGGAGCGCTACTATCGTAAAACCAACTCTATACCTGCAAAAACGTGGCGGAGGATACGAAAGTTTTCGCTAATTTTGTGAGCATAAAACTTCAGCAGATAATACAAATACGCAAATAACTATACAGCAAGATGTTTAATAATCTTTCAGATAGACTCGAAAGGTCGTTCAAAATACTTAAAGGGGAAGGCAAAATAACGGAACTCAATGTAGCCGAAACGTTGAAAGACGTGAGACGAGCTCTTTTAGAAGCAGACGTTAACTTTAAGGTTGCGAAAGACTTTACCAATAAAGTAAAGGAGAAAGCCCTTGGACAAAATGTGCTAACCTCTATCAAGCCCGGTCAGCTCATGGTAAAGATTGTCCATGATGAGTTGGCAGAGCTTATGGGGGGATCTGCTGAGGATATAAACCTAAGTGGAAATCCTTCTGTGATATTGATGTCCGGCTTGCAGGGTTCCGGTAAGACAACATTTACCGGGAAGTTGGGTAACTATCTGAAGGTCAAGCAGCACAAGAAACCTCTGCTTGCGGCATGTGACGTTTACAGACCTGCTGCGATAGAACAACTTCATGTATTGGGTGAACAACTGAATATCCCTGTTTATAGTGAAAAGGAGAACAAAAATCCTATCGCTATTGCGAAGAATGCTATACAAAAGGCTAAGGAAGAAGGCTGTGATATCGTCATCATAGACACAGCAGGACGATTGGCTGTAGACGAGGTTATGATGAATGAGATAGCATCCATTAAAGAGGCGATTCGTCCGGATGAAATTCTCTTCGTTGTAGATGCAATGACAGGACAAGATGCCGTTAATACTGCAAAAGAGTTTAACGACAGACTTGACTTCAACGGCGTTGTGCTCACAAAACTCGATGGTGATACTCGAGGTGGAGCTGCGATATCCATTCGAAGCGTTGTTACTAAGCCCATCAAATTTATCGGTACGGGAGAAAAGCCTGAAGCCATAGATGTGTTCCACCCAAGCCGTATGGCAGACCGTATCTTGGGCATGGGAGACGTTATCTCTTTGGTTGAGCGTGCTCAGGAACAGTTTGACGAAGAGCAGGCAAAAAAGCTTCATAAAAAGCTAGCGAAGAACCAGTTTGACTTTAATGATTTCCTCGAACAGATTGCCCAAATTAAAAAGATGGGAAATCTAAAAGACTTGATTGGCATGATTCCAGGTATGGGTAAGGCTATCAAGGATCTGGATATTGACGATGATGCTTTCAAAGGAGTGGAATCCATTATATATTCTATGACTCCTGAAGAGAGGTCCAATCCCAATATCATCAATGGATCAAGACGGAAACGTATTGCTGCGGGCTCGGGTCGCTCTATACAAGAGATAAATAATCTTTTGAAACAGTTTGAGCAAACTCGTAAAGTCATGCACATGATGACCAATTCAGGAGCCGGACAACTAGCGAAATTAGCAGGAGGTTTACGCTCCAAACGTTAGGCTTGAGGACAAACTTTTTGAAATTATCAACACCAACTATTGACTACAAAACAAACAATGGAAAGTACCAATCTTGATACAAACAAATACCAAATTCTGAGCGGCAAAGAAGCATCGACTCACTTCAAAGATGAAATAAGAAAAGAGGTTGAAGCCTTCGTTACCCAAGGAGAAAGAGCACCACGCTTGGCTGCCATACTAGTGGGACATGATGGTGGCAGTGAGACCTATGTGGCCTCTAAGATGAAGACCTGTGAGGAGGTAGGATTCAAATCCTCCTTAATCAGATATGAAGAAGACATCACCGAGGAAGAGCTCTTAAAAGCGATACAGTCTCTGAATGAAGATGATGAGCTTGATGGCTTTATCGTTCAGATGCCTCTTCCTAAACATATAGATGAACAAAAAGTAATAGAAGCGGTAGATCCAAGAAAGGACGTGGATGGATTTCATCCTGAAAACGTGGGAAAGATGAGTATAGGTTTAGAGACATTTGTCTCAGCCACTCCTCTTGGTATCATTTCTCTTCTGAAGTACTACAATATCTCTACCAGAGGGAAGCATTGTGTGGTTGTAGGTCGCAGCAATATCGTAGGGAAACCGATGGCTAACTTACTACTATACAAAGGAGAACAAGGAGATGCCACTGTTACCATATGTCACAGTAGAACCCCCAATATCGCAGAGATCACCAGACAAGCAGATATCCTTATTGCGGCAGTAGGTATTCCGGAATACATCAAAGGTGACATGGTAAAAGATGGAGTCATTGTTATAGATGTCGGTACTACAAGAGTCCCGGACAGCAGCAAAAAAAGCGGTTTCAGACTATCCGGAGATGTCAAGTTTGATGAGGTTGCCCCAAAAGCCTCTTATATTACTCCGGTACCGGGAGGAGTAGGTCCGATGACAATATGCTCTCTTATGCAGAATACCTTAAAAGCTGCAAAACAAAGAAAGAAATAGGTCCTATTATAGATATTGGCTCTTAAGCCGATTTATAAGACGTCACTCCTCCCTACTCTTAATTTCTCAATTAAGACTGGAGAGGAGTGAGTCTTTTATGGTAGTAATAAATACTTCTGAAACTTCATGACACGAAACAGAATAGTTCAATACCGATCTTTGGCACTGTTTATCCTTACAGCTGCCATCATCGTTATGTTTTATCCTCGAAGAACAAAGTTCAAATACCAATTCACAGAGGGAAGACCTTGGAAGTATGAGTTGCTTACTGCTCCCTTCGACTTCCCTGTAATAAAAACATCCGCACAGATACAATACGAAAAAGATAGTGTTCTTCGATCTGTTATGCTCTACTATACATTGGAAGAGCAGGTATATAAATCCGTAAAGAACGAACTTATTGCCGACTATAACAGAGAACATCACAAGACTCTTGGAAACGAATACATCAACTATCTTGTTCATGAACTTGAGATCATCTACAAGCAAGGAATATTAAGTCAAAGTTTATACGATGACCTCTACCAGTTGAAGGAGAAGAGTTTTAACATCATTACGGAGGATAACATAGCCAAAAAGCGAACTTTGGACGATGTCTATACTCTGAAACAAGCGTATGAAAAGGTGTTGAAAGATGCTCCTGCATCTGTCTCAAGTGAAGGTCTGCGTACCATTGGAATAAACAAATATCTCCGCTCAAATCTGGTCTTTAATGCAGAAGTAACGGATAAAGTAGAGCAAGCCAAGCTTGAAGATATCGTAGCAGAACAGGGGCGTGTACAAGCCGGAGAACGTATTGTGGGAACTGGAGACGTTATCACTCCCGATATATATATGCAGCTGAGTTCGCTGAAAAGGATTTATGAGAGTCAGTCCTCCACCGGCTCCAGCTCTATTCTTATTTTGTTGGGACACTTTATACTGAACCTCATTATCCTCCTCTCATTTTGGGGTTACTTGGTCTCTTTCCGACCAAAAATCATTTCAGATATAAAGAACTCGTTTTTCTTTCTCTCCATTATATTGCTATTCGTCATTCTTACGGAGATAGCCGTTTCACATGAGATCTTTAATATCTACATACTGGCCTATGCTACCCTTCCCATTCTTGTGCGAACCTTCTTCGACTCTCGCACGGCACTCTATGCACATATCATAAATGTACTTACCTGCTCTCTTATAGCTCCTTATGCCTTAGAGTTCATTATTATACAATTCCTGTCCGGAGCCATGTCAATACTGACTCTTGTACGTTTATCCCAACGCTCGGACCTTATCCGAAGCTCATTCTATGTATTGCTCACCTGCATTGTTACCTATGTCAGTCTGACCATGTTTCAAGAAGGCGATCTGCAAAATATCTCATGGAGAATCATCGTATATTTCCTCATAAGCTTTGTCTTCCTAATGTTTACCTATGTGATGGTATATGTGTTAGAACGGGTTTTCGGCTATGTTTCCAACATATCTTTGATAGAGCTTTCGGATGTCAATACTCCTATGCTTCGTCAATTATCGGAAATGGCTCCGGGAACATTTCAACACTCTTTGCAGGTATCCATATTAGCTACTTCTGCGGCTGCACGTCTCGGAGCAGATGTTCAGTTGATCCGTACCGGAGCTTTGTATCATGACATTGGGAAGATGAAAAATCCCGGATACTTCACGGAGAATCAGGGAAACAACAATCCGCATGACAAACTCCCATTTGATGAGAGTGCAAAGATCATCATTAAGCATATCACCGATGGTATAGAACTGGCAGAAAAAGCAAGACTTCCCAAGCAGGTAATAGACTTTATCCGCACACACCACGGATTGAGTAAGGTAAAATACTTCTATTACTCATACAAAAATGCCAATCCTGATGCGATCATAGATGAAAGTATATTCACCTATCCCGGTCCCAATCCGTACACCAAAGAGATGGCAATACTTATGCTTGCCGATGTTGTGGAAGCCTCATCAAGGAGTCTTAAAGACTTTACCGAAGATAGTATGATGGCTCACATCAACAAAATCATTGATGGAACAATAGAAGAAGGACTTCTGAAGAACAGCCCTTTGACATTCAAAGATGTAGAGATCATTAAGGAAGTATTCTTTGAGAAACTCAAAACCATGTTCCATTCTCGCATCTCCTATCCTGAACTCAAAACAAGAACAAATGCTTTCGAGTAAAGACTTATCTCGCATATCGGAAGAGGAGCTTCTGCGACTGCTTCAACAAGAAGAGACCAAAGAACAGGCTTTCTCTGTTCTTTTAAAAAGATATAGCCCCAGACTGTACGCGGTGATCCGTCGCATCGTGCTCTTCCATGAAGATGCCAACGATGTTCTGCAGGAGTCGCTGTATAAGATCTGGAAGAATATTGCTTTATTCAAGGGCAATTCCAGGCTCTACACGTGGATGCATACGATAGCAACAAATGAAGCTCTATCTCATCTCAGATCTGAAAAATATGAACGAAAAGTTCCGCTATCCACATCGGAGTATGATCTGGCTGAGATACTTATGAACGATCCATACTTTGACGGAGACAATGCGGAAGCTCTTCTTCATGCAGCAATAGCTACTCTCCCGGAAAAGCAAAAGCTGGTTTTTCAATACCGCTACTTTGATGAGCTCTCCTATAATGAGATTTCTCAACTGACGGATACATCGGTCGGAGCTCTTAAAGCGGACTTTCACCATGCACAAAAGAAAGTAAAACAACACATTGAGATAGAATCGGATTAAACCTTTATCCCTAAACCCTATCTAAGGGATATAGGTAGGTCATACAATACAGACACGACATTATTATGAATGAGATAGATGAAATAAAAAAGAGACCTTTGGGATTCCGAACTCCTGAAAACTATTTCAAGAACTTGGAAAAGGATTTGGTCTCTACTTTCAAAGAAAGAGAGCAGACAGAAAAGGCTCAAAAGGAGGAGATAAAGCTCTCCGTTTGGTCCAGGCTGCAGCCATACATCTATTTGGCTGCGATGTTTATTGGCTTGGCTCTTCTCATAAAAGTGATTCTACCGACTCCGAGAGGCACTTCTATGGAGAATGCTAATATTACGGCGGTAGTGGATTACAAAACCGATGAAGGATACTCGATTGAGTGGGATGATGCTACTTACACCTCCTACTTGGAGGATCAGGCAGCCGAAGCTTATATGGTCTCATACATATCCGAATAACATATAAAAATAAAAAGCCATGTATTTACATACAAAAAATAGCGTAAACATTGCTATTCAAAAGATTTTATTATTTATCTTTGTCGCAGTAGCGTGCGTTGGTACGATAAGCGGTCAAAACCATGATAAAGTCGAAAAGCGATCTCAAAGAATGCGAGAGTTTACCGAAGGGCGGAATGCGTATATTACGGAAAAGGCAAAGCTGACCGTTGCAGAGCGGACTTTCGTGGAACAGGAGCTTCAGAAGTATGATGCAAAGAAGCAAAAGCTATGGATGGAGATGAACAGACTGATCAAGCATACAGCGAGAGAAGATGTTGTCATATCCGAAGTCGAATATGGAGAAGCCTTAGACAAAACCGTAGAGAATATGAAGATTCAAGCAGAGATTACTCAAGAGTTGATTACGTCTCTTCGTTCCAAGCTATCAAATACAAAGGCATTTCAGATCATACATGCGGAGAACGTCTACACGAAGCGTTACTTTGCAAGGAAATCTAAAGGCGAACAACACCCGAAGGAAACGACAAAGAAATAATTTGGGTAAGAACTTTAAAGATTAGATTAGTGTGGGTGATGGCAGACGAGAGTCTCCCATCACTTTTTTTGTGCCCGGTCGTAGATTTTGACGTTTGCGTTGGAGAGTCTGCGCGATGCTTAAAGATTCGGAAAATCATGAGATCGGGAAGCGGGAGGCTTGCCTTCCGGAAGAAAAAGAAAGAGCAGCACATTGCAAAGACGGCTGCTCTTTCAAAAGATAAACGATAAGTGTAAGTGTTTATCTATAAGGATCCCTCTGCATGTCTTGTGGCGTGGCAGCCGATATTGACTGCGACGGGAAGCCCTGCTATGTGGGTGGCTTCGGTCAGGATGTTCACAGCCAGAGCCGTTGTGGAGCCTCCGAATCCGGCGGGGCCTATGCCCAGTCGGTTTATTTCTTCCAGTAGCTCTTTTTCCAGACTTGCCACAAACTCGTTGTCGCTGTGAGAGCCCACCGATCTCATCAGAGCGAGCTTGGAGAGACAGGCGCAACGCTCCATCGTTCCGCCGACACCTACTCCTACCACTATCGGAGGGCAGGGGTTGGGGCCTGCGTCCCTGACCACTTTGATCACGAAGTCTTTTACGCCTTGCACGCCCTGCGAAGGGGTAAGCATTATTAGCCGGCTTTTGTTTTCGCTGCCGAAGCCTTTTGGTGCCACGAGGATGTGGAGCTCTTCTCCTTCTACTATATTATAATGTATGACTGCGGGGGTATTGTCTCCGGTGTTGGTTCGGTCGAACGGATCTTTCACCACGGATTTTCTCAGGTATCCGTTCCGGTATCCTCTTCTGACGCCCTCGTTCACTGCGTCTTTGAGGCTGCCTCCTTCGATGTGCACCTCCTGTCCGATGGTAAGATAGACGACGGTCATGCCGGTGTCCTGACACATCGGCACTTCTTCGGTACGAGCGATGCGGGCATTTTCGAGGATCGTGCCCAGTATCTCTCGTCCGAGAGGAGATTTTTCCTGTGTTTTGTATCTCTTCATTGCGTTCTCGATGTCGGGGGCGAGCTTATAGTTGGCATCCATGCAGAGGCGTTCGACGAGGTCTGTTACCTGAGAGGTATGAATTGTTTTCATGAGAGGGGTAGAGTGTTATTCTTTTCGGGTTAGAAAGTAGTTGGTATTCTGGTTTTCGAGATCCTTATCAGTTTGGACGTCGAGCAGCCCGACCATACAGTAGACCTTCTGCTTGGGGTCGTGTACCCAGTGGCGGACCAGATAAAAGTTCTTGATTTCGGATGTTCTCGGTACGTGCAGTCGCGGACCGGTGCAGGGCACTTCTCTGTCTGCGACCATGATATGGTTTTCGTCCTTGTAGGAGATGGTGAGATTTTGGTCTATCTTCTCCCGGATCAGCTCTGCCAGGCGGTCGAAATTGATTGGCAGCGGCGACTCGGAGCAGAGCACAAAACCGTTCCGTATATCGCTCACGGTGAGGCTTTCCATCCCTATCCCCCACTCGTCCATGAGGGAAAGCAGCGTCAGCTCCTCTGCCGAGTGTGCCATCTTGCGATACCTCAGCGAGCTGTGCACCATGTCGTAGATGCGGTCTGCCTGCGGTCCGAAGATGGTGGGATGAGTAACGATAATCTCCTCCCCGATCCCCACGATGATGTCGGCGTTGCGTCCGAGGGCGGGTTGGAGCAGGTTGAAGTGTTCTATGACCAGCCTGCGCCCTTTTTCGAGCATGTTCTTGACAAAGTCCACGATCTCGTACATCTGTGTGAATCCGAGCTGAAACCGCATATCCAGATGGTAGGTGGAGCTTTCTCGCTCCGCCATGTCGAATGTGTCCCTCACCTGGAGGATCTTTCTCGGATTGATGACATCGTCATCGTTGGAGAGCTCCAAGCCCGGAAACATCCCTTTGATCAGGGACGATTTTCCCGAACCGGCATCTCCGACAATGCCCACGAGCCGATCTCTATAACTCAAATGTTTTTGTGCGATCTGCTCTCCGAGGAACATCAGTCGCTCTCTCCCTCGCGGGGCAAAATACTGGGACGAAACCGAGTATTCTCTGTACAGATTCAGGGGGTTCATTGGCGTTATCGGGGGTATGTGTAGAGTGATCTTTTTGTTGCTTTCGGAGCGTCTTCCGACGGCATTTCCAAAAGTCTTTTTAGAAGCATGATAATCAGCTGTTTATAGCGAAAAACAAATTTCCTTCGGAAGGGGTGAAAATTTCGTACGTACAAAAAAAATTTTCGTACGTACAAAAAAAAATTTTCGTACGTACAAAAAAAATTTTTCGTACGTGCAAAAAAAATTTTCCGTACGTGCAGAGAAAATTTTCCGTGCGTGCAGAGAAAATTTTCCGTGCGTGCAGAGAAAATTTTCCGTGCGTGCGGAGAAAATTTTCCGTGCGTGCAGAAATAAATTTGCGTGCGTGCGGAGAAAATTTTCCGTACGTGCAGAAGTAAATTTACGTGCATGAAGAAATAAATTTGCGTGCGTGCAGAAATTTTGCTCCTTCCGAAAAGAGGCAATTTTCCATCAATGAGCGGAACCGGCTCCGTAAATGACCGGAACCGATTCCGCCACTAATCCGTCTGCCGTCTGTCTCTGTCTTTTTATCCGACAAATGCGGCACCGTTTCCTCAGATCTCGAACCCGAAAGTTACGAGAGGGGCATGCTGTTGTGCGCCGTACACATCGGTCTCGCCCAATGCTCCGGACGGAATGGGACGAACGATGGTTACCTTGATCGCCTTGGCAGGATCGAAATGAACGATATTCATGATGTCGTCCTCCGAAATGTTGTACAGCCGCGCAAACATCTCTTTGGTGAAAATGCCGGCGTCTCTCACCATGTGATAGCCGTCGAAGTCCTTGAAAATCACGTCGAATGTCAGCTCGTAAGGTCCGGAGTTCTTGCTCCTGATAACGGAAGCAAGCTCTCTCAAAGTATATCTTGCCATGATTTATTTGCTTATTCCTTGGTTAAACACTTCGTACCTCGCAGGGAAAAGAGACGTTGCATCCGCCACTTTCAGCAGGTGATACACATTGAACTCGAACACCTCGCCCACATGACAGTCCGAAGGCGAGAACGGGAAAGCAAGATTCCCCGCCGTGGAGATGCGTCCCTCGTAACCGTAGTGCAGCATCGTGCTTCTCGCAAAACCGCAGATCGTATCCGCCTGCTCCTGAGTCGCCGCCACGGCTTCGATGATGATGAGAAGTTCGCGAGGCTGATACTCGTCCGCCCTATCCTCGAAGATAGCCATCGTACCGTTCTTGCCGTAGACCTTGAAATCCAGGAAGAAATCGCGAATGCCGTAAGCATCGAAGTTGTTCACCACACGCTCCTTGACCTTCTCTTTCACCTCGTCTATCTTCGAGATGAGGATGGGATCCTTTACCGCCGCGCAGGAGATGGTCCGGTATCCGACCTTGCGCACGCCTTCGAGCTTGACGAAATACTCCTCCGTAGGCTCGAACCTGCTGCCCGATACCCGGACGCGGTTCTCTTCCACCTGCTCGAACTTGGTCTCGTGCAGATTGATGGCTCCGCCCGGACCCGGCAGGATGTAAGGGTTGCTCTTCTCGTACAGCGTATGAGCCGCCACCGAAAGAGTGGTACACTTGCGAAGCGGAGAGAGCGTCTCCAGCTCGAAGTGATCCCTGCGGAGATAGCCGAACATACAGTCCGAACCGCTGCCCGGAAGTGCCGCAATGGCTGCGCACTCCAAAATCTTTCCCATGTGGATCGCCAAGCCTTTCTCATAACCCCGGCTGATGGCCAGCGCAGAGAAAACACTCGGATCGTACGCACGCCCCGCCACTATCACATTCGCTCCGTTCTTCAATGCCTCGATGATAGGCTCTTCTCCCATCTGTGCCACTATGCGAACGCTCTCCTCGACATCCTTCTCGGTAAGCTCCTTCGCCGGCTTCAGAGGTGTGATGTTGCCCTTGCGAAGCTCCGAAAGAATAAAATCCTTCTTAAACTCGGACTCGATGACCGCCATCTTGAAAGAGAGCTGCTTCTCCTTCGCAATCTCTCTGACAATATCAAGCACAAACTCCACATGAGGATGACCACCCGCACCACCGGCAGAACCAATGATCACAGGGATATTTCTTTCCACCCCCGCAGGGATCATGTATTCAAGATCTCGCTTGACGGAGTTTCTGTCCGTAAAAGACTTGCCGGCTCCCAAGTAATACGGACCCGGATCCGTACTTCCGGCATCCACGGCTATAACATCGGGATTACGCTTCATGCCCTCCAAGAAAGACTCTTCCGGAAAGCCGTATCCCAAAATAGCCGTAGGAGAGAGTACTCTTATCTCTTCCATAATATAATGTGTTGTAATTAGAGTTTATCCTTTAGTGAAAGTATTCTGCTCATCTCGTTGAAGACTATCATGTAGCCCTCGTCCACTCCCATACCGGGCTTGGCAAGAGTTTGAGCCGGCCGTGTAGCCATGGCAATGTTGGCGCAGATCTCGGCAGAACGGCTTGTCTCGTTGCATGTTCCTCCCAAGTAAGCCCCCATTCCATGCTCTTTACAGTAGAGAACGGCTTCTATCGAGTTGTTGATACCGCCGAGGTCAGGAGTCTTAATCTGTGCCATGTGTCCGGCTTTGGCTTTCGAGAAGTCTACAATATCTTCAAAAGTATTGCACCATTCGTCTGCCACGATTTCGGCGGTAGAGCCTTTGGCATCCATGTGCTTGCGAATAGCTGCCAAAGCATCTATCTGTGCCCACTTCTCCTCGACATCCACCGGACCTTCTACACGCAGCTTGAACGGCTTGGCTATCTCTTCCAGCTCCATAACGTAGTCCGCGATCTTTTCAAAGTCATTATTGAATACGATACCGAGCGTACCATATACGTCAATGTGCAGAATAGGATTGTAAGAGTCCGATGTTCTGTATTCGAGAATGCGGTTTCTCAACCATTCCACATACGCTTTCATCTTCTCGCCCTTGAGACCGACCTTTTGTTCAACGTGGTTGAACAGAGCATGAGGAAGCACCTCTGCACCTTTCATGATCATCTTATCTGCGTTTTCATAACGGTTGTCTCCACTCTGAGTGAAGATCGGGATCATCTTATCCGAAACCTTTGTGCCGTACTCTTCCGCTATGACTTGAGCCATAAGCTTTCCTTTGCTCTTGGCAACGGCATCCAAGCAAGCTTGAGTAACGCCGTAGCGAATAGCCGTGTGGTATTGTTTTCCCGTTTTCGGACAGACAAATTTATCTACCAAGTCTGCCATCTCACGGAATGTGGTGATCTCTTTTCCTTCGTACATCGGGGCTATCTCCTTTTCGATAACAGGAATGAAGTTCTCTGCCAAAAACAGAGGATCTCTACCCCCTGCTCCCGAATACTGCACAGCCGCACAGTCTCCATGAGCAATGGCTCCGTTTTCCAATATAAACAGTACCGAAATAGCCTCACCTGCCTGACGAACAGAAGAGAAACCCTCCGTAACTGTTTCACCTTTATAGAAAGCACCATCGCTTTCCGCACCTTTTTTGATGGCTCTTTGGTCATCAAAGTAGAAACCGGTCTTTCCGGCTGCACATACTACTTTCTTAATCTTCATCGCGTATGTAGTTTTTAACGAGTTTATGTTTAGTATTAGGTTGTAATAGAAAGTATGCAGACCTTTAGCCTGCATACTCTTTCTATTTTCAGTTTGTATTTCTACCTACAAGGAATCCTTTACCGATGGCATAGACATCATCTATCACCATTTGGAAGCTCACGGTTCTGCCTTCTGCTCTTCCTCGCTCTTCGAGTTTCGCTCTGTGGAACGCTTTAAGCTCTTCGCTGAATGGAATGTTTCCCAACTCCAAAATTCTCACAGCACCGAAGTTGTCGCGAGCAGGCATTACCTTTCCGGCATTGTACTTCGATGGAGCAAAAGGAATATCCAGTACACCTGCTTCAAATGCCGCAATGGTACCCTTGGCATAGTCGCCCTTGCCAAGCTCCTCTACCTTATCCAAGATACATCTCATCTCTGCTTCTATGATTTCGCTCTCTGCCAAAACTGCCGGGATTTCACGGAAGTCTTGGTCTCTCAACATGGAGATCACCTGTTTTGTGGCTCTAAGACCTGCCGCGTTAGCCTCCTTGGTAGGTACCCCCATAGCTTCGTGCGGAGTCTTCACAATAACCTTTGTCGCTTTTGCCAATGCAGCCGCAGCTGCTCCCCAGGATATTACACCGAATGCTTTGGCTTCATCTTGAGGGAATCCGCCCATCCATTGGTGGAATACGGTCGTAACCGTACATCCTTTATAGCCATATCTCTCAAGATACTCTTCCGTCATCTTCTTCAAAGATCTCACTGCTGCCACGTCCTGGATGAGGTTACCGCACTGACCATAGCCTACGGTAATATCCTTAACACCCTGCTCTGCGGCAAGTAAGCTTTCAAGCACGGCAACAGAGTTGGAGATACACGGAGGGATCAACGTACCTGTAAGAGGACCGAATGGTTCACGGTTGATATTGATACCGGCTTCCGCATACATACCGCAAAGACGGTCTGTGTACTGCCAATAGGCAATGGTCTTCTCCAAAGAGTAGTTTTTAGAATACGGAATGTTATAAGAGATACCACCACCCTCGTATGATGTAAATCCTCCTGCGATAGAGATCTCCGTCAAGAGGCGTGCATCAGGAGTTCCGTGACGCACCTGAACCGGATTTTTAAGCGCAGAAGTTACCGACCTACAAATATCCACACCATAGTTTACGATAGGGAAACCATTAAGCATAGAGCGTCCGGTCTCCTTACTCTTCTCTATACCATTCTCTGCCTCTTTGTATCTGTTGAGACGGGTATAGCTGTCTACCGTTGAAGGCAGAAGATCCGCTTCTCCCTCTGTTTCCAAAAACTGAAGCAGCTTGATGTGTTCATCGTAAAGAGCCACACCGGCACGAGGTTGAATAAGAGTTACTCCCTCTTTCTCTGCCTGTTGCAGCTTTGAGTCGAAACGCTTTTCAGGCGCGATGCGCTTCTGATACTCCACAGCTTCATCAAAGTTTACACCTGCTCCCGTAGGCCATTGTTTCAAGACCTCTTCGCGTTCTTTCATGAACACGTCTTCGGGAATTCTTACATTCTTTACTTCCATAGTCTAAAAATGGATTCTATTCTTTAGTTTAATCTTCTTATCTACTTCCCAATATGCCTACCATACCAAGGCACAAAGACCTCATTCCTCTAAGCAGTCGTACAGGAATAAGGTCTTCTATTATATCATAAGGTTACTACCTCTTTCTTCATCAGTTCGAGAGCCAATTCGGGATCTGCACTGCTCAGAAGCCCCATAGAAGCCATGATGTACCTCTTATCCAAAAGGAATGCAGGCTTTTTCGGCTTGGCACTCTCGTATCTCATCGGGTCGTACAATGCTCCTTTCAGCACCTCTTTAGGGTTCGGACTATTGAGGATAGCCCCTCCGATACCCAGCACAAACGGGACTTGAGTAAGGTCTTTACCATTAAGCGTAAAAAGCTCACCCATAGGCGTATAAACCTTTGCAAGTGTTCCGCAATGACGCTCCATGGCAATCCTCACGGCAGCTCTTGCCAATGCCTCTTCCATCCGTACTTCTCTCTCGTTTGAGGCAAGAGTATCCGGTGTGTCCGTACAGCTTTTTACCCAATGCACCAGCTCTGTCTCCTCCACTTCTGCTTCCAAAGCAAGTTTGTAGGAGTCTGCTTGCTCCAAGAGCGGAATCAAGCTATATCTCATCCCCAAATCTCCCTCCACGGAACGTTTGCTGTAAGGTTCGGGAATGCCTTTCAGCATGATGCTCTCCATTGTAGGCTCTCCCTTTGCTATCGAGTAAACATCGGTAGTGGCTCCGCCGAGATCTATCGCCATCAAATCCCCTATTCCCGGCGTCTGTTTCGTACCCAAACTCAATAGATTACAGGCATTCAATACAGCATAAGGCGTAGGCACGATCTTGAAGCGAGACATCTCTTGTATGGATGTAAGCCCCTTAGCCTCTATGATCTTAGAAATAAAAAGCTCCATTATACAACGCTTTGCAGGCTCTATATTGAGTCTGTTGAACTCCGGCATCACATTTTCTGTGATGATAAACGACTTATTCCCGGCAGAGAGAATCTCTTCCAGTTCGTAAGATGCTGTCTTGTTTCCTGCCACTATAATAGAGAAGTCTCCGGGAATCTCTATCAAACGACGAGCATTGGCGAGTATAACCTCCTTGTTCCCTCCGTCTGTTCCGCCACAGAGCAGGATCAGATCCGGAGCGATGGTTGCTATCTCATGCTGTTCTGCCTTTGAAATCTCGTAAGCATAGGTCTTAACCACCTTTGCTCCTGCGCTTGAAGCAGCCATGCGTGCAGCTTTCGATGTCAGCTCCGGCACTAAACCAAGAGCTACCATCTTGAGTCCACCCGCGGCAGAACTGCAACAAACCAATTCGTCATACACCCATGGCTCTCCTATGTTCTGTTCAAGCGCAAGAAGCGCATCCCGAAAGCCATCTCCGATATGAGTTTCAATTGTTGTAAATGCAGCAGCCGTACCTACAATTTTACGGGAATTACCATCTATTGCGGTAAGTTTGGTGTAGGTACTTCCAAAGTCCGCAGTAAGGTACCTCATTACTTTAACGAGTTACTCCCAATATTTTATCAAGATCTGCTATTGTAGTTTCTATTGGAGTTCCGGGAGGATAAACACAGTTGAAGCCCATTTTCTCAAAACGCTCTTTAACGTCTGCGAACTCCTGTTTACCTACCACAAGATTGCCACCGGCAAGGAGAGGAATACCTTTTAACCCGGCTTCATCACACTTTTCACGAAGACCATTACAGTCTATTTCACCATGACCATAAAGAGAAGAGACGATAATAGCATCGGCTGCCGTTTCTATGGCAGCTTCTATATACTCTTCCTGTGAGACCATAACACCGAGGTTAACAACCTTGTAGCCCGCTTGCTCTAAAGCAAATGCAATAATCTTATTCCCTACTGCATGGGCATCCGCACCGATAACACCGGTGACCACTGTCTTTCCATTCATAATATTTTTCTACCTATGTGCTAAAAATGAAGCTTAGCTTCTTATATACTTCTTCGTCCTTCACACATCAAGACACGTTTTTCAGTGGTTTCTCGTGTCCTGTGCGCGATTATGGACACAAAGTTAAACAAAGATTTATAATCTGGACAACCGAACCCGAATTTAACGTTATCACATCTCCTTGACAGCTTTTTCGCCACCCTTCAGAAGCTCTTTTTTCTCATCCTTTTCGGGGAATAAAATGGGGCTTTAGGCGGTATGTTTTATATAAAAACGGAAGCCCCTACCGGCTCGTCTGTTTCGACACTCTCCGGCTCTCTTATAACTCTATTTTTCTCTAAATAGCAACCAAAACACTCACCTACAATAGCATACAAATTTTCTCAAATTTGAGAATCTTTTTCTCCTTGGACGATTTCATGGGCTGTTTTCGCGTTAATTGGTGTAAATTTTAACACCCATTCCTGTAAACGTTTCCTAATAAAGAAATCTGCCTTTTTAGGAGCATTTTAGGGCGAAAACAGGTAATCAGTTGATATTTAGGGTTTTGACACTTTCGGCTAAACACGTTAATCGAATCCGGTAAACGTGTTTAATGAAATCGGTAAACGTGTTCATTGAAAAATTAAACACGTTAAGCCAAAAGAATATGCTCGTTTAGNGAATCCGGTAAACGTGTTTAATGAAATCGGTAAACGTGTTCATTGAAAAATTAAACACGTTAAGCCAAAAGAATATGCTCGTTTAGCGTTTTTGCTTAACGAGTATCGGAATTTGTGTTAATAAAACAGCCCAAATTTAACAGTTCGGTCGTGCTCTGAAAACGCCCCCTCCGATCAAAATAGAGAGACCGAAAAAAGTGAACATTTTTGGGGATGGAATATATAAAAACAACCTCCCCAAAAATGGGGTCAAACTTTAAGAAAAGAGAAGTACAATAAGACATAACTCAAAAAACATTACTACCTTTGTACCAATGGAGCAAAAACGAATCGGATGAATATATTTCGGAAGAACCAGTATAGAGACGTTTCGGATCAGCTGAGAGCACTTGCCACAAGTCTGGAATATTGTGGGAAGAAGCTCTTTTTTTTTGCAGCTCTGTCTCTATTGCCATTCATTCAATCCTGTAACCTTTCCAAAGAAGAGCCTCCACTCTATCGCTCTTGGGATGAGATCAAAAGTTCCGATACCATAAGGGTTGGAGCCATATCGTCTCCGCTGGTTTACTTTCTCTACAAAGGAGAAGAGTTGGGACCGGAATATGAGAAAATCGTAGCCTTTGCCACCAAGCACGATCTGAACATAGAGCTGCATCTTGCTCCCTCTTCAGACTCCCTTTTCACTTGGATAGAGAGAGAAGAGATAGATCTGTCCATTGCTCCTTACGGTATGACGGCAAAAGCGAGAGAACGTGTGGACTTTTGCGGAGAGAAAGAGAGTTATAGCATCGTTCTGGTACAAAAGCAGACAGACAGCCTTATCAAGCAACCGTATGAGCTTGCAGGAGAAACCATACACATCCTACCGCACACACCCGAAGAGCTTCGTCTGCACAACATGAACAGAGAGATAGGTGGAGGAGTAGAGATAGTGCCTGTACAGGGAGACTCCATACAGATAGAGGAGCTGATGATGCTCGTCGCCAAAGACTCCATACGCTTCACGGCAACGGACGAACGCACTGCCGGTCTCAACAAAACCTATATACGAGGGTTGAATACCTCTACTCGTCTCAGCTTTCCAATCCCAACATCGTGGTACACAGCCAAGGGCAATAAAGCTCTCCAAGACAGTATCAATCTTTTCGTAACGGAACATGAGTTCGTCTCCAAAGAGCGACAAATGGTTTACAGATATTTCGAGGAAAACAGATGGCTGGCAGAGGATGAGAGCAAAACCGGTACAACATACATCACAAAGCCGGGCAACCTCTCCCCTTTTGATGATATATTTAAGGAAGAAGCGAAAAGACTCGGTTGGGATTGGCAGTATCTTGCTGCGATAGCATTCCATGAGTCCAGATTCCGTCCGGAAGTAAAAGCATGGTCGGGTGCTACCGGTCTTATGGGAATTATGCCAAGAACAGGAAGAGCCTATGGTGCATCCGTTGGCGAACTTACGGATCCTCATGTTTCGGTACGCATTGCCGTCTCTCTGCTTCTGGCTTTAGACAAAATATTTCGAAATATAGAAGATCCGGCAGAGCGCGTCAAAATCGTTCTGGCAGCGTATAATGCAGGACACGGACACGTGGTCGATGCCCAAAGGTTGGCAGAAAAATACAATGAAGATAAACACTCTTGGGATAGTGGAGTGAGGAAATATATCCTTTTGAAGTCGAACCCGGAATACTACAACGACCCTGTCTGCAAGAACGGATACCTTAGAGGACGTGAGACAGCAAACTATGTGACAAACGTTGTAGAGAAGTACGAGCTGTTCAGACGCAATTATCAATGACAACCTCTACTCTTCCGACAAAAGATTGCTTCCTAAAAGAGTCATAAAAACAGAATACATATATATAAGATGAAAACTTTTAATCTGGCAGAAGAGAACTCGCTGCTACACCGCTTTGTGGCTGAACTCCGAAATGTGAACATACAAAACGACTCGATGAGATTCCGTCGCAACATAGAGCGGATAGGTGAGATCATGGCGTATGAGATAAGCAAGACGTTGGACTACAAGGTAAAAGATATACAGACACCGCTGGGCATCGCTCCTACCGAACTGGAAGAGGATAAAGTGGTACTTGCTACCATCCTTCGTGCAGGGCTTCCGATGCACCACGGATTCTTGAACTATTTCGACAGAGCCGAGAATGCTTTTGTATCGGCATACAGAAAATACATTGATGAAGAGCATTTCGACATCCACATGGGTTACCTTACCACTCCCGATCTTACGGATAAAACACTCGTCATCATAGACCCGATGCTTGCCACCGGAAGCTCTATGGAGATTGCTTATGAGGCTCTCCAGCGTTTTGGCAAGCCGAAAAGCGTACACATCGCATCCGTTATAGCGAGCAAGCCGGCACTGAAATATCTGGAAGAACATCTGCCGGAAGAGGTGAGTGTATGGGTTGCGGCTCTTGACGACACCATCAACAGCCACTCTTATATCGTGCCGGGACTTGGTGATGCCGGAGACCTTGCATACGGACACAAGCTCGATCACGGTGCGAAGCATTGAACTTCTTGCTCCTGCAAAGAATAAAACCTACGGACAGGAAGCGATACTGCATGGTGCGGATGCCGTTTACATAGGAGCTCCGGCGTTTGGAGCTAGAGCATCGGCAGGCAATAGCATAGAGGATATTGCAGAACTTGCAGCTTTTGCACACCTGTATGGAGCGAAAGTGTATGTCGCTCTCAATACGATTCTGACGGATAAAGAGCTGCCCCTCGCCGTGGATCTCATCCGGAAGTTATACGAGTCGGACGTCGATGCCATCATTATTCAGGATGTCGGATTGCTGGCTTTGGACCTTCCGCCCATTCCGCTCCATGCGAGCACACAGATGGATCTGCGCACGCCTGAGAAAGTGAGATTTTATGCAGATCTCGGCATGGAGCAGATCGTGATACCTCGTGAACTGAATCTTTCCGATATTGCCACAATCGCAAAGACCGCTCCCGATGTTCGCCTCGAAGCATTCGTCCACGGAGCTTTGTGCGTCTCTTACAGCGGAGTATGCTATGCCGCTCAAGCCTTTCATGGGAGAAGTGCAAACAGAGGAGAGTGTTCGCAAGTGTGCCGGATGCCATTCAATCTGATAGATGCCAATGGACGCACGATTGTGTCCAACCGTCATCTTCTCTCCATCAAAGACCTCAACAGAAGTTCTCTGCTGGAACAGATGATAGATGCAGGTATCTCGTCATTCAAGATAGAGGGCAGACTGAAAGATCTCACCTATCTCAAGAGTGTAACTGCGTACTATCACCAGGAGTTGGAGCGGATTATCTCTTGTAGGGAGGATCTGTGCAGGAGTTCGGAGGGGGAGGTTACGCGCTTCTTTACTCCGGATCTTTCAAAGTCGTTCAACAGAAGATTCACCACCTATATGGCAAGAGGGCGAGGAGAAGACGAGCTATCATCTTTTGCAACGCCTAAGTCTATCGGGGCGCTCATCGGCAAAGTAGAGAAGATTACACCGCAATGGTTCTCCATCACCGGTACTACTGCTCTGAACAATGGAGACGGACTCACATTCTTTCTCCCCGATGGAGGCACCTCCGGAATACGGGCAAATAAAGTGGAAGGCTTTAAGATATTTCCATCCACACCGTCCGATCTGAAAAAACTCTCTCTCGGAATGGAGATTTACCGCAGTCTCGATGTCCGCTATCAGAAAGAGTTGCAACAGAAGACGGCGGAAAGAAAGCTCCCCATATCCATCTGCGCCACTGCTCAAGATGGTGAACTTTCCATAGAGGCTATCTGTGGAGAGAAGAGAGTAAGGGACAGCATACCATTCAAACCGGAACCGGCAAAGCGTGATGACTCTGCAGGTCAGATAGATATCCTTTCAAGATGGGGCGAAACCATCTTTACTCCGTCAGACATTGACACAGACGGTCTTAAAGGTATATTTGTACCTCGTTCTCTACTCCAAAATCTCAAAAATGATCTCTCCCAACATCTTCTTCGGGAAATAAAAAGATCTTACAAGAAACCACACCGCACGATAAAGCGGGAGACGCTCTTAGCTTATCCCGAAGAGAAAGTGGACTTCCGTGCCAATGTCTTTAATGCCCAAGCCAAAACATTCTACTCCGACCACCACGTAGCCGTAGAGGCTGAAGCATTCGAGAGTTCACCAGCCCCCGAAGCTCCTCTCATGGAGACACGACACTGCATCAAGTACAGTCTTGGTAAATGTCCTATCCGCCAATCTCCCTCCTCCACTCTCTCCGAACCTCTCTACCTCGAAAGCACCGATGGGACCGTCCGAATGCGAATCCGCACCGACTGCAAGGCATGCAAGATGTACCTCTACAATGCCAAGCCTAAATGCTAAGCATCTTTCTTGATTCCTTTGTCGAATCTGTCTGCCAAATTTATCATCTCTAAAGACAAGGGAGATACAATACAAAGGTGAAATCCCCTTTTCGTCCCTATTCAAACGACAAGGCATCCCCCTAAATATGCACAATAAGAAAGAGACGGAAATAGAATCATCCATTTCCGTCTCTTATAAGTAATGTCGTCAATAGGCTATTGTTCTAATAGCGCCCTTTCGATCTGTTCGGCTTTCAGCACACCTTCCAATCTTGTATCTCCAATGTATATGGTCGGTATGAAACGAGGGCATTTGGTCTCAGACTCTTTTTGGTCTCTCTCCAAGGTCTCAAGATAGACACCGTTGTCCAAAATCTGCTTCGCTTCGACTCTATCCAGCCCGGCTTCTTCAGCTGCAGAAAGAAGCACTACCCTATCGGATAATACTTTACCTTCCGAAAAGAATGCTCTGCCAAGAGCCTCTTTCAAGGCAAAAAGAGTCTGAATGTCTCCGCTGAAACGACTCGATACCCACAGAAGCAAAGCAAGAGCTTCGGACGTATTGGAGACAATAGCATCATCCATCCCATACTTTAAGCCATACTTGCCTGCCAAATGCTTTAGAACTCCGATTTTCTTGTCGATATGTTCTTTTGATGTTTCGTCAGATTCATCAAGTTGGGAACGGAAATGATACTGCTCTTCAGGAGTAAAGTGAGGATATAAACGACAAGCCCGATAAGCCACTTCAACCCTATCCATATATCCCATAGCTTCGATTGTACGCTTCAGAACAACATCTCCGATGTAGCAGAAAGGGCAGTTAAAATCTCCCCAAAATTCTATCTTGATCTTATCGTTTCTCATCTTCTGTACGAGTTTCTAAGAATTGTTTCATATTGCGAAATGCCTTTCCTCTGTGGCTGATGCTGTTCTTCAATGCCAATGGCATCTCTGAAAAGCTCTCACCGAAACCATCCGGAATAAATATGGGATCATAACCAAAGCCGTCTATGCCTCTTGGATCGGCAGTAATAACACCTTCTACTACTCCACTGAAAAGGTGCTCCTCTCCTCCGTTCAAGATAAGCGCAATGACGGTGCGAAATCTGGCTCGTCTCAGCTCCGGATCTTGAAAGTCTTGAAGTTCGCGGAGAAGTTTGTCTACATTATCCTTGAAAGAGCAGTGCTCTCCCGCATATCTCGCACTATATATGCCAGGCGCCCCGTTGAGAGCATCCACTTCCAATCCGGTATCGTCCGCGAATGCCATATCAGCAGAAGGATTCTTTGAAAAGACATAACGGGCTTTGATAAGAGCATTTTCTTCCAGACTGTTACCATCTTCGATGATCTCTTCAGTAAGCCCGATGTCATTCAAGCTGTGGAGATGAAGCCAAGATGGTAACATCTGAGCCACTTCATGAAGCTTGTGGTTATTATGCGTTGCAAATATTGCCTCCATAAGGTTATTATCCCCAGAAAATAAGGTTTTCTACGACTTTATGCCATTTTTTTTTTCTTGGAAGAAGTTTTGATCGGATCAAATCCCTCTCCGTAAACACCCTTGACAAGGCTTTGAGTGATAAACGCTTTCTGGTCTCGCTCCTTTACAATCCTAAAGATTGTGGAACTTTCGCTACGTCTTGCCACAACCATCAAAACCCTTGCTTCGTTACCGGAATAAGCTCCTTCGCCATAAAGATATGTTCCTCCGCGTCCGGTCTCCTCCATGATGGCTTCACTAATCTCTTTGGTCTTCTCGGAGAAAATGAAAAACTGCATGCTCTGTCTGTAACCATTCAGCACGAAGTCCAAAGTAAAGTTGACCAACATCACTTCTACAACAGAGAACACTAAGAGGTCGGGGTTTCTGAAGACAAAATAAGAAGCACCAATAATAAATACGTCAATGATCATAAGTCCGGTTCCGATGGACATTGGCTTATATTTATTGATGATTGCTGCTATAATGTCTGTACCTCCGGTAGAGCCATTTACGGTGAACACTATTCCCAAACCGATACCGCAAAGAATAGATCCTATAACCACTGCCATAAAAGGCTGATCGGCAAGTAGCGGTGTTTTGAAAAAGCTTTCAAAAGGAGGGATTATAAAGAACAATGCAACAACACTAAAGAGTGTCTTTAGAGAAAACTGCCATCCTAAAACAACAAGAGCTATTACTATAAGAATACCGTTGATAATATTATATGGCCAAGCTACAGCGATATCCAATGTACGCCCTATAAGCGTTGCAATACCCGCAAGACCTCCGGATGTGATGTCATGCGAGAGGATGAATGCCGTCCAACCAAAAGAGTAAACTAAAAGCCCGATGAAAATGACAACATAGTCGGAGATTGCGTAGAGTTTTTTTGAGATCTTTCCCATGATTTCTAAACTATTAGAGAATGGTTATGTTTTTGTATTTAATGTACTATGTTTATAATCTTTCCGGGAACAACTATCACTTTTTTAGGTGTGGCTCCCACAAGCCATTTGGCTGTGTCCGGATGTGATAAAGCAACTTTCTCCACTTCATTCTTACCCATATCTGCTGGGAGAGGGAGTTGGAAACGCACCTTGCCATTGAAAGACACAGGATAATTTATCTCGGCTTCAACCAGGTATTGCTCTTCCAACGCCGGGAAAGGCTCTTGAGTAATAGTCTTTTCATGTCCGAGATACTGCCACAACTCTTCTGCCAAGTGTGGGGCAAAAGGAGAAAGTAAAATCGTAAGAGGCTCTAAAATCTGTCTCTTACTGCAACGACCGGCTTGCAACTCATTAACGCAGATCATAAAGGCACTGACGCAGGTATTAAAAGAGAAAGACTCGATTCCCTGCCCTAACTTCTTGATAAGAGTGTGCAAGATTTTATACTCTTCCGAAGAAGGTTTTTCATCCGTGATATTATCGTATAGTCCGACGAACTTTCTCAAGAAACGATGAACACCATCTATACCCTTAGTATCCCAAGGCTTAGATTGCTCCAACGGACCTAAAAACATTTCGTATAGTCTGAGCGTATCCGCTCCATATTGTGCAACAATATCATCAGGATTGACTACATTGAAGAGACTCTTACTCATCTTTTCTACTGCGTAACCACAGATATACTCTCCATCTTCGAGGATAAACTCTGCTGTTGCAAACTCCGGCATCCATCTTTTGAATGCATCCAAGTCTAAACGATCGTTATGAACAATATTTACATCGACATGTATTGCAGTAGTATCATACTGATCTTTCAAACCAAGAGAGACAAACGTATTGGTCTCCTTGATTCTATAAACAAAATTGGATCGTCCTTGTATCATTCCTTGGTTAATAAGTTTCTTGAAGGGTTCATCTTCACAAATGATGCCTAAATCAAACAAGAACTTATTCCAAAAACGACTATATATAAGGTGTCCGGTGGCATGTTCCGTCCCTCCGATATAGAGATCTACATTCTTCCAATATTCGTTCTTTTGCTTGTCAACCAAAGCCTCCGGATTATGAGGATCCATATACCTCAAATAGTACGCAGAAGATCCGGCAAATCCGGGCATCGTTGAGAGCTCTAAGGGATAGCCGTCTTGGGTCTTCCAGTCCTTTGCTCGACCGAGAGGAGGCTCTCCTGATTCTGTTGGAAGAAACTTATCTACCTCCGGCAATTCAAGTGGAAGTTGCTCTTCCGGTAGAGGATAAGGCATTCCCTCTTTGTAATAGATAGGAAAAGGCTCTCCCCAATATCTCTGACGACTGAATATGGCATCACGAAGACGGAAATTGGTTTTAACTCGTCCCAAGTCATGGTCGTGGATATAATTCTTCATCTCGGCAATAGCATCTCTTACCGACAGTCCATTAAGAAAATCAGAGTTTATCATGACTCCCTCTTTACTGTCCAAGCTATCTTTCCACTCCTCTACCGGCAAAAGTTCTCCGTCCAGAGGTTTTACAACCGGAAGTATAGGCAAGCCAAAGTGGTGAGCAAAGGCAAAGTCTCTACTATCATGAGCAGGAACAGCCATGATTGCACCGGTTCCATATCCGGAAAGGACATAATCGCTAATCCAGATGGGAATTGGCTGCTTTGTAATAGGATGGATGGCATAACCTCCCGTAAATACACCGGTCACTCGACGATCAGAAATACGCTCACGCTCAGTTTTCTTTTTCGTCGCATCCAGATAAGCTTTCACTTCTTCCCTATACTCGGAGGAAGTGATGACACTCACATATTCGCTTTCGGGAGCCAGTACCATGAAGGAGACTCCAAACAAAGTATCTGCTCTTGTGGTAAACACAGTGATAACAGCATCGGAATCTGCTATATGAAACTTTATCTCTGCCCCTTCACTTTTACCAATCCAGTTGCGCTGTGTTTCTTTAAGCGATTCTGTCCAGTTCAAACCTTCCAAGCCGCTTAAAAGCCTGTCTGCATAAGCAGAAATACGCAGGCACCACTGCTTCATCTTGCGTTGTTCTACCGGATGTCCTCCGCGAACAGAGAGACCTTCGCTGACTTCATCGTTGGCAAGAACCGTACCTAAAGCAGCACACCAGTTTACCATTGTTTCTCCAAGGTATGCTATCCGATAGTTCATCAAGATCTCTTGCTGCTCTTTCTCACTTTTCCCCTTCCATTCCTCTGCGGTAAAATAAATTTCATCGGAGCAAGCAACATCAAGTCCCTCTGTTCCTTTATGCTCAAAGTGAGACACTAGTTGTTCTATGGGAAGAGCTTTATTCTGTATGTTGTCGTAATAAGAGCCAAACATCCTTAAAAATGCCCATTGAGTCCACTTATAATAACCCGGCTCAGAAGTGCGAATCTCTCTATCCCAATCATAACCGAAACCGATCTTGGCAAGCTGTTCTTTGTATCGATCAATATTTTTATAGGTCGTTACTTCAGGGTGCTGGCCTGTTTGAATGGCATACTGCTCTGCCGGTAAGCCATACGCATCGAAGCCCATAGGATGCAAAACATTAAATCCTTTATGTGTCTTGTATCTTGCATATATATCTGATGCAATATATCCTAATGGGTGCCCCACATGTAACCCGGCTCCGGAGGGATATGGAAACATATCCAATATGTAAAATTTCGGACGAGATGTGTCTTCAACAATCTTATACGTTGAGTTTTTTGACCAGTAGTCTTGCCACTTTTTTTCTATGGTCGAAAAGTTATATTCCATACTCTGATTTTTACTACTTAAATATTGTGCAAAGATAACAAAAACGATGTAGAGATAAATCAGCTAACAGCTTCTATTTTACGATAAAATCAGACACTCTGAAGTGAATTATTAAACTCCTTTGAAAGCGCAAGAAAAGAATCAAAAGAAGCCTTTCCCTATACAAAACAGAAGAAAACACACACAAGAATTGGTTTTTGAGAAAAAATGTTTTACTTTGCGCCAAGTTTGTACTCCGGAAGACGGATTGTGTTTTCTTCGGAGAAAGAATAATTAAAAGAACCTATAACGACAACTAAATCACTATGTACTGGACACTAGAACTTGCATCAAAATTGGAAGATGCGCCATGGCCTGCAAGCAAGGATGAACTTATAGACTATGCTCAGCGATCCGGAGCACCTATGGAAGTCATAGAAAACTTACAAGAAATAGAAGAAGAAGGTGAGATATATGACTCTATTGAAGATATTTGGGCAGACTATCCCAGTAAAGAAGATTTTTTCTTTAACGAGGAAGAGTATTGATCTTCTGTCCGGACAGCGAAAGAAAACAAAAGCAATACCGCTCAACCATAGCGATATTGCTTTTGTTTTATGACAGATGATTCGTCTGAACGACTTCCATTACAATAGAAATTGCTAAATTAGCACCTGTATATGGCTGTCCTCAAATTACATTTGAACGAACAAAATACAAACCATAAAATATCTTAGCATAATGAACAGTAAAAGCTTCTTTTCTTTTGTAGTAATACTTGCGACTCTCTTGGCCGGATTCGCCTATGCACAAGACTTCAACAAGAATGAAAATAGACAATATGACCTACCTGAATCTCCTAAATTTGTAGAAGCAGAAAGAGTCGTTAAGATAACTGTTAAGCAGTCCAATAGAAACTATTTAGAACTTATTTCCGATTCCAAATACGCAAAAGGCACGGAAATACAAGTAGATAATGGGAAAGTAAAAGTTGTTGGGCCTAAGAAAATTCCTTTTACAAAGAATAGCAGAATAGAATTTATACTACATGTAACAGACCTATCTGTTCTACGAGGCTTTTCTCTACAAGGAGCATCTACAATCCTTGTCAATTCAAGTCAATCCACAAACATAGACAAACTTGCAATAGAACTTTCCGGAGCATCATCTTTTGGTTGTTCTGCGGACATTCGGGAATTGGACGTTGAGCTTTCTGGGGCATCAACAGCAAGGATATCCGGGAACTTTGACAAAGTTGACTGTGAACTATCCGGAGCTTCTAATATTGATATGTCCGGGCACACACGCTTGTTAGATCTAGAAATATCAGGAGCTTCGTCTGCAAACTTAAAAAAACTGCTTACTAAAGTAGGTAAGGTTGAAGTTTCAGGAGCAAGCTCAGCCACAACCAATGTCAACACCGAACTCTATTATGGTGTCTATGGTAGTTCTTTGTTAACTAATGCAAGTGAAAAAGTTCCGGAAATTCGACGTGGAGAAACAAGTGGATTTTCAAAGTTTAATCAGAAATAATTTCCGAATATGCGAGAAAGCAAGAGATTGACAACGATATTGGCACTTCTGTGCTGTGCCGTAGCATTAATGATTGCCAAATGCACGTTTAAGCGTAGTGCATCTTACAATGACAGGATTGTTGTACATACTTCGGAGGACAGGAACAAAAAAGAGATTCCAGAGGAAGGAGAATTAGAGGACTTTGATGCAGTAGAAATTGAAGGAAATATTCTATTAGACTTTATCTATGATAAGGAGGTTAAGCACACCATATATGAAATAGTAGATCAAGACCTCTCGGAAGAAGATATTTTATTCAAGATCTCTAAACAAGACAACAGAAAAGTTTTAAGGATTGTGGACTATAGACATGATTCTGACAATGAACAAATCTATATAAAAATAAAATCCCGAAAGATGAACTTCACGGACATTAGTTTAGACAAAGCTGCATCGGCAAAATTTTCAATTGGTGAAAAGTGGCTTTCCAAACTTAATGCAGAAATCAATAAAGCCGGAAGTTTCTCATTGCAGGGTAATATTGATACCCTTACAGTAGTAACTCAAGATGCATCAACTCTGCTCTTTTCAGGAGATGTAAATATTTTCCATCTTAAATTGGCAGATGCATCTGAGGCAACCTTAGAAGGGAGTTCCAAATATCTTAAAGCGTCAGTACTAAGAGCCTCCGAACTACTTGCAGGTACGTTTAAAACAGACAGCATAGACCTAAAGCTGCTAAACTCATCCGAAGCATTATTAAGCTCTGATAAGGTTAATAAGAACGACATAGACAATTCTTCAAAACTTATTATCTCTTCTCCGGAAGAAAATAAAAGTTCCAAAACTCCTACAAGGACAGACTCCGTAGATGTTAATGCAAAAACTTATCGTCTCTAAGATCTTTCAGCACACTATTGGGGTCATTCTGATCTTATCTTGTCTCTCTTGTACATCTAATGATAAGACAGATTCTAAGCCAGAAATTGTGGTAAGTATTTCTCCACAGAGATTCTTTGCAGAAAAACTGTTAGGAGACGTCGCCAACGTAAGAGTATTGGTTCCTCCTGGAGCAAACCCTGAGTCCTTTGATCCTACACCCAATACCCTTCTCTCCTTATCATCATGTAAGGTATTCTTTTACATGGGAAGTTTGCTTATGGAGAAAACTTTGGTCAATACCATCAATGAGAATGGAATAAAGAGTGTAGATCTTTCAAACTATGTTCCTAAAGAAATTATGGAAGCATATGGGTCAGATCATATTTGTTCTCATCCGGGGCATGTCCACTCAAGCATGGGAGATCCTCATTATTGGTCTTCTATTCTTGGAGGACGTGCGATAGCAAAAGGGATGTTTGAGACATTCCAAGCTATTTTTCCTAAGCATAAAGATTTATTGGAAAAGAACTATGATCAGCTTATCCATGAAATGGATTTATTGGAAAAAGAGATAGAACTACTAAAATCGAACTCTTCAACTCGCTCATTTGTAATCTTTCACCCCTCTCTCTCTTTCTTTTCGGGAGAATGGGGACTCTCTCAAATAGCAGTGGAACACGAAGGCAAAGAGCCGACTCCCAAGCATATAGAGAAGATATTAAAGGAGGCAAAAGACCAAGATGCAAGAGTTGTATTGCTTCAAAAAGAGTTTTCAAGCAGCTCCGTGGAAGCTATTGCCAAGTCTTTATCTCTTCCTACTCACACCATAAATCCGCTATCCGAAGAATGGGATAAGGAGCTATTAGCTACAGCAAAAGCGATATTCAACTAATGCCTTTATTAATAAAAGCTATAGATATTGTAGCCGGATATGATGGGGATATCATTCTTCCAAGAGTATCGTTTGAAATCTCTTCTAACGATTTTATAGGTATTATTGGCCCCAATGGTGGGGGAAAGACAACTTTGATAAAAGTACTATTAGGAATGATAAAGCCTTTCTCCGGAAAAGTTCTTTATGGAGAAGAGGGCTCCCTATTTCCGACATTTGGAATTGGTTATCTTCCGCAACAAAGTAGCATAGACAAACAGTTTCCCATATCTGTTTATGATGTAGTGAGTAGTGGATTGGTAAAAAGCTGGAAAAAAGGTATAAAAGACATCTATAATATTCGGCAGAAAGTGGAAGATATGCTCAAAAGAGTACACATGATTGACTACAAAGATGCTCACATAGGGAAACTATCCGGAGGACAACTCCAACGCATACTTCTCGCTCGCGCATTGGTGTCTTCTCCAGCTCTGCTTATATTAGATGAACCTAATACGTATGTAGATAAACGTTTTGAGGGTCATCTCTACTCTCTTCTTCCCGAAATAAACAAAGAGACCGCCATTATAGTGATCTCTCACGATGTTGGAAGTGTTCAAAAATTAGTGCGAACGATTTTCTGTGTGGATAGAGATCTTCATATCCACCACGATGTTCAATCCTTAGCAAGCAATCCGACGGACCATACTATTGTATAATATCTGTTCTTTTTCAAGGTTATTATCCGTTGGGATTGTTCTATAAAAGAAAAACTGTCCAAATGATCATCTGGACAGCTTCTATTCTTTTTATAACAAGAAGGTACAAAGTCTCTTATTTTTCTCTCATTGGAACAAGATACTTATTAGCAATGATGTGGAAAAGGAACCCACCTACCACAGCAATTAACCCCACAACCAAAAGAGTATTGCTTTGGATATTTCCTCTAAGACCAACAAAGATCAAAATTGCGGCACCGATAAGTTCAATAATGATGCCTAAGTATTTCAGTATGCCCATAATGCTGTTACTTTATATAGTATGTTTATTATTCTTTCTCTAAATTCGTCTCGCTCTATAAAGGCGATATCACTGCAAATAAAGCCATTTTTATTGATTCTACAAAAAAGATTAAGGGAAAAATGCCATTATCTAAATTTCAAAAGAAGATTCTTTCTTGACCCATTCAAAAACGCTTGAATCGTCATTCTTTTCTTACTTGGAGGTTGAAGTTCAAGAAGTTCCACAGACTTTCCGTCCGCAGCAATTACTCTCAAAAAACTCTTTCCATCTGTCTCACATATTCCTGGAGCAGAATTAGAGACATGATCTCCAATTTTCGCATCATACACCTTAAACTGTAAAGAGTTCCCTTCTTCATCTTCACACTCAGCTAAAGCAGCAGGATAGGGAGACATGGCCCTTATAGTAAGCAAGAGGGATTCTGCATTAGATTGTGTAAACGAGAGGAGCTGATCTTCCTTAAAAATCTTCGGAGCGGATGGAGCTTGTGCTGCAGCTATCGGATCTTGTGGAATACCATCTGAAATGGTACCATCAAATAGCCCATCTATGGTTTTTGCTACCAAAAATTTCCCCCTATTCATCAGTTTGTCGTGTAGAGAACCTGCATTATCTACAGGCTCTATATTCACCTCTTCTTGCAACAATATTCGTCCGGTATCTATTTCTTCATCTAATAAAAATGTGGTAATTCCGGTACGTGTTTCTCCATTCTGGATAGCTCTATTGATCGGTGCTGCTCCTCTGTACGCAGGTAATAAGCTTGCATGAAGATTAAAAGTCCCCAGGGCTGGCATATTCCAAACAATCTTAGGAAGCATCCTGAATGCTACTACGACAAATATCTCTGCTCTCCATGCCTGCAAAGAAGATACAAACTTCAAATCTTTAAGGCTTTCCGGTTGCAACAGGGGGAGATTATTAGACTCTGCCACAACTTTCACAGCTGATGGTTGCATCTTGTGTCCTCTTCCGGCAGGTCTATCAGGAACAGTTACCACTCCGGCTATGTTGTATTTCTCAGATACAAGATAGTCTAAAATATGAGCAGCAAACTCCGGTGTTCCAAAGAATACTATCAATCTTTGTTTATTGTTTTCAGACATTTTATTATCCGTCAAAATTGGTTATTAGAAGATCTCTGTAACTATTAAATATTTTAGACTTGGAGACAAATCCCAAATAACAATCTTTTTCATCCAATACAGGCAAGTTCCAAGCCCCTGTGTCATCAAATTGGTGCATCACCTCTTCCATAGTCAAGCTAACATTTACCCTCGCCGGAGGTGATACCATAAACTTCTGCACCAGAAATCTGTCGTATAGTTCTGGGCGAAACATGATGTTCCTAATATTATCCAGCAATACTATCCCAACCAACTTTCTGTCCTCTGTAAGTACCGGAAAAAGGTTTCTTTTACTCTCTCCAAAGACTTGTACCATCTCGCCTAAGGTCATATCCGGCCTAAGCTCACTAAAATCCGTTTCTATTACGTTCTCCACATGTAGAAGTGTAAGGATAGCTTGATCTTTCCTGTGAGTCAGTAGTTTACCTTTCTCTGCTAAACGAAGAGAGTAGATATTATGTGGAAGGAATATCTTATTGGTAGCATACGAACTTATAGAGACCACCATCAGAGGTAGAAACAGATCATACCCGCCGGTAAGTTCGGCAATAAGGAATACTCCTGTCAGAGGTGCATGCATTATACCAGCCATCACCCCTGCCATGCCCATAAGAGCAAAGTTTTTTGTCGGAAGATATGGAGCAAATGGAGCGTAGTTGAGTAAGTATGCAAAAAGGAATCCTGTCAAGCATCCTAAGAAAAGACTTGGTGCAAATACTCCCCCACACCCACCTCCGGAATTGGTAGTTACAGTTGCGAATACTTTCATCAAAATACTCAGAACAACAAATATCGGTAACACCCAAAAGAGATTATCCATATTAGCAAAGATGGTATTCTTCAATATAGAATTCGGATGACCATTAATAAGAGCATTGATAGTGAGGTATCCTTCTCCATACAGTGTTGGTATAAGAAAGATAAGAGCACTCAATATGGAAGCACACAAAGCATAGCGTACCCAATAGCTTGGTATCTTTTTTAAACGTGTCTCAAGAGAAAAAGAAATCTTCGTAAAGTAAAGAGAGACCAAACCACACATCACCCCCAAACATATCACAAACGGAATACGCTCAAGTGTAAACATCTCCGAGTGAGAAAACCCAAACATAGGTTCTGTTCCGAAGGCTACGTAAGAGAGCGTTGCTGCAGTAACAGAGGAGATAAGCAATGGCAGTACGGATGATAGTGTAAGATCCAACATGAGAACCTCTATCACAAATACCAAACCGGTGATAGGAGCCTTAAAAATACCCGCAACAGCTCCGGCAACACCACAACCGACGAGCAACATCAGATTTCGCTGCTCCAACCGGAAAGCTCTACCAATATTACTACCGATCGCGGCTCCTGTCAGAACGATTGGAGATTCGGCTCCGACAGATCCTCCAAATCCAATTGTCATACTTGAAGCAACAAGAGAAGACCACATATTGTGCGGTTTTATCCTACTTTTCTTCTGACTCAAAGCGTAGAGAATCTTGGTAACGCCATGGCTTATATCATCCTTCAGAATGTACCTTACAAAAATTCCGGAAAGCAATATTCCCAGAACGGGAAAGATGAGATAAGAAAAGTTGAGCCGTTGAGTGGCGGTAGTATAAATGACAAAATCCTGAATCTCGTGAATGATAGTCTTAAGAAGACCTGCAGCAAATGAGCTGCAAATACCTATCAAGAATGCTACAATAAGAATAAACAGCCCTTCTTTGATATACTTTTCCCGCCAAAGTAAGACCTTCAGAAAGAACGAATCTATATCTTTTATCAGTTTCATCTATCCTCTTATGATCTTTATAGAACCTTCGACATCAAGTTTAATTATCTTGGAAGCCATAGCAGGATTGCGATCTTGTTGCCTGAAGCTAACCACGTAATCCACTCCGGACTTTATTTCCTCGCTTATCTCCTCAAAGTTTCGAGGAGCACTCTCTCCGCTGATATTTGCAGAAGTAGACACAAGAGGGCGTTTAATTTTGTTGCACAATGCTTTGCAGAAAGCATCATCAGGGATACGTATGCCGGCACTTCCATCCTCAGCCTTCAAGAGAGCACTTACTCCCGTAACATTCGGATAGATAATGGTAAGAGGTTCTGTCGCCAATTCTACCAGATCATACGCTATTTCGGGCACCTCTAGCATATATCTTTCAAGCCATCCGCTGTGTTCCATAAGTGTAATGAGCGCCTTAGAGTCTGCTCGCCTCTTTAGTTCAAAAACCTTAGATACCGCTATATCATTTGTCGCATCACAGCCTATTCCCCAAATTGTATCTGTCGGATAGAGGATCAAACCTCCTTCGAGTACCGTCTTTACAGCTTTTTCCAGATCTTGGGCGTCATAACGTTGTTCTACAGATCTGTCCATTGATTACATTTTTATTATTCTTTAATTATGGATAGCGAATATAGGTATTTCCAAGCAATTGCATGGTCTGACTCGTTAAAATATTTTCCTATCTTTGTGTTTAAGACACGGAAAGATTTCTTTCACGGTAAAAATCTATAAAAGAAAGACTCTCCAAAACTATAACACAAAAGATGAAAGCACACAATAATACGCTCATAGATGCTATTCAGGGCTGCCCCATCACTCATACACCGATATGGATGATGAGACAAGCCGGACGCTATCTTCCGGAGTACATGAAGATACGGGAGGAAGTAGGCTCTTTCATGGGCATGTGTACACGCCCCGACATTGCTGCGGAGATTACTCTTCAGCCGTTAAGGCGTTTTCCGTTGGATGCCGTTATTATCTTTTCCGATATTCTTACCGTTCCCGATGCCATGGGACTCGGTCTCTACTTCGAGGAGAATCAAGGTCCTCTGTTCAAGCATCCTATCCGAACGGAAAGAGATATCAAACAGCTGGAGTTTGATAGTCCATTGTCCATGGAGAAGTTGTCCTATGTCATGGAAGCTATCAAGGAGACAAAGAAAAGGCTCGAGGGTGCAGTACCGCTGATAGGCTTTTGCGGCAGTCCTTTTACGCTTGCTTGCTACATGATAGAGGGCAGTGGAAGCAAACGGTTCATACAGACCAGACGGATGATGTACAGCCGTCTGGATCTTTTGCACAGACTATTGAGCGTACTCTCTCAAGCCCTTATCTCCTATCTTGTTGGGCAGGTGCGTGCCGGAGCAAATGTTGTACAGATCTTCGACACATGGGGAGGGATACTTTCCACTCCGTCGTTCAAGACTTTCAGCCTGGCATACACACAGGAGGTCATGGAAGGAGTCCGAAAAGCATTGGGAGAGTCCGCTCCCCCCATTATCTGCTTCACGAAAGATGCTCCTCTTGCGTGGTATAAGCTCTATAAGGAGTCGGGTGCATCCGTTATAGGAGTGGATTGGCGCCACGAGCTCTCTTCCGTTGCGGAGGCTTTGCCTCGGATGCCATTGCAGGGCAATTCGGATCCATTCCTTTTGCTTGGTGATCCGGAAGCCATAAGGGCGAGAGCGCGAGAGATATTGGATCAGGTTCCTGCCGATACGCCTCACATCTTCAACTTAGGGCACGGCATAGACCGAGAGACGCCGGTAGAACACGTGGCGACATTAGTGGATGAAGTTCGCCGCTACTCTTCTGGAAAGAAACAGCAATAATTTTGTATTTATCACTATATAGTTTTTCACACTAAAACAAATCGTTACACTATGATTCCAAAGACACTTAAACAAGCTATTGACGAACAGATCAAGCTGGAGCTTAATGCTTCCCATATCTATCTTTCCATGTCCATCTACCTTTCCAATGAGGGATGGTCCGGTTTTGCAAAATGGTTTGCAAAGCAAGCCGATGAAGAGTATCAGCACGCCATTACGATGATCAGATACGTCCTTTCGCGCGGAGAGATGCCCATCCTTGCAGGAGTGGAAGCTCCGGAGTCCGACTTCAAGTCCGTCCTACACACATTTGAGAAGAGCTACGAGCACGAATGTAACGTTTCCAAAGCGATCAACAACATCGTAACCATTGCCATCAAGGAGACGGACTATGCCACAGAAAACTTCTTCCGCACGTTTGTGGACGAACAAGTAGAGGAGGAAGAGACTGTTGCGGATATTATAAACAAGCTCAAGCTGATAGATAAGAATCCTGCCGGTCTTATGACATTGGACAGCCAGTTGGGAGCAAGATAAGCCTTGCTCGGCGGCTGCCTTGCACGGGTAAACTTTTTCTTTTACCTTTGTGCCTGAAATTTATGGCGCCCAGATGGTGGAATTGGTAGACACGAAGGACTTAAAATCCTTTAGCCATTGTGGCTGTACGGGTTCGAGTCCCGTTCCGGGCACTTCTAAAGACTCTTGCAAAAGGCTGTTTCATCCTTGCAAGAGTCTTTTTTATACCTGTTTCCCCTGACAACATAACATCTCCGAAGAAAGGAGCTCCACATCATTGTTTCGAGATCTCGGTACTCTGTTTTGCCTCAAAACCAAGCCTCGTGTCGGCTCTTCTGTCCCGAACATCTGCTTTTATCTGCGACTGTAACGGAAAAACAGTCCGGAACAACGACTCTTTCAACAAGAAGAATAAACTCTCTTACTAACAAGTAAAAATAGTTTCTAAGTTTTAGACCAATAGTAATCAAACTTTTCTCAAGTGGATCCGGGAGCAAAACGGCTAAGTCTTCAGAGGGAAAAAAAGAAGGTCTCCAAGCGAAGCCACCAAGATGCAGAAGAAAAGCCCCTAAAGTTTCGGAACAAACGCACTATTCAACGACATGATTGCAGGACAGCATACCCGGATTTTGTCCTAAATAGGGGCTAAACATTTCATCTCAGACTATTGATTTTTGCTGCCTTTTTCCGTTACTTTGTCATGAGACGAAGAGACGACAGATCATAGGGGGAAGGAGATGTTTCTGCTCCTCTTCGAACAAAGAAATGGTTTAATTCAACAAAATATTATTCTGCAATTATGTCACTATTTGGAGCAATCAAAGAGAAAGTTTTCAAAGAATTTATTGACATCATCGAGTGGACAGACTCCAGCTCGGATACAATGGTCTGGCGATTTCCTCGCTATCAAGCCGAAATTAAAAACGGAGCGCAGCTTACCGTTAGAGAGACACAGTTGGCGGTGCTGGTTAATGAAGGTCAGTTTGCCGACGTATTCCAGCCGGGAAGATATGAGCTTACAACTCAAAACATGCCCATTCTGACCACTCTTAAGGGATGGAAATACGGCTTCAACTCACCGTTCAAAGTGGACGTTTACTTCGTCAATACAAAAGAGTTTCTGAACCAACGCTGGGGGACATCCAATCCGATCATGATGAGAGACCCCGAATTTGGTCCTATCAGGCTGCGGGCTTTCGGGTCTTTTAATATCCGCATCCAGTCCGACCCGATACCTTTCATCCGAAAAGTACTGGGAACGAACGAACACTTTACAACAGAAGGTATCCGCGAACAGCTGCGCAACTTCGTCATCACAAAGTTTAGCGACTATCTGGGCGAATCCAAGATCGCTGCGCTTGATCTGGCCGCAAATCTCAATGAGTTCTCTCAAAGCCTTTTCGAGAAACTCTGTGCGGACTTCGCAGATTATGGTTTGGATCTGACAAAGTTTCTCATCGAAAACATATCTCTGCCCGAAAGCGTCGAACAAGCCCTCGATCGCCGTACAAGCATGGGTGTGATAGGAAACATGAATGCTTACACCCAAATGCAGTTTGCAAACTCTCTCGAAAAAGGAGCAGTACATGGCGGATCTCCGGCAGGAGATGCAATGGGAATGGGAATGGGCTTTGCGATGGCATCTCAGATGGCTAACCAAGTAAGCCAAGGCTTGTCAGCCTCGCCTTCCGGTCAGGCAACTGGAGCTATGCCTCCTCCTGTACCGGAAGCAGTACTCTATCATGTGGCTCTGGATGGTAAACCGAAAGGACCTTTCTCCAAAGAAGAACTCATCCGGATGCACGAAGCAGGATCTTTATCTCCTGATAGCCTGGTCTGGACAGCAGGAATGTCGGACTGGGCATCCGCTTCTTCCATCCCAGCTCTGAACGAACTTTTCGGAGCAACCCCTCCTCCTCTTCCTAAGGAGTAAAGATGTGCAACAGAAAGATTTCATGATCAAACACGATGGATATGGTAGAGACCGAGATTGATAGTGCCTTGCAGACAAAGTGTGAGAGATGTGGAAGCTACACACGTTTCGACCCCGAAAGTCAGACTCTCAAGTGTCAGAACTGTGGTTTTACTCAAGCCTTAAACCTGACTCCCGGAAAGATTGTCGAAAACGACTTTGAGTATTGGGCTACTCATTTCAATGGAAGAAAGAAAGAGAAAGAGACCGAAACAGAAAGCCTCCTGAAAGTAAGACAGGTAAGGTGTAAGCAGTGTGGAGCAAAGACATCTATGCCTTCGAACACCAGCGGTATGAGTTGCGCCTTTTGCGGTACTCCCCTTATATTGAGCGAGACAAGCCTTCAGTCGACGTGGCTTCCAAACTATGTCCTCCCTTTCTCCATCACCGAAAAGAGAAGCCAAGAGAGTTTTAGGAAATGGATAGGCTCTCGTTGGTTTTTGCCCAATAAGGTCAAAAGAGGAGACATAGCAACCGACTCTTTCAAGGGGATCTATCTCCCTTTCTGGAGTTATGATGCCGACACCGAAACCCAATATACCGGAGAGCGCGGTATAGACAGGACGGAGGTGGATAAAGATGAGAAAGGGAACATACGGCATAGAACCGTGACAGACTGGTACTATACTTTCGGAGATATCAGCCATAGCTTTGACGATCTATTGGTACCGGCTTCCCATACATTACCCAAAAGCTTGATGAACGATCTCACTCACTGGGATACCAAGAACTGCCTTCCTTACAGCCATGAATATATTGCCGGATTTATCACAGAAATATACCAACAGGATTTTCGTGAAAGTATATCGGAGGCAAAAATGAAGATGGAAGCAGAGCTTGAGCAAATGGTTCGGAATGACATCGGAGGCGATCGTCAGCGAATCCATTCTATGAATACGGAATACAGTAATATTATGTTCAAGCTCATGCTTTTGCCTCTATGGATCAGTGCTTTCAACTACAACGGAAAGCTCTATCAGTTTATAGTAAATGGAAGGACTGGGGAGGTTACCGGAAACTATCCCAAGAGCTTTCTGAAGATATTCCTCTTCATGCTGGGGATCTTACTGATAATAGCTATTTTCTATTTCCTCTGCGGAAAGACATAACACGTGTCTTACTCTTGATATAGTCTCTACAAGAGATGGTAACAAAAATAGTCAGTGCTGCTTGAGAGTTTTCATTGGTTGTGGAACCAATAAAAAATTGTTGAGCAGCACTGTTTTGTAAGTGAAATACTTTAGGAATAGAAATGAGTAAGGTGAAGCAATCACTTTTTTCTAACCAGCCCGGCAATGCGCCCATAAAAAGAGGAGCGTTCTATCACTCCTGATGTTATGATAAGTGTAACGGCACAGAGAATAAGCAAAATACCGGAAAATGTCAAAGTATAAACAGGTTCATCAAACACAATAATTCCAACAGCCATAGCAGTTAATGGCTCCATAGCTCCCAGTACAGAAGCGGCAGTAGAACCTATGGAACGTATGGCAACGACTAAAGCAAGATTGGAAAGAACTGTCGGAATAAGAGCCAAACCTACGATATAAAGCCACTCTTCAAGCTGCGGGATCTGAGTAAGTCCGCCTTGAGTGAGATTCTCTATAATCCAAACTATTCCCGCTGCAAGGAGCATTACCCAAAAGGTAAGCACAGAACCGGAAACACTTTTAACGGGAGAGTGTTGAACTATTACGATATAAAGTGCATAGGCGAAAGCAGACAGAGCTACAACGATAAGACCAAATGTTTCTATACCTCCACTTCCCTCTCCCCAGACATCCATAATAAATGACACGCCCAATATTGCCATAATAATGGCAAGTAAAGAGACAGGCGAGATGCGTTGGCGGTAGAATATAGCTAAGATAATAACTAAGAATACAGGATAGAGAAAGTGTATCACTGTGGCTACTCCAGACGGCATGTAGTAGAATCCCCAGAAAAGAAACATAGCTGAGCCAACATACATCATGGCAAGAGCAAATACACTGGGAATTGCTTTCTTGGGCACTTTGAGATTTTTCTTCCTAAAGAAAGACAATAAACCAATGATAAGGGCAGAAAAAAGAAAACGGTAAAAAATAATGGTACCTTTAGAAACACCTATTTCCATAACCGGAAGAGTAAAGAAAGGTATCAATCCAAAAGATGCTGAGGCAAATATACCAATGATCCATCCTCTGACTAATTGCCATACAGAGCTCTTACCATTTTGCTTTACTTGTTCCATGACATTTATCGTTCTGAAATAGTTGCGCGTTTACCATAGTTCAGATCAATGTAAATGGGAAAATGATCCGAATATCCGCCTGTATAGAATCCCCCGGAAAAGAATCGGAAAGGTCTGGGCATACTAAATCTTTTATCTTGCAAAAAGAGAGGAGCGTAAACTTGTGCTTTCGGACTCTCTATACAAAGAGTTTCGGACTCTGACCGGACAAGAGAAGAAGAAACAATAATATGATCCGGAGCCCAACCTTTACCTTGAAAATAGTGTGAGTAGAGACCTCTGTCAGAAAACTCTTCACAGAGATGTAGTAAAGAGTCTGATAAAAGAAGTGCCGCCGGATCTGTGGGATCTTCGTTGGCATCTCCCATGATTATTATTTTGGCTTTGGGCTTCCGAGATAGAAGATCGCTGAGATGATTACGAATATTCTTTGCTGCTAAAACCCGCTTCTGTTCGCTCTCTCTTACACCACCTCTTCTTGATGGCAGATGAATGGCATAAAGGTGAAGAGTGTCTCTATCAGCCTTCATCGCTTCACTTCTATAGCTAAACAATGTTTCGAGTACGAGATAAAGCGTATGCCGTCCGGGGAAATGTGAAGTGTCAACAAAAGAGTAGTTAGGAATCTCCTCTCTCTCAATCTTCCGAAATAATCTTCTATCCCATGCAATAGCAACATTAATACCTCTACCATCTTTCCCATTCGTCACATCAAAATTAAAGTAAGGAGAATCATCCATATCGTGCTTTGTCCTATATAGTAACTCTTCTACCACTCTACTGTTTTCCACTTCACTAAAAGCTATGATAGCAGGAAGTTCCCAACCATTGATACTATTGAGTACCGTAGAAATATTAGATAGTTTTCTCTGATACCTTGCTCCATTCCATTTATATTCGCCAGCAGGAGAAAAGGCATGATCTGCATAGGAACTCGAAGGTATCGTATCAAACAAATTCTCTACATTATAACTAACGACTCTAATCTTTTCGGGAGGAGACCATGAGACAAAAAGAAAAAATATGAAAAGACCCGATAGCAATACCATAAAGTAATGTTTGCTACCGAGTCTCTTCATATCTCTATTATTGCGTTTACAAAAAACGCAGTAAAATCTTGATTTACTTATTTCTTAGGAGCATGCTTCAACACTTCAAGAAGGTGATCCCACCACATCTTTACAGTTACGATCTCAAGTCTTTCGTTTGGAGAGTGGACATCCCTCATGGTAGGTCCAAAAGATACCATATCCAGATGAGGGTATTTTTCCTTGAATAACCCACACTCCAGACCGGCGTGGATAGCCTTCACTTCTGGAGACTTACCGAAAAGCTTTTCATAAGTTTCTTTTGCGACTTTGAGTATTTCAGAGTCGATGTTTGGCTCCCAGCCCGGATAACCATCTCTTTCAACAACCTCTGCACCTGCCAACTCAAATACTGCACGTACAGTTTGACCTGCCGCACGTTTGAGAGATTCAGTACTACTGCGTTGACTGGTTTCCACAAGAATCTGTTTTTCTTCTTCTTTGATCTTAATAGAGGCAAGATTATTTGAAGTCTCCACAAGACCTTCAATAGCATGGCTCATACCTAAAACGCCATGAGGACAAGCAATCAATGCCGAAAGAAGGAAATACTTAGTATCCTCATCTATAATGTACTCCGGTTTATCTGTTGTAGATACAGTAAGGGTAACACCCGGGTCTACAGCCTTAAGTTCATTATGAACATCTGCTGCAAATTCATTTGCAAAGATAGCTACTTGCTCTTTTAATTCTGAAGGAATGCCTATAATAGCATGAGCTTCACGAGGAATAGCATTATGGAGATTACCACCTCTAATATCTGCCAAAGTCCAATCTTCTGTAATATCGTTAAGACCTACAAGGTATCTTGCCAAGATCTTATTAGCATTCCCAAGTCCTACATGAATATCTCCACCGGAGTGTCCTCCACGAAGGCCTTTTATATCAACACGCAAATATGTTTTATCTGGACAAGCATAGCCCTTTTGGTAGTCGAAATAAGCAATCTGTCCCATACCTCCTGCGCAACCGATGAACAACTCGCCTTCATCCTCGCTATCCAAGTTGAGAAGAATATGAGAATCTATAAAGCCCTCCTTAAGTTCCATAGCTCCCGTAAGACCTGTCTCTTCGTCCACTGTGAACAGACACTCAATAGGACCATGCTCAATATCATCAGAAGCCAGTATTGCCAACTCTGCTGCGACACCGATACCATTATCAGCTCCGAGAGTCGTACCTTTAGCTTTCAACCAACCATCAACAATCTCTGTCTGGATAGCATCATTCTCAAAGTCAAACACAACATCACTGTTCTTCTCACAAACCATATCAATATGGCTCTGCATGCAAACAGACTTTCTGTCTTCATAACCGGGAGTAGCTGCTTTTTTAATAACAATATTGCCTACGTGGTCTTTCTTGTACTCCAAGTTGTGTTCCTTGGCAAATGCCTCAAGATATGCGATTATCTTGCCTTCTTTCTTCGATGGACGTGGCACTTTTGTGATTTCTTCAAAGTAGTGCCAAATAATTCTTGGGTTCAGTGTATTCATAAATAAATGATTAATTTTGGTTTGTCGTTGGATGACAACTATTAGTCGGATTATTTTCCATCTCAAAAGTACAAAAAAATATGTCAACTCTCTTACTTATATCGATCGTTATCGTCCTTATTTCAGTTCTTTTACTGGGGATCAATGTCTTTTTCACTAAAACAAGACGATTCCCATCTTCTCATGTCGGGGCACAACCTGCTCTAAGAGAGAAAGGGCTCTCTTGCCATAGAGAGCAGCATGCAGATGACTCTGAGAGGAAAAATTTGGAAGAACGCATTAAAGAAGAGGATAATGATGACCAAATAAATTAGATTATATGAGAGATATATTGTATCTTCGCACGCAGATTCCTTTGTTGGTCAATATTATATGTACAATAGAAAGGAATTGGGAGTTAAGATATATAACGTATAAGCGCTTACGATGAAAAATTTCAATTACATTTCAACAGCCATATTGGCTATAGCGGTTGTGGTACTATTTGGGCTGCATTTCTCTGGGAATAAAAGTGTTAATAGCTCAACTCAAGAGATTGGCATGGGAGATTCTACTGCTGTTGAAGCGGTAACAATGCCTATTGCTTACATCAATGTGGACACTATTCTTGTTCACTATCATCTCTCTAAAGAGCTTAACGAGCAGATGGTTCGTCGTGCGGAATCTGCACAAGCGACATTGAATCAGCGTCTAAAATCTTTTGAGGCTGAAGCTGCGGAGTTTCAAAGAAAAGCACAAAACCAAGCGTTCTTATCTCCACAGAGTGCAGAACAACAACGTAATAATCTGATGAAGCGTCAGGCAGAATTGGAGCAGCTTCAACAAAAGCTTTCTGTAGAGTTTCAACAACAACAGTTGGAAACGAACACGGTTTTGAGAGATACCATCATGTCTCAGTTGGCTGCATTCAACAAGACGATGGGGATACAAGTGATCTTCTCCAATACGATGAATGATAATATCTTGCTTTCGGACAAGAAGTACGATATAACGGCTAAGTTCCTGGAGTATCTCAACAGCAATCATACTCCGGCTACGGCTGAAAAGAAATAACAGACAAAATCAAAAGCTTTATAAAAAGGGAACGACCTCTTTATCCGATCGGACAAAGAGGTCGTTCCCTTTTCAACATAGCAGATAAATCGCTATCTCATTGTCTTCTCCTGTCTGATTTTATAGCCTTTCATCTGCACATCCTTCATTACACGCAGGAAGTTGTGTCCCCATACTTTCATGAGCTCTTCGGTGGAGAATCCTCTGCGAAGCATTTCGATGGTCAATCGTTTCATTGCAGAAGCATCTCTGCAGCCGATCACCTCCCCATCGCCATCAAAATCGGAGCCGATACCGACATGGTCTATCCCGACAAGCTCTCTGATATGTTCGACATGATCTATCACATGAAGCAGAGAGGCCTCGTTTGAAGGTTCATATACAAATCCCTTGTACATACAGACCTGCACAACACCGCCGCATTCGGCTATGGCTTTGATCTGATCATCGTACAAATTTCTGGGATGATCGCAGATTGCCCGTGCACCGGAATGCGATGCGATGATGGGAGACGTGCTCACCTCAAGGACATCTTCTATGGTTCTGATACCGGCGTGAGAGACATCCACCATAACGCCCCAAGTGTTCATTTGTCGGACCACTTCTCGTCCGAGGGAGCTGAGTCCGTTATGCGTATGGTTGCTTCGCGATGCACTGTCGCAGATTGCGTTATCTCCATTATGACAGAGCGTGATGTACTTCACTCCCATCTTTGCAAACTCTTCCACCTTGTCCGGATCTCCTCCCAGTGCATAGCCGTTTTCTATTCCGAGTATGATGCTTTTGCGGTTGTTCTCCTTATTGACATACAAGTCTTTTGACGAGAAAGCGAGCCGGGCAGCTCCTCCGCTGTTCTTGACTGCCGTCTTCAGCTTTCGGATCCGTTCCAGAGCATACTCATAAGCCTTCGCGTGCCCTTCCGGTGAGATTTCTCCTTGCGGAAGATAAGCCACCATCACTGCGGCATCCAGATTTCCGGCTCTCATCTTGGGGAGATCCACCAACGCTTTATCACTCAGGGCGGTCAGGTCGTAAGGTTCGTCATTCTTGAAGAGCATCGGTGTGTCCGTATGCGAGTCGAGAGTAAGATGTTTGCCATGAAAAGTACGAGCTTCGGCATACAGTGTAGCCTCTTTGACAAGGAAAGAGAACAGGGCGGCTTGCTCTTCGGACTCTCCTTCGGACACCATTGCCTCCGGATGCCACTGTACTCCCATGGCGTTATGTTCCGGATAGGCGTCTATCGCCTCCACTATTCCGTCCCTTGCCGTGGCGCAGACGCGGATGCTTTTGCCCAACCGTCCCACCGCCTGATGGTGAAAAGAGTTGACATAGATACTCTCCTGTGCTCCGAAAACATCTGAAAGTCGGCTCTTCTTCTCCATACTTACCGAGTGCCAGGGTTCGCTCCGGTGCGATGTCTGTACATGAAGGACTCCCTCCTGCTCGCAGGCGGAAGGAATATCTTGTATCATCGAACCTCCGAGCACGACATTCAGCAGCTGCATTCCGCGACAGATGCCAAGCAGCGGGATACCGCGTTCGAGAGCCGTGATGACCACTGCCATGTCGAAGGCGTCCTTCACCCAGTCCGCCGCTCCGAGCTTCGGATGGGGCTCTTCTCCATACCAAAGCGGATGAGCGTCCGCTCCTCCCGTCACGAGGATTCCATGACATCGCTCCACGGCCTGCACCGTTGCCTCCGTATCGTTGGAGTAGGGTATGATGTAAGGTGCGCCTCCGCTGCGGATCACCGCCTTTATGTAGTTGTCTCTCAACTCCTGATCCACGCCGGCATGATTGGCAGTGATTCCGATCAGCGGCTTTTTATCCTCCGATCCCACCGTGAATCTTCTCACTTTCTCACGCAAAGCCGCGAGATTTGCAAACTCTATTCCTCTGTTATTTTTCATATCGGACTACTGATTTTTTCATTATCCCATGCTCTTTCTGCAAAGATAGCATTTACATCTCTTAGTTATGACCCGAAGCAGAGATCCGTTCCTCTCCGGCGGCTGATAAACAGGGTTGATGAGGGGGATGATTCACGGCCTCCTGTCCGGTCATGATCAAAACCGAGCCGAATCATTACCCTTCGGGAAAAAGGAGCAAAAATTTTTGTCAATTCTTATTGAGCAATAACCGTATTGTAAACGGTGAATAATCCGGCTGATAATGATCAAAAACTGATTTCTTACTTACAAATTCTATATTTCTCGCCGTGAAACCAATATTTCACGGCGAGAAACCAATATTTCACGGCGAGAAACCAACATTTCACGGCGAGAAATATAGAATTGGTAAGTAATAATAGAACTTTTGATTGGCAACTTTTTAATTTTTAATCACTGGAAATAGAGCTTTCGAACGGATTGGAAATAGAGCTTCCGAACGGCAGCTTTCGGGGTGCAGATCATTGGAAATAGAGCTTCCGAACGGCAGCTTTCGGATTATCGCTTTATCGCTTTTCAACCATTGTACGGGCACAAACATCCGTTCGAGAAGAAGATCCGGGCTTGACGAAAAGCTGTTGAGCCAAAGGAGATTCAGTCTCAAGAAGAGAAAAAAGATGATGCAAAGAGAGCTCGGAAAGAAGATCTTCGAGAAAAGGAAAGGTGCCGGAAAGGCTCCGAACAGGAGGATGCGGGCATTTTTTATTAAGTTTGTCCTCATGAAATATTTGGAAGAGATCTCGGAGTTTCGCTCCTCTCCGGAGCTTGTGGAGAAGCTGTACAGGTACGGCATATTGAAAGTTTATGAGGCGGGCAGCGTTATTCTGAATGAGAATGCGCACATCCGCTCTATCCCGATCGTGATGAAAGGCGTGATGAAGGTGTTGCGCACGGAGGAAGACGGCAGGGAGATTCTGCTCTATTATATCCGTGCGGGAGAGAGCTGCATCATGTCTTTCCTCGGAGGTCTGCACCATGAGACGAGCAAAGTACGGGTGGAGATCGAGGAGGACGCGGAGATCCTCTTCCTTCCGGTAGACAAGGTTTCGCTCTTTATGAGGGAACATCCGGAGTGGCTGGATTATATCTTCCGCTCTTATCATAAGCGGTTCGAGGAGCTGTTGGAAACAGTCAATGCCATCGCCTTCAAGAGAATGGACGAACGTCTGCTGGATCTGATCCGGAAGAAGGTAGAGCTGACCGGAAACAACACGATCCAGATCACTCACGAACAGCTTGCCGGCGAGCTGGGGACTGCAAGAGCCGTGGTGTCGCGCCTGCTCAAACAGCTCGAAGAGGCAGACATCGTGCGGCTGGGGCGCAACAAGATTTCCGTTGTGTGACTAAAGTAGCTGTGAGAACCGGCAAAGATGGCGACCTTTGTTCCATGATAAAACAGAAGAGTTTATGTATGTAATAGGTTATCTGGCATCCGTCTTGATCGGTCTTTCTCTCGGACTCATCGGGGGCGGAGGAAGTATTCTGACCGTTCCGGTCCTTGTCTATCTGTTTGGCGTGAATCCCGTCTTGGGCACAGCTTATTCTCTTTTCATTGTGGGAGCCACGAGTGCCGTGGGGAGCGTCTCGTACTTCCGTCGCTCGCTGGTGGATGTGCGGACGGCTGTGGTGTTCGGCATTCCGTCCATCGTATCGGTCTTTCTGACAAGAGCCTATATCATTCCCGCCATCCCGCAGGAGATCTTGAGAATGGGAGGCTTCGTGCTTGACAAGAGTATGTTCCTGATGCTTCTGTTTGCGGTACTGATGCTTGCAGCCTCAATCAGCATGATCAGACCGGGAGGCAAAAGGGAGAGCAAGGCAGATAACGGTCGCAAGTTCGGACGCTTTCCTTATCTTCTGATCCTGATCGAAGGCGCCGTGGTAGGCTCGCTCACCGGTCTTGTCGGGGCAGGTGGCGGCTTCCTGATCATTCCCGCCTTGGTGGTGCTCGGGGGGCTTCCCATGAAACAAGCCATCGGTACTTCCCTGGTGATCATATCCGCCAAGTCTCTTCTCGGATTCCTCGGAGAGAGTAATTTACCGGGACTCGACCGGACTCTCCTGTTGTCGGTTACCGGATTCGCAATAGTCGGAATATTCATCGGAATGAAGCTGTCTCAGTACATTGATGGAGCAAAGCTGAAACCGGCTTTCGGCTGGTTCGTCTTCGTGATGGGAATATATATCATCCTGAAAGAGACAATCTTCACATAAGTAAACGTTGTGTGACTAAAGTAGCTGTACAAGAGAAGAAATAGCTGCATCTTTGTATCGTTAAGCAAATATTCAAGCATTCAACAACCATGAAAGTAGAACAAATTTATACAGGATGCCTTGCTCAGGGCGCATACTACATCACCTCAATGGGGGAAGCTGCCATCATCGACCCTCTCCGTGAAGTGGCTCCATACCTCGAGAGACTAAAGCGTGACGGGGTACAACTGAAGTATATACTGGAAACCCATTTCCATGCCGACTTTGTGAGCGGACACCTCGACCTGAGTCGTGCAACGGGAGCACCGATCATCTACGGACCGACAGCCAAACCGGAGTTTGATGCCATCGTTGCGGAAGATAACCAAGTCTTCCAATTGGGTAAAGCCAAAATCAAAGTGCTCCACACTCCGGGACACACCATGGAAAGCTCCTGCTTCCTTCTTATAGACGAAGAGGGACATGAGACAGCTCTTTTCAGTGGAGACACACTCTTCCTTGGAGATGTCGGCAGACCGGATCTTGCACAAAAGGCGGCGAATCTGACCCAAGAAGAGCTGGCAGGTCTGCTCTATGATAGTCTCTATAACAAGATTCTTCCCCTATCGGACGATATAACGGTCTATCCGGCTCACGGTGCAGGATCGGCATGCGGAAAGAATATGATGAAAGAGACAGTGGACAGCCTTGGAAACCAAAAAAAGGTCAATTATGCCCTTAACCAACCCAGCAAAGAAGCATTCATAGCATCGGTAATAGAAGGCTTACTCCCTCCTCCTGCCTATTTCGGAGGAAATGTTGCCATGAACAAGCAAGGGTACGATAGCATCGAAACCGTACTGGAGAGAGGTTTGTCTGCACTCTCGGCTGAAGATTTTGAGACAATGGCAGAAAGATCCGGAGCACTCATCCTCGATACGAGAGCTCCCGGTACATTTGCGCAGGGCTTCATCCCTCGCTCTATCAACATAGGTATAGATGGCGACTTTGCTCCATGGGTCGGTACAATGATCGTTGACGTCAAACAGCCACTACTCCTCGTAACGGATGTCGGACGAGAAGAAGAGGTGATCACAAGACTGAGTCGCGTGGGCTTTGATAACGTACTTGGCTATCTGGACGGAGGTTTCGATACATGGAGAGCTTCGGGCAAAGAGACAGACCGGGTGGAATGCATCACTGCGGAAGAGTTTGCACAACGATTCGCTTCCGAAAAGACTCTCGTGATAGATGTCCGCAAAGAGAGCGAATACGCATCAGAGCACGTGGAAGAGGCTTACAGCCGTCCGCTCGCCTATATCAACGATTGGATTTCAGACCTTCCTCAAGACCAACACTTCTATATCCACTGTGCAGGCGGCTACCGCAGCATGATCGCATCAAGCATCCTGCAGGCGAGAGGCTATCGCAACTTTACGGACATCGAAGGAGGCTTTGGCAGCATAACACAAACAGACATCCATAAAACCGATTTTGTATGTCAAAGCAAAACATCAAAAAGATAATATCATTTCCCTTACTTATAATTATAGCATTTCTCATGTTTGGATTACTAAAGAACCTATTCTCTCAGCCTGACGATCAGGCTCTCACAGAAGCTATCCGCTCCGGAGCTTTCCTTGTAGACGTACGTACTTCGGGCGAGTTTGCATCCGGCTCTGTTTCCGGAGCTGTGAACATTCCGTTGGATCAGATAGAGTCTCGTCTCAACGAGTTCAAAGACAAGAAAACCATCATAGTATTCTGTCGCAGTGGCAACAGAAGTGGTCAGGCAAAAAGCATTCTTGAACGCAGCGGCTTCACCAATGTCCTCAATGGCGGCACTTGGGAGCATGTTGCGTCTCTCAAAGGCAACAAATAACACCAACTTCATAAGCTCGGCATTCTTTCGAGGCACACTCTCGAACCGGTTCCTCCGAACCATCCTCCATAACACCGAGTCATAAACCAAGAATCTCTTGCTCTGTCGCTCTCAGATATTCTGAGTTGCACGACATGGGCAAGAGATCCTCTTTGTTATCTATCTTTTCAAAAAGCTTTTATTTGTTTTTAGAGGTTTGATTTGGATTTAACTGCTTTCCTCTATTCCCATGCACTTGAGAGTATTGTCTGTTAACTCCATCTGTTCCTTTATTGGCGTTAATCTGATTTGAATGATTTTGTTGAGGGGTGATTTTTTTGCTCATTGTAATAAGTTGTTGATTGAATTATAAATATACTCTTCTTATAAAAGACCTTTTTTCATTATGGGATTAAATATACCTTCTCCTATATCTTCCAACAGAGAAGAGATTTTCTAAGCAATTTTCAAAATATCCGCGCACATCAACAAATAAAATAAAACCTCCCGATTTCAAAATGAAATCAAGAGGTTTACATTGCACTACTTTTTTACTGTGGTGCCACCAGGAATCGAATAAGATTGATAAGTGGCTGTATTTCTTTGAGTTTATATTCTACAAAAGACCTAATCTCCCGCTATTGCTCCACCGATTTTCTGCAATGCTTTGCTTCTTTTTTGTGGGTGATATTCTTATATATGCACAAAGGTAATAGGATCCACGGGAAGGAGCAATTATTTTCTGGTAGCAGTTCTTTCGGAGTTCTCCCTTCCTATTTCGCATAGTGACGGTAGTCTGACTTATGAAGAAATTTTGTGTTGATCTGTCTATTTGTATCCGACTCTAAGTTTGCCACGATATTCTTATATCGAGATCACTCTTTATTACTTATAATTTTATTCCGATGATAGCATGGTATGTAGTTTTATCTTCTTAATCTCTCTGTTACAACGGAATTTTATCTCCAAAACGTTGTAAGTTCCGAGCATGCAAGCGATAATATCATTCCCTTTTGTCTAAGGTTCATCATTGGGGAATAGTCCTATCAGTACTATAATGTTTTTCTCAGTCTTTCTTCTACTAATGGAGTGCGTAATGTTTATTCCCGCATTGCACATTTATTTTAGAATATTATGGTTCGGATAGAGAGAAAGTGTGGCGAGCTATGTGGTTGTTTTCAATAATAAAGATGCCACTCATGTATGTTGGAGGGAGTGGCAATGTCTTTTCACATGGCAAGACATTGCGATTTGTCTTTTCCTTTGAAAATGAATAGCTTACGGGGGTTTAATCTTGGCAGGCAACGATTTAGGAACGAGCTAAATTCTATATTCTATCTTGTTTTTCATTAAATCAAAAGAACACCTTTATGACTGCATAATGTATAAAAAAATCGCGAGGTACCTACATTAGTATAACGAAATACGTCCTAGAGTCCAATAACATACTTTTTTGTCAGTTGAAGAAAAACTTTTTCTATAATATCTGTGTATTCTCGCGTATTTGGTGTACCTTCGTGTGGTAAATTGGGTGTATTGGGCGTGTATAATGCCTGTATATCACATATGACTGAACTTAAAATATTATGAGTAGGCAAATATATCTACCAGAGTTGTTAAGTATAAACATTAAGAATTATACTTTATATCCTAATGGCTTGGATTACACCTTTGATTTTGTCAAAGGTGTAAATCTTGTGTTAGGCGGTAATGGTATGGGAAAAACAACTTTTGTCAATATTATTAGGTTTGCCATTCTTGGTTTATATAAAAAGCCTTTTGGATACACCCGTACTTACCAAGGGAATATTATAGAAAAACGCCAATTGTTTCCACAAAAGTATTTCAGCAATCGTATGGACGACAGTGTTCACACGGACGCTTCTCCTACCGTATCGATTAGCATGAAGATAAACAATGTCACAGTTGAATTGACGAGAGATTTATCTTCAATAACTTTGACCCAGCTAAAGGTTAATGGAACTGAAGTATCTGGGACCTTAGTCAATCAATTCAGCTACGAAAAATTATCGGATGCTGCAAAAGCTGATACGCTACCTTATAAATATGAGGAAATCATAAAGGTCAACACAAATCTGGAATTCGACGATTTAATTTTTTTTGTAAATGAAGTCCTTTTTTTTGGAGAAGACCACAAGACAATTCTTTGGAACGATGGCGACTTCTTTCCGGATGTACAAAGCGAACTGTTCAACAAATATTTTAACGATCCAGATCTTGACAAGAAACGGCAAGAGGCTATCAGAAAAGCTAAATATTTTGACAGTTTGTCTCGCCATAGTTCAGAAGATATGAGAGCCATCAATAAGGTTTTGAGCAAAATGAAGGACGCTCCAGTAACAGGCCACTCAATAACCAATAAGGAAAATACAGCACTTATTCTTATCGATTTGAAGGGGAGGCTTGTGGAAATGGATGCCAAACTGGCAGCCATACAAAAAGAACGTGCTTCGAAGAGTCAGGATATATCATTATTGCAGAATGATATCAATAAAATTAGCTTATCTACAAACGATATAGACAAGGAGTTAAAACAAATAGAGGATAAACTAAACAGCCATATATGGGAAACCCTTCACCCCTCATATCATGTTTTCATAAAGAATATTCAGCTGAACCGCATCTGTCCGATGTGCAATCAGCCGAATGATGACTTGGTTGCGAAAGTTACAAATGAACAAAATAACTGTTTCGCATGCAGTACTCCGATTAATACAAACACTGAGGCAGACATAATACTGAGAAAGCACTTTGATGAAATAAGCACACATAGAAAAACTTTGTATCAATCCATCAATAGCAAAAAACAAACGATACAAAATATTGAGCAGCAAATTATTAAATTAGACTCCGAGTTTTCCAAGATTGAATTGGAAAGAAGAACAATTCAGCAAAAAGTCAGGGAACTTGAGTATGAAAATGCCATGTCTGATAACAGTCAAAATTCCATTCAACCATTCTTGGATGAGGTAAATCGTCTGACACAACAAAAGGAGGCATACCAAAAACAACGTGACGAGCAGTATGATATAGTAACGTCCATCTCAAATGAGATAGAAGATGTCATAACAGCAAATGTTCATGTATTCTCTTCAATTTTTGCTCAATATGCAGGAAAGTTTTTAGGTGTATCTTGCGAACTGACATACATCAAACAGGCTGGAGATACCAACAAACGCTTTTATCCGGTTATTGACGGGAAAGTACGGTTTTACGAAGAAGAAATGTCGGAGTCACAACGATTCTTTGTAGACCATTCCTTCAGAATGAGTATTCTTACATTCTTCTATAGGACTCCATCTTTCTATATAGTTGAGACTCCTGATAGTAGTTTGGATATATCATACGAAAGGAATGCAGCAAGTGTATTTACTGAATTTCTCAAAAAGCCCAACTCATTAATTATAACATCAAATCTGAACAATAGTTTGTTCATAGAACATTTATTGAATCAGAAAGACATTGAACTTGGAATCGTTGGTTTATTGGAGATAGCAAAACAATCTACCATACAAAACACGAATGAGCAGTTAAAATCAATCTATCAACATATTAAAACCAGATTGGAATCATGTTAGAAAAGAATTTGATAAGAGCAAATGAAGATATAGTAACCGTCACAATCATAGCCAAAAGTATGGGTTGGGGGGCAGTTTCGGAACAATCTTTCCATCGGATATTGTATTTGGTCCAAATTCTCTATTCATTCAAACATGAAGGAGAAAACATATTCTCATATTACCATTTTACAGTAACGACTTTTGGCCCATATTCAGATTTGATACAACGAAGTTTAGTCTTTTTGAAAAGCCTTTCTATATTGCGTGAAGAAGAAGGAGGTTTGATTTTAAACTCTGAGAAAAAGTTTCCTTTGAATAAAGATAAAGTCGAATGGTTGAAGACTGTGATGTATATGTTAGGCAAGTACGGCGAGAAAAGGCTGTTTGGCTTTATTGTAAATGACCCTTCCTATGAGAATGCCACACAGACCAACAATATAGATGGCATTGATACTTCATCGCCTGATAGCGAAACTCTTAAAGTTCTGAAAGATTTCAAGGTGGCATTTGAACAGTCTATTGAAGACACATCGGCTATTAGTGATGAGAAATACATTGAACTGTATTTTGAATACATTTTTAGTGAAATCATAAAGTAGCAGGTTATGAAAAAAAGATTCAGCCAAAATACGAACTTTAAGGATTTGCTAAAACGAAATCAAAATGCAATAGTCAAAGCAGCATTGAACGGTTTAGAAGAGGATGAGAATTTTAAGCTAATTCTGTCCCTCATAAAAGCAATGTGCGATAAATATGAGGATAACAGTTTTAAATATATTGTTATATCAGAAGAAGATTTAAGGAATCTCACAAGTAATGCAGACAGTGCGATCGAACTGTTGTTTACTGCCCCATCGTTTATTCAGAATCGTCACATTATCATTGATTCTAATTTCAAGATTAAAGAAGTCAATAACGACCTGCACAATAATAACAATGAAACAAGACGTATGTTTACACAAATGTCAAAGGATGATGGTGTTGTTATATTCATGGTGTCACCAGAAGGCATTATTAATTATTTTGTCAACGGCCGCGATGGTGGAGATTCTATTTTTTACGAAAGTTCTACTTTGCATTCATTCATCAGCAAAAAGCCTATTTCTGAATTGAAGAACGTATTAGAAGAATATCGAAAGCGATTGAAAATCAGAGATACTTATTCTAAATTTTTTGTAGAAAAAAGTCATTTAAGATCTCTAAGAACCGATTTAAAATCAGTACTTAGTGAAGAACAGTTTATCAAAGCCAATAAGCAATTACTAAGGAATACCCCAGAAGATTGTTTCAGAGACGACCTACGTCTGTATTTGAAAGAAAAACTCAACATCTTCTTTGTACCCAAAGAAGGCATGCTGGAAAATTTAAAGAGGTTAGACATTGTTATGCTTGATGAAGATGGTCAGGGGCTATACTTTATAGAAGTCAAGTGGGTAGGTACCAGCATTCACCCCTTAGGTAAAAAAATAGGTATAACATACGATGCTAAACCGCGTATCGTGCCCGACGCATTCAAACAATCCACGGCATACATAAATGAGCTATTAACTGAAAACATCGATATAAAATTAGGATATTTAGCTGTGTTTGATGCTAGGAATGAAGACCTCCCCGACACAGGAAAAGAGATGTCTATCGACCTGATACCTGAAGAACACAGGACTGCATATAGCAGGCACATCAAATTAGATGATTTTAGGGTAATAAACGAACATCCAAATTAATTGCTGACACCTATGTACAGAGACTACAAATTCATAGATTGCACAGAAAAATACCATTCAGTTATGCAATTTGACAAAAACAAGAATGTTTTTGTACATCGGTGGTATCCTTTTGTAGAAGGATATTCTAAAGAATTCATTGAAGACATCTTAGGAGAATTACCTTTCGTACCAACCTGCGCATTAGAACCCTTCTGTGGTAGCGGAACAACTCCTGTAGAACTGCAGAACCACGGCATAAAGTGCTATTCATTTGAGGTCAGTCCTTTCATGCATCTCCTATCAATAGTCAAATTAGTTAGAAAGTATAATGTGGACACCTTTGAACATTATGTTAAGGCTGTAACAAAGAAACTATCCTATACAAACCGGAATATACGCAGAATAGAATCATTACCTTTTGGTGATACGATTGTAAAAAGGGATCAGAGTAAGAAATGGAATTTTCACGCCCCTGCTATAGATGGTATCCTTGATATAAGACATGCCATTAGAACGATTGTTGACAATGATGATTATAAGAATTTATTTACAATCGCATTGGCTTCAATCATCATTCAAGCAAGCAATATGTTTCGTAATGGTAAGTGCTTGTCGTACAAGAAAGGATGGGAAACTAGAATCTTTAGTAGAAAAGAGATTCATAATTTTTTTCTAGACAAATTAAATTCAATTTTTGCAGAAGATATTAGAATTATATCCAAACAGAATCCATCTGTACATAATTCTGAGATATGCTATTTAGGCGATGTTAGAAAGCATATAGACCAAGTGCCCGATGGGAAAGTAGACCTAATTATAACATCACCTCCATATCTCAATTCTAGAGATTACACGGATATTTATATGTTAGAGCTAAAAGTTTTACAACTAATCAACTCTCATGAAGAACTTCGTGAATTGCGTAAACACACATTGCGTTCTCATGTTCAAATACCTTATGATAAAACACATCCGATAGAAAATGAAAGGCTTAGAAATAGCCTTTTAGAGATGTCAAATAAAGAATTAAACACATGGAATTCAGATATCACTAATATGATATGCGCCTATTTTGAAGATATACAATTTTTATTTTCAGAATTTGCCAAAAAGATGCACAAAGGTGGAGTCATATATTTCAATGTGGCTAATTCCGCTTATTATGGAGTTGAAATCCCAGTTGATTACATCATTGCTGATATAGCGGAATCTTGTGGATTTAAAGTCCGTGAAATAAGAAAAGCTCGGGATTTAAAAACTAGTCCTCAGCAGAGTGATAAAATTGGAAAACTTAGAGAAAGTGTAATAATTATTGACTACTAATGATTTTCTTCCAAGTTTATATTCAAATGACTTGGAAGTAAAGTTGACAATCTTTACATAGGTCTTATCATTGATTCCATAAATGAGATATCTTCTTTGGTTAGATGTATTTTACATAGAGTTATTCATCTATTTCATGTCTGTTTTTACTCTAATCAATACCACCTGATGAAATATATTTTATTTTTTTGTACTCTCCCAAACGATTCGGTATTTTTCTTAGATTTACCAAATACAGAGGGATGATTTAGCTACATATATTCTACAGATGGGATACGATATTTTTTGTAATTTAAAGCCTATTGCAAAGGTAGTCCTACCTATAGAGAAAGACGAAACTTTCTCTGTTTTTCTTCCCCAAAAGCCGTTTATGTAAAAATATTTTATAGCTTTTGCCATATATTCACATTGTCACAGTCATCTTACATGTGAAGACTGCGCTTTTTTGCTCTATCCTCTTCGACGTTATCCTCTAAGTTCAGATTTATGTTTTCGTATCGGTTCATTCATTCTCGTTTTCTTCGGCAAAGGTAGTTTCGGAGAACTGCGGGCAACAAGCTCAAGCGACAGACAAGCCGTTAGGGCAACAATCTCCACACTTCCATTTTATTACAGGCCGTATCTTGCCCTAAACCTTATTGCCCTTGACTCCTACCTCTTTATTGCCTCGAAACGAAAACGACCGACCCGACGGAAATACGCAAAAATGTCGATAACGCGAGGGCAGAGAAAAAGAAAAATGGAAACTCAACTCCCTCTTCTCTAGAATCCGCATAAAATCAAAACATCCGATTGGTCATTATTGAAGAGTAGCAGGATGTTGGCGAAAGGCGACTTACAATAGCTTCTTGAATTTCATCTCTGCCAATCTATTGATTTCATCCTTGTAGGTTTCAAGATGATGCAGGATGATGTTTTCCACATAGATGCCGATGGTCATATCTCTATTCCTCATCGACATGACTATCTCCGCCAATGTATCTTGCAACTCTTTGGCAATATAGATAGTCTTGCGATTTTTCAAAGTGTTACGGCAGATGAAAATCGACTCATAATCGCCCTTGTCGGACTTTCTCCTTTCTCTTCTTGGGACTCTTGAAAAATCCTTTGACATTGGCTCGTCATTTGGACGTTCCGATTCAACACACTGCTCTTCTGATTGAAAGCGTTTCATCTCACTCTCTTTTCTTTTCATGGGAATACCCTGTGAAATAAGTTCTCGGATGGTAACGGGATCTACCTTGCCGTTTTGATTCTCTGTCATACTTACTTAATTTTATTTTATACAATTCACTGTTCAGTTCGTTGCCAATACATTTATCAATGAAGATGAATACGTCCGCTATCACCCTTTTTGTGGAGATGTTCATTGGTGTCCATCAATACAATCGTTCGATTGCATCTGCTTTCGCACATTCCCACGTTCGAGTGAAAGAATCAAGGATATGCTCTCTGATATACACCCTCGCCTATATCGCTCATCGAAAAATGATGTTATCGAAGACACATACCATTACCAACATATTCGACAGTGCAAATATATGGCTCGGTGATGCTGTAATCAGCGTGATTTTCTTTAGTGCGTACTTGTGGCTTTGATTTGGTTATTTGTGGCTTCGTTTCACTCAATGGCTTTGGATACAAGAGATAGTAACTTTGCAGCGAGCGATAAGTCGGTATTTCATGGCTCTGAAAATATACATTTCAAGAAGATAAAGCACCGTCTTTCTGGGAGGATTTATTTGCGTCCGTGCAAATAGCAAGGTATGTTTTATGCAGCACGACTCCGTTTTTGCAGCATAAAACCCTTGCTCCCCGAGAGAGCTGAAGAACTCCGAAGTCGTTTTTCTTGAAAGAGAAAATGTCATGTTTTGAATACTGCTTATGCCGTGAAACACTAAAATCCAAAGTAAGAAATGAAAATGAAGAAAATTCGGAGCGCACGCTCCAAAGAAAAGACAGAAAAGCGTGTCTCGGTCAATTTCACACCGACGGAATACGCTCATTTCCTCACGATGAAAGAGGAAAGCGGTGTACCAAGTCTGTCACTATTCATCAAGGCAAGAATCTTTAATGAGACTTTTCGGGTGATAAAAGTGGATCGTTCGTTGCTTGACTATTATCAAAAGCTGACGACTTTGTATGGACAATTCCGCAGTGTGGGAGTCAATTACAACCAGACAGTAGTTGCAATGAAGAGCAACTTTACAGAGAAGAAAGCCTTTGCCATGCTCGCAAAGTTGGAGAAACTGACACTTGAATTAGCAATAATCGGAGGTGAAATCGTGCAACTGACTCGTGAATTTCAAGAGAAATGGCAACATCGACAATAGCCTTTTACTGTGTATTGTTATTCCTTAATGAAAAAAAATCAGGCTTCCCTTTTACTTTAGGGAGCCCTTTGCACGGAAATTGGCCTGCTTTTTACCTGTTAATTTGCTGTATAATAGGGTGTTATTTATCATGTTTGAGTATTAAAACCAGAATAATATTCTTCCCATGGCATACCAATCCAAGAACACCGATGAGCATGTAACATTTGCAGACGCACTCCTTTCAAAGCGTTATCGCAAGGCACAAAACGACTTCCTCAATCAAGCACCATCAGTCGATTTCGTTCGGCACTGACCGAGCTGGGCCTGATGGACAAACTGTTGGTGCAGTTTAATAAGCAACTTTCCCTGCATCACATTTCGATAAGGGAAGGGGTGCTTGTCGATGCAAGCCTTGTGCAGACGCCATATAAACCCAATGGAAGCATTACGATTGAAGTCGCAGACGACAGGGAAGACAATCGGAGCGAGCAGGAAAAAGAGGCGGAGGAGGATTATCAAAAACAGCTTGTCCGTCAGCGTAAAGGGACGGATGCAGAAGCACGTTGGGTGTACAAACAAAAGTGTTATCACTATGGATACAAAAAGCATTGTTTGACCAATGTTCAAGGCATTGTTCAAAGGGTGATAACGACTGCAGCGAACCGCAGTGATACGAAGGAGCTTATTCCGCTATTGGAGAGTATAAACATTCCACAAGGCACAGCCATCCTGGCGGACAAAGGATATGCTTCTCGAGAAAATCGTTCGTACCTGCAAACACATCACCTTCAAGATGGCATTATGCACAAGGCACAACGCAACAGGGCATTGACCGAGCAAGAGAAGCAGCGAAACAAAGCAATCAGTCCGATACGGACTACCATCGAACGCACCTTTGGCAGTATTCGTCGGTGGTTTCATGGCGGACGATGTCACTACCGGGGGCTTGCAAAGACCCATACCCAAAACATTCTTGAGAGCATCGCCTTTAACCTATACAGAACACCGGAGATAATTATGTCCTCGTGTGTAGGATAAGACATAATTACCCTTGCGGAGCTCGTTCTTGTAGCTCCGCAAGGGTGATTTACAAGCCCTTTTATCCCCCTTGCCTCCTCCCAAATTCTTCACTCCTTTTATCCGAAGAATGCCTCTTGCCTACATCTCCTTATTTTTCAAAGGTCTCTTAGGAAGCCTTATTAACCTTTTGCATGCGATTACCGTTTCTTGAATTTTCCGCCTTTCAGGTCGCTCTCTACCATACGTTTATTGAGCTTCTCACGAAGTTCATCGAGAAAGTAGGTGCGGCTGTCATCCTTGCGACGTTTCATGTTCATATATACGTTGTAGCAGTTCTTTATCTCCACTCCGAAGATTTCGGAAAGAGCATCTGCCAACTCCTCCACACCTATTTCTCCGTTGTTAATACAATCGCAGGTGTCGAAAGCATAAAGGAGTTCAACTAAATCTGTCGCTTTGCCTGTCCAACGGAGTTTCTTGGCAGACTTGACGGGCAAAGCAGGAAGAAGCCCCTGCATTCGCATCTTCAATAATTCCAGCTCCGTGTCAATGACAAAGAGCAGCTCCGATACATTTTTTCCCCTCTCCGTTCATCAGATACACCGCTTGCAAAGTTTGTAAACGAAAACGAGTATAGCGGAGAATACGGAACAAAGAGATGGCATCGTCTTCAGCATCACATAGAGCAATGATTCTCTTCATAAAGTTCTCCGACGCTTTTTGTACTTGTTCTTTTGTATAGCAAGACGAATTTATCGTCTTAAAGTCTTCCGTTTGAGTAAGTCTTAGCATAATCATATCCTCTAAGTTCAACATTACATTTTCTCTGTTATGAGACGTGATTTATGACCTATCTCCCTGTGAATTCGGACGGCAAAGAGCAGCGTCATCAAGGTTGCAAAGACATCGGCGACAGGCTGGGCATAGAGTACTCCGTTCAATCCCCAATACGATGGAAGCAGCAATATGGTGGGGATAAAAAAGAGTCCTTGTCGTCCGATATTGAGCAGAAGGCTCTGCCTCGCCCTTCCGATTGCCATATATAGTGTGGAATACACAAACTGGAAACCGAAAGTGAAAAACATAATCGTATTGGCTCTAAGCGCAATTCTTGCTATTTCTTGCATTGTTTCGTCTTTGCCAAAACAACTGATGATAGGAGCGGTAAAAACGACTATAAGAATACTCCAAAGTACACAAAACGAGGTGGTGAGTATTATGGAGCAACGTATAGCCTCCTTTAGTCGCTGGGAATTACCCGCTCCGTAGTTATAGCCTGCCATAGGTTGGAGTCCTTTGACGAATCCAAAAACCACATTTGTTCCCAATGTGACGATTTTCAAGACTATTCCCACAGCAGCAACAGCCTCCGAACCGTATTTCACAGCGGCTTTCTGCAACAAACTGATGGAAAGGGTTTGGAGTAGTTGAAGAAAGAGCATTGAAACGCCTATCTTGATAATCTCCACATACATTTTTATCGTGGGAGCGAACAAGGCAAATGATACTTTTACCTTTGCTTCCGTAAGGAAGCGGATGTAAATAGCTGTCGTAATGATTCTTGAAAGAATGGTTGCCCATGCAGCACCTTCTACGCCCCAACTGAAAGTATAGATAAATAAAGGGTCTAATGCAACATTGACGATAGAGCCTATAATCATTGCCGATGCAGACGTTTTCGATGCACCCTGCGAAACGATGATGTTGGACATCGACACATTCAACGTCCCGATGACGCAGCTGATAATGAACAGTCTTCCGTATGCTTCTGCCAAGTTCATCATCCCCTCGTTCGCTCCCATGAAAAGCAGAATGCCTGGCAGGAATGCATTGCACACAAGGGCAATAAGAGTAGCCAATATTACGGAAGTAATTACTGAAACGGAAGCGACCCGACCTGCCTTTACAATCTTTTTCGCCCCCAACAGACGGGAAATATAAACTCCGCCTCCGACACCGAACATCAAACCTATTCCGAGAAACAGCAGCGATATGGGAAAAACGACCGATACGGCGGCGACAGGAAGAGTTCCAAGACGTGCGATCCAGAAAGTATCCACCACATTGTATATTGCCATAATCAGCATTGCGACGACAATAGGTATCCCTAACTTTGCCAGGGCTTTCATCATACTTCCTGCTTGCAGAATATTCACAGCATTGTTCATTCTTGTAATTCGTAGCTTTGTGAGTAAATAAAATTTGCTGCAAAGGTACGGTGGGATACAGGCTGCCACAATAGACGGACAACAGTGATAATAGCACTATTCGTGGTAAGTTCTTCTAAAAAGTGTGGGAGAGACTCCTACAACCTTGGTAAACAGCCGTGTGAAGTAGGAGTAATCGTCAAAGCCCAAACTATGCGCAATCTCTTTGACAGTGTCTGTAGTATAGACTAATTGACGTTTAGCCAATAAAATAGTTTCATCTTGAATATGGCGGCTCACGCTTGTCCCAAGAACTGCATTCACCGCTTCATTCAAATAAGCGACAGTGATATTCAGACATCCTGCATAGAATGAAGGTGCGCGGTGGGTTCGGATATTGCTTTCCAGCAAATCCCGAAAATTCCATACGATTTCCTTATATCTGTTCATTGTGCCCTGTAATTCGGATTGAGCCTTTTGTCGCTCCGCAACGTCCTCCACGACCATTCCCACGATAACGGTAGTTAATCGCTGAACGACTGCTTTTACAGATGAACTTTCCATGCAACTTAGTTTACGGTCAAGAAGCGATAACAATTGTTTATGTTCCGAGATGTCGGATAGTTGTATTTTGGGGCGACCGTATCGCTCAAGCGTTCGTTTTTCCTCCTTATCTACCAATACCGAGTCGATAATCAGAAATTTTGCAGAAAGATTGGAAGCGTCGATGATACGATGCGCCTGTCCGGGACAAATGATAGCCATACTTTCTTTCCCGAAAGTGTATTCCTTGAAATCAATATTCAGACGGCATTGTCCTTCCTCAATAAAACCAAATAAATAATAATCATCGGTATGAGAGAAGGCGTATGTTTCTGAAGGTGCCGATGTCCGAGAGGCGACAGTCTTCAGATAGACTCCGAAATCTGAGAGTTGTGAACTTTTATGGATTGGTAACCGGGGCATGTCTTTCCGTTATTTTATGATTGATAATACGCTCTCAATGTTTATCCTGCCACCGCTGAAACATGCCCATAAAGAAAAATGCGGAGAGCAGGCTAAGCATCGTAAGGATAATCCCGACAACATCTGCAAAGGAGATAGAATAGATGCCTTTGAAAATTCAGCAAAACCATAGATGCAATAAGGTAATGTCAAGATTGTGGTAATGATGACAGGCACATATTTTCGGTATATCACCCATTGTGCGATATGCGCCAAAAGATGAACGGAATGCCCTGCAAATGCAGCAAACCACAATTGATACGCTCCTTGCCATACGGCACAGAAAGAAATGAGGGAAATCAACAAGAACTCGTGGGCAGTCCCAACGGCAAATGTGGCTGTGGAATAATCAAAAAATCCCCTACGAGCAAGAAACCGATCGAATTTCGGAAACCGCCTTTTCAATTCATCCCTATTTCTGTTAAGCCAATGCTTGAACATGATAATCTCTTCGTATTCGTGAACCATGAATACAACAGGGAGAAGTATCATTGTCAATTCTAATTTTGTCACAACCATTTTGTTGTTGTTTTGTCAGTAGCACAAAATTCTATGGTCATATGTTTTTAGTTCTGTCTTTTAATCCCAGCTTTTCTTCACCTTATACTAGACGACTTGGGGTTTCTTTTTTACAGTTCTATTTCATTCATTACTTTTAATATATTTCCTATTTTTCTTTCACAGTCATATAGGAATTTGTCACTTTTAATAATATCACTTTCCCAAATATCAATAGTCAAGTTGGGTATGTATTCATAGAATGGCCACCATTCACTTTCTTTGCCAGAATGAATACCCAATTTATTCAATTGCTTGTGAAGACTCTTTCTTTTCTCAACTGAAAGGTTATAATCTTTTGGATTATTGGCTAATCCATAATAATAACGACCTCCTCCAAAAGTAAACCCTATCCAGTATTTTCCTTGCCAGAGAGGATTTGTAAAATAAAACCTCACATAGTACTCTTCGCTCTTCTCATAATGATATTCTAATCCTTTTTGTTCTGCAAATTCTTCCATCTTAGGATTAAAGTGCCTCTTTATGATAGCATCAAAAGTTGCCAAATAGTTATGATAAATTATTCGTGCAGCTTTCAGATTTTCTATTTTTGACAGTATCTCTGTTATCTCCTCTTTATTTCTGTTATCCATATCTTGATTTGTTAGTTCTTTCAGATGATTGATATATTGAACAATGGTTTCTCGTACAATGGGAAAACGCGAAGCAATTGCAACACATTTTTCAAGCCAATTTATTATGGTCTCTTTGTATGAAATTGTTAAATAGGGAACTCCACTTCCACTTTGTTCGGATGCTTCATTACCCCAAAGAGTCAAGTACAATATCTGATAATTCCCTTTTTGATATTCACCTTCAGCATATTTGTTGTATCTTTTTAGTTGTTCCCATTGGTCATTTGCGTATATTTTATTCTCGATAATAATAACCTTTTGCCTTTGTTTGTCTTCTATCAGAATATCAATTCGACCATATTCATCAATTGAAAATTCTGTATAAACTTTCGCATTTTCACAGTTGAAACCTTGGATTGAAAAGTTATTCCCCAATGTTTCTATAAAACATTCAAGGAGTTGTGATTTTAATCCATGTGTTCCATTAGGATTTAAAAATTCTGCGATAATTGCCGAATGTGTCTTTTCGTAATGATTTACACCACAGACACGAAACATATTAAATCGACCTCCTGTTGCATCTAATATTTCAGCATTTTTATTACTGATAATTGACACTTGATTAAGCAAATTCTTTATCTTATCCATTACCTATTTTGTTTTCTTTCTGCTGTTACTTTTGCTACGGATTTCCATCCGAGGATATATCGTTGAGGTATCATGATATGTCTGTTGCTATTTCATCATTTACAATAACTTTCCATTTGGTGTCCAATGTGCCGTGCTTTTCCGCCGAAAGAGAAAGATATTGGGGATATGCCGTCCGTTTGGCAAGGACGGAAGCCAGACCCTTGGTCAGGTCTGCTTTTCCCAGCATCCTCTCAAAGATGTAGCCCAAACGCTGTATGATAGCCGTAGGATAATAGGTTGCGGTGTTTCTCAAAGAGGATTTACCGATACATTCAGACAATTCATCGATGATGCCGACAATCCGTGCCAGTCCGAAAGTGCGCTGTTTTTCCACAAGGTCAAGCATTGTCGCCTCCGGAGTGGACACATTCACATATCCCGTTCGGGTCTTCATCTGTGTAACACAAGAATTATCCCACTCTTTCCTTATGTTGAAAGCGATATGCAACCTGTCATTCTCTATGTTTCTGACAGGAGGCATACCTGTAGTAACAAAAAAACGCATCGGTTGCTGATGGGCAGCCCCGTGAAGTGCGGCAGCCGACAGAAGAGAGACGTAATAATCTCTTTCTATGTATTTCATCAAATCATCGATATACATAAGAGGCGGAACGTTTTTTTGCAGGGAAAACTCCGGGGTAATAATCACATAAAAGCCTCGTCTTATAAGTGCAATCTCTCCCTTGCTTGCCAAACGGGATAAGGATACCTGTGCGATTTTCCTGCCATATCCGTTTTGCTTCATCACCTCCTCAATGGTAAACGAAATTCGCCCCACCGACAAGACCTGCCTGATAAAATCACCATAAGAGAATACTTTTTCTGCCATTTCCTTATTCTTTAATAGTAGCCGTAATGGCTACTATTCGCAAAGATAGACTACTCAAAAGAAAAGCCCAAAGAATTGAGTAAAAAAAGCTCCATACAGTCTCTTTTGGGATTCAAACGAATTGTCTTTAATTTACTCTCCGAAGCACCTAAGCTTTTTCTTGATTACTCCTAAGCTTTCGAGCGAAAGCTTAGGAGCTTTTATTTACAGAGTAGAGACGTTAATTCTCCCCTCTTTCTATGAGTGTTCTATTTCGGGAATTGCAACAAAGATAGGATATAGCAACACCAGCTATTCCTCCAGTACATCAAATTGCGTTTCGCTTTTTCTCCAAATGGCTCAAGAAAGTGATTTCTTGGATAAAGCAAGGGCAACATTTCTCATATCTTTCATTATACTTCTATCAAGGACTTTGGCATAATGTTGCGTCATTTTGATGTTGGAGTGACCGAGCATTTTCGCCACATTCTCAATGCTAACACCATTTGCCAAACAAACAGAGGTAGCATAGCTATGTCTTGCGGTATGCGTGGTTAATTTCTTCTGAATGTTACATAAGTCGGCTATTTCTTTCAGATAACTGTTCATCTTCTGATTACAGGGTACAGGAAGAAGTGTTCCCTTCTTGTGACAGAATGGATGGTTCTCATACTTCTTTAATATTTCCTGTGGTATATCCAACAAGGGAATATTGCACATATTTTTGGTTTTTTGTCGAGGTTTACGAATCCAAAGGTTTCCGTTATCATCTCGCACAAGATGTTCGGGAGATAATTGTTGCACATCAATAAAGGCAAGTCCGGTAAAGGCTGCGAAAATAAAGATGTCACGGACAAGTACAATTCGTTCTACGGTAAATTCTTTTTGGTAAATAGTTTTCAGCTCTTCCAGTGTAAGAAACTCTCGGATAACCTCTTTCTCATGGAATTTTATTCCGATAAAAGGGTCTTTTGTAATCCATTCGTTGGCAAGTGCAAGGTTGGTTATCTTTTTCAGACATTTCATGTAGCGGATAACCGTGTTTTGTTTGCATTCCTTCTCTGTCTTCAGATAAAATTCAAAGGCACGAACAAACTCTCCATTGATTTCAGTCAATAGAAGATCATCTTTATTGTATCTCCTTTGGATCAATTCTGCCAAGTAACGTTTGCACGTTTCATAACGCCGAACAGTAATCAAAGTATAATCCTTACCTATAAGAGCTCGACATTGATCATTATGTTCCTGTATCGTAGCAAGGAGAGTTTTGGGTTGTTCTTTCAGAATATCTAAGCCGAAGAATTTTTCTTGAAGAATACGAGCGCTTATTGTGCTCCCTTGTTCTTCTAACTCGGTAAAGATAGAGTGTAACTTGATTTTTGCTTCTTCTATGTAGCTATTCAATTCGTTGGCTTTACGACTTTTACCACGTACACACTCTTTGGCTTGGTTCCAAGAACTCGGATCGACACTTTTTCGGATATTAGTTTCGACACGTTGTCCATCAACGGTAATTCTCATGCAAACCGAGGCTTCTCCGTTTTTGAGCAGTTTTGTCTTCTTGATAAAGAAGAGCACATTGAATGAAATCCTTCTCATTTCGATACGTTTTTAGTTGATACAAAATTCGGAAATCACTCACGAGTTATCGACACGCAAATCACTGCATATCAGTGGTAAAGAAACTTTTTCGGTGGAGATTTCATTCTGCTGTTTTTGCTCCACCTTTTGCTCCACCAAAATCGGTAATATTCTGCTATATTTTGCGTAAGTGGGAAAAATAAAAACTCCCGACTTCGCTTAGAAATCAGGAGTTTACGTCGTTTTGCTTTTCTTCAAAGTGGTGCCACCAGGAATCGAACCGGGGACACAAGGATTTTCAGTCCTTTGCTCTACCAACTGAGCTATGGCACCATCACTTGATCGTGATTCGCTTGCAAAGGTAGATCTTTTTTTTGAATCTCCAAATGTTTCGCCCATTTTTCTTCATTTTTTTCTGTTGAAATGGCTATTTTCTGCCTTTTCTATATCTTTATGCCCTGCATAACAGAAAGAAGAGAAAGAGAAAGATGGATAAGTTGCGCCCCATTATGTTTGTCGGAACAGGTTCTGATGTCGGGAAGTCGGTTGTAAATGCCGGTTTCTGTCGTGTATTCTTACAGGATGGCTACTTGCCTGCTCCGTTCAAAGCACAAAACATGTCTCTGAACAGCTATGCCACGCCGGATGGTTTGGAGATAGGGCGTGCGCAGGCAGCACAAGCAGAAGCGTGCGGACTGGCATGCTCGGTGGAGATGAATCCGATACTCCTCAAGCCGAGCGGCAATCTCACTTCGCAGGTGATTGTTAATGGAAAACCATGCGGCAATGCTACGGCAAAGAGCTACTTTCGAGGCAACTTCCGTCAAGATCTTTTCGAGCGTGTTCTCACGGCTTATCACAAATTGGAGCAGAAGCATAACCCCATCGTGATAGAGGGAGCAGGGAGTATCTCCGAGCTCAACCTGAAAGATAAAGACATCGTCAATATGCGAGTTGCCGTGGCAACCCGGGCAGCCACTTACCTTGTAACGGACATAGACCGGGGAGGGGTGTTTGCAAGTGTTTATGGCAGTATCATGCTTCTGCCTCCGGAAGAGAGAGCCTGCATAAAGGGCGTTATCATCAACAAGTTCAGAGGCGATATCTCTCTATTCGATGAGGGGAAAAAGATCATCAAAGAGCTTACTGGCATACCCGTTGTAGGTGTTTTGCCTTACGCCCCGGAGATATACATCGAGCAGGAAGACAGCGTTGTTCTGGAACGTTTGCAGACCAAATCGAAGGAGGGGAAAATCAATATCGGGGTGGTTCGGCACAAACTCTTCTCCAACTTTACCGACTTCGATATGCTCTCGCAGATACCCGAAATCAACCTTTACTTCTCCGAAGACCCCATGGAGATAGCCAAAGCGGACATCATCATCATTCCCGGTTCAAAAAATACCATTGCAGACTTGGAACGTATGCACGAAAACGGCATGGCGGAAGTGATATTGAAGCATCACAAAGCAGGCAAATCTCTCTATGGTATATGCGGTGGATACCAGATGATGGGCAGGAGCATTCAAGATCCTCACCATATTGAGGGCGATCAGGAATACACCAACGGCTTGGGCATTCTTCCCGTAGATACTATTATAAGTACGGAGAAAAGCACCAAGAGCTGTACGTTCTCGTTCATGAACGAATCCATTCACGGAACGGGTTATGAGATACACATGGGTGTAACGAAAACGGACAAACCTCTCCTCCGAACGAGCCACAATGAAGAGGATGGCTATATTCTGAACTCTCGCACATGGGGCACATATCTTCACGGCATCCTGGATAATGCTTCGGTGATCAACCGTATCATACAGGAAATAGATCCCAACTTCCACACCGACATAGACTACAAAGCAAAGAAAGAAAAGGGTTTCAATGCCCTTGCAGACCTCATACGAACCCACGTGGATATGGACTATATCTACCAAACAATGAAGCAGGAATGATCAACGGACACGGAGACGACTCACATCTATTCGGTCGGGAGGGTCTGTTGGACTTTAGTTCAAATATCCCCTATCGCAATCATTCGGACGCTATCATCGCTCACATCGGAGAAGTGCTACCCCGAATAAAAAACTATCCCGATCCCAATGCTTCAAGGCTTACCTCTCTGCTTGCCAGAAAACAGCAGCAAAAGGAGAACTCGATAGTCGTAACCAACGGCTCCACAGAAGCATTCTACATCACGGCTCAGGCTTACAAAGGGGCAAAAAGCATGGTTGCCATCCCCTCTTTTGCCGAGTACGAAGATGCCTGCTCTCGTTTCGGACATCGGATCTCCTACCTCACATATCCGGAGATTACAGCCAGAAAGGTGAAGCCATACGATATGCTTTGGATGGCTTATCCGAACAATCCGGACGGCTATATTATTTCCACCGACATCCTTACCGATATATTGGAACAGTGTCCCGATACGCTTGTCGTGGTAGATACCGCCTACTCCGAACTTTCTCACACTCCCATTCGGATAGATAGCCTTCACAGCCGTTATCCCAACCTTATCACCATCCATTCTCTGACCAAGACATTCGCCATTCCGGGGCTTCGCTTGGGCTACATCGTTGCATCCGAAGAGATAGCCGAGCAGGTCTCATCCATGCGTATGCCCTGGTCGGTCAATGCTTTGGCGCAGGAAGCAGGATCTTACATCATGGAACATTACGAGGAGCTGCTCCCTCCATCGGAAGAGCTGATAGCAGAGTGCCTGCTCTTCAGAGGTGAACTTCTGAACGAGATAAACCGGCTGACGATCTCCCCCACCTCTTCCAACTTTTTTCTGGCACGGCTTCCCAATAGGGATGCAAAGAGCTTGAAGTCGTACCTGATAGAGCAGCACGGCATCCTTATCCGCAATGCCGACAACTTCAGAGGGCTCTCCCCTCAACATTTCAGAGTATCGGTGCAAGGTCCGGAAGCCAACCGCAGACTGCTCGAAGCTCTTCAGGACTATCTCTCACAGACTTCCATCTAAAACGGCAACCGCCCTCATTTCATGATCTATTCCGTAGCACCTCTTCTTTTAGGCTGGAGCATAGATGCTCTTATAGGTGATCCTTACTCACTCCCACACCCTATCCGGCTCTTCGGAAACCTTATTGCTTTCGGAGAAAAGATACTGAACAGAGGTTCTCATCGCAGGCTCAAAGGGACGCTGTTATCGCTGTTTTTGGTTGGGTTGGTTATCGGAGTCTTTTGGCTGGCAACCTATCTCCTCTCTCCTTATCCCCTGTTCAAAGGCATCTTTGAAGCGATCTTTATTTTCTACGGACTAAGTGCAAGGCAGCTTGTGAAAGAGGCTCTTGCCGTAGAGCACTTTGTCCAAATAGACGATCTTACGGGGGCACGGCACAGAGTGGGCTATATTGTAGGACGAGACACAAGCAACCTCTTGTTCAATCAGATACGCACAGCCACACTGGAGACACTGGCAGAAAATCTCTCGGATGGTGTCGTCGCTCCCCTCTTCTTCTATGCCATTGGGGGCGTTCCGCTTATGATGGGATATAAAATGATAAATACGCTGGACTCCATGATAGGATACAAGAACGAGAGATACGGAGAGTTCGGCTACTTTGCTGCCAAAATCCTGGACGATTGGGCAAACTATCTCCCTGCCCGAATCACTGCAATACTCATCTGGATGCTTCACCCCTCCCGGCAGGTATGGCATCACATCCGGAGGTATGCACGTGCGCACTCCAGCCCCAACAGCGGATACCCGGAGTCTGCCATGGCAGGACTTTTAGGTTGCCGTTTCGGGGGTCCCAATGTCTACCATGGGAAGTTGGTGGAGAAACCATACATAGGAGAGATCGAACGGGACATCACTCACGCAGATCTCATCAGAGGCTGTCGGGTAGTCTCTGTCGTTACACTGCTCAGTGTCGGTATCGTTTGCGGAATACTCCTTCTGCTATGATGGTCGCTACTCCGTTTTCGGGACTCTTATCTTGTGAGGCATCTCAAACGGAATGATCATAGAAAGCTCCACAAAGCCCATATAACTCCCCTCTTCGTACCAAGGGATTTGGTAGATGAGCTTCTTCACCCCGTTTTTCTCTATTGTGTAGGCATTCTTAGTCTGCTTTTCCATCATCTCTTTTAGCATGGAACGCGCCGGTTCAGGGTGGCAATCCAGTACATTGCTCCCGATCAAATTCTGTCCCGATTTCTGATTCACCTTTTTGCTTTGCTCGTTCATCTCTATGATGATGCCGTCTTTATCGCAGACGGTTACGGCAATATCTGCCTCGTTGAGATAGTTTATCATAAATAGTCTATGTTTAGGTTTAGAGCCTACCAACGGCTCTTTTTATTTTCCTTATGGCTGACATCAAGGGTTAGACACCGGTTTTGTTTTATAATCAGGTATTTCGTAGAAGTAGATATTCTCTCCTTTTTCTCCGCCATAAGCCTTGTTAAATGCCTCTACACGAAAGATAGAATATTTCCCGGCTTGTTTCTTAGGTAAGTCGATATAGATCAAATAAGCCATTTGCCTTGGACCTCCTATAAATTCTCTTACTGCCTGTACGGACTGTATAGCCACCGGAACATCATCCGCATACACCTTAAACTCGATTTGGTCAGGCTCGACAGAAAGATCGACCTCCTCTGCTTTTTCCGATTTCACCTTACCGCTCCAAACATCCTGCCCGTAAGAAAGCAGTCTGCCCAAGCTCATCGGACGAGTATAAATAATCATACTCGGATAACCTCCGTTTGATTTGAAAACGGTAGTGCCATATAGTTCGAGACGATGATACCGAGGATTGATTGTCAAATCCTTATCTGCCACAACATTCCAAGCCCAAAACTCCAGCCGCATATCTTTCTCTGCCACTTTCAGTTCCTTCGGATATTCATTGGGTCGGATGGCATAGATTGCCATGTACTTTCCTTTCTCAACATTGGGGATAGAGTAAAAGCCTGCATTATCAGTGTATGCAGAATAGGCAACAGAGAAGTTCGGATAAAATACAGTAACAAAGCAGCTGTCAATCGGATTGCCATTAAAGTCTGTTGCTCTCCCTGAAATTGTAATTGTATCACCGTTCTGCGCATAGGAGATTCCCATCACACAAATAGAGAGAAAAAGGGTAAGTAAGTTGCGTCTCATTTCAATGTCATTTACTGTTTACCAAACGTATTACCACCCTGCGAATATACATATTTTATTCATGCCGAATATACTATTTTTCACATCTTTAAAGGCAGAAAACAAACATATCTCCAAATCTCATTTTCCTCTCTATTTTTTTAATCCGTTAGTAGATAAAATTATCTCTATCCACTATAAAAAGATGCTCTAAACGGTAATACAAATTGCCTTAAAGCCATTCAGTATCGTAAATCAAGACCCGATTTCCCTTCTTCAAAACTTGCTCCGCACTTTTCAAGGTTTGATTTCTACAAATCACACCTCGATTTCAAAACCTTAATCCGTTGAGTGTAAAATATAAATGTATTCAGTGAAACATCCGAACCTGTTAAAGTCTATTTCTATGGCTTCTCTTCGCTCTCGGGGAGTGTGAATATAAAACAAAACCACCGCTGTATGAACTTTTCATACAGCGGTGGTTCTATTGCGCTGAATACTCCACAAAAAGCTAAGAATACTTCTCTTTTAGCTCCTTTGCGTATTTATCCATTTCCGGAAATATAAAGGATTCTGTAATACCCATTTGTGCAAGTTCTTTTAAGATATTTTCTTTCGCACTTTTGGGTATAAAAATCCTTTCACCTGTGATACTATCTTTTCCTTTCAAAATCCATTTGGTAGGAATTTTAGGATGTATTTCTTTAGTATAGTTCCCACTACTACCATCCTTTCCAAGTCCAAACAAAAGAAAAGCTCCTGATTGATTTTTCACTCTCTGATTGTTTTGTTTTGGCATTACAGTTACAATATTGTCCAGAAGATCATTCGGGTCTATTATAGACTGATAGTACGGTTTCTCTCTTTGTATCTCATGCAATAGCCGTTTCATATCTCCAGAAGTGTTAAACTTCTTTATGTAGTCTTCTGTATCTCTAAATTTTTTGTCTGTACTTTTCCCCTGATAAGGACGAGGGCAAACAATATCAATAGAATTAATCTTTACCAAATTTGCGATAGCTGAAACTTTATCACTGTCATAATGACGTATGGCATCCTCAGGAATACTAAAAACAATAACTTCTCCTCTTCTATTACGAGATCCTGAACAAGCAAAATATAAAGCTACTAGACAATTTGTAGTCAAATCCAATGTTCTTGTTGGCAAATCATAGTGCTGCATCTTCACAAGAAAATCCATAGTGTAAAAGCAGTCCCTAAATTCTGCTTCATAACGAGCAACAAAGTCTCTAAACATTAGGTGTTCTTTTTTCTTCCCAACAAAAGTATCATTAGACCCCGTTTTTATAGGACGAAATATTGATGGTTTCATCTCATAAGCCTTATCTCCATGCCCTCTGAAAAAAACAACAACATTATCATCTTTCGTTATCTTCTCTATCTCACTAATAAATCCAGAAACACTATTAATAATCATAACTTTTTTCAATACCATTAAATACTACCTACAACATCAAATATCGCAAAATTTTTCTTAAAAAAAACACCTCCGCATTTTAACTTGTCTATCACTAAAAAAAACGCCACTATATAGTTGCTTATATAGTGGCGTACCTATCTATTCTCTCTTTGGAGAGATTAAGCTAATTCTGCTTGTATTTTAGCAATGCTCTCTTTAGCATCACCGAGAAGCATAAGCACTTTTTCTTTGTTGCTGTAAAGCGGATTCTCTACTCCGGCATAACCCGGTTTGAGGTCGTAGTTACAGAAGATGATACGCTTTGCCTGGTCGGCAAGAAGAATAGGCATACCATAGATCGGAGTGCCTTCTGCTTCACGAGCGGCAGGGTTTACCACGTCGTTTGCTCCCACTACGATAACAAGGTCGGTAGAGGCAAAGTCCGGATTGATGCGCTCCATTTCGTAGAGTTCATCATAATCCACGTTTGCCTCAGCAAGTAGGACATTCATGTGTCCCGGCATACGACCGGCTACCGGATGGATTGCAAAACGGACATCAGCACCTTTCTTGCGCAGAGATTGTGCCAACATTGCCACCTGCTGCTGTGCTTGTGCAAGAGCCATACCGTAACCCGGTACGATGATGACACGTTGTAGATCGCTGAGAAGAGCAGACAGAGAAAGCTCTGTTCCGGAATTGCTATTTATCGGAGCGTCTGCCACTGCCTCATTAAGAGCCTTATCAATCTTGGCGATGCTCTCTTTGGCATCACCGAGAAGCATTGTTACCTTTTCTTTATTGCTGTACAACGGATTCTCTACTCCNTCATTAAGAGCCTTATCAATCTTGGCGATGCTCTCTTTGGCATCACCGAGAAGCATTGTTACCTTTTCTTTATTGCTGTACAACGGATTCTCTACTCCGGCATAACCCGGCTTGAGGTCGTAGTTACAGAAGATGATGTGCTTGGATTGGTCGGCCAGAAGAACAGGCATACCATAGATAGGAGTGCCTTCCGCTTCACGAGCGGCAGGGTTCANGTCGTAGTTACAGAAGATGATGTGCTTGGATTGGTCGGCCAGAAGAACAGGCATACCATAGATAGGAGTGCCTTCCGCTTCACGAGCGGCAGGGTTCACCACATCGTTTGCGCCGATTACGATGACAAGATCAGTAGCGGCAAACTCCGGATTGATACGCTCCATTTCGTAGAGTTCTTCGTAATCCACATTTGCCTCTGCCAATAGGACGTTCATGTGTCCCGGCATACGACCGGCAACCGGATGGATTGCAAACTTAACATCTGCACCTCTACCTCTCAAAGCATTTGCCAATGCCGCAACCTGCTGCTGTGCTTGTGCAAGAGCCATACCGTAACCCGGTACGATGATAACACGCTTGGCACTCTGTAATACAGAAGCAAAAGATGGAGCCGCAGCCTTTGGAGCTTCCGCAGGAGCAGACTCAAGCGATTCATTAAGAGCCTTATCAATCTTGGCGATGCTCTCTTTGGCATCACCGAGAAGCATTGTTACCTTTTCTTTATTGCTGTACAACGGATTCTCTACTCCNGTCGTAGTTACAGAAGATGATGTGCTTGGATTGGTCGGCCAGAAGAACAGGCATACCATAGATAGGAGTGCCTTCCGCTTCACGAGCGGCAGGGTTCATCACATCGTTTGCGCCGATTACGATGACAAGATCAGTAGCGGCAAACTCCGGATTGATACGCTCCATTTCGTAGAGTTCTTCGTAATCCACGTTTGCTTCGGCCAATAGGACGTTCATGTGTCCCGGCATACGACCGGCTACCGGATGGATTGCAAACTTAACATCTGCACCTCTACCTCTCAAAGCATTTGCCAATGCCGCAACCTGCTGCTGTGCTTGCGCAAGAGCCATACCGTAACCCGGTACGATGATAACACGCTTGGCACTCTGAACGATTGTACCCAAAGAAGGAGCAGCAGCTTGTGGCTTTTCTGCTTTTACAGGTTCCGCCTGCTTCTTTTGAGCAACCGGAGCAGGAGTATCTTTCGGGAAAAGAATATTCATAAGGCTTCTGTTCATCGCTCTACACATAATCTGTGTGAGGAAGAGACCGGATGCTCCAACGATACCTCCGACTATAACAAGGAGAGGATCGCCCAATGCCATACCGGCTATACCGCCTGCCACTCCGGAAAGAGAGTTGAGCAGTGAGATGGTGATAGGCATATCCGCACCACCTACACGGATGGCGAAGAGGTGCCCAAAGAGTCCGGCACTGAGAATAGCGATGATGATCCAGACTATTGCAGATGAACCGATCAAGACATCAGCACCCACAATGGCACTCCAAACAAGGCAAACAGCCATGATGGTAGCTGCTCCCATAAGAGCGGAACGGTGTCTCGGTATCACAATGGGTCTTCCCGGAAATACGCCATGAAGCTTTGCCGCAGCAACCAAACTGCCTGTAAACGTAAGCGCACCGATGAGGATGGCAAGCATGGATGTGATATTTCCGAAGGTCAGATGCTCCAATGCCGAAAGGTCATAAGCAATGGTTGCTCCGGTCATCACCACAGCACCTACAAGCATGGAGGCCAAACCTCCGATACCATTGAGCAAACCCACAAGCTGTGGCATCTGTATCATCTTGACTGTTCTGGATAACCAGATCCCGACAACAGAGCCGATAAGGATGCAGATAATAATGGGGACGAGTGCTGCAAAGTTGAAACGCGCAACGGTAAGCAGTACCGCCAAAAACATGGCTACCGCACTCACTCTGTTGCCAAGCCGTGCCTTGGTTACTTTTGTCATCATGACAAGACCAAGGATAACGAGAAGAGAGATAGCGATAGAAAGGATGACTACAACTGATGGAGAGAGATTCATTCGTCCTTCCCTCCTTTCTTTTTATTGAAGAAACCCAACATTCTTTCCGTTACACCAAAACCACCCACAATGTTGATAGTGGCAAGAATAAGTGCCGAATATGCAATAATGTAGAGCAATGTTACTCCAAAACCGGCAGGAAGTACCCTTAATGCCACAATAACAGATATGGATCCCAAGATGGTTATACCCGATAGAGCATTCATGCCGGACATAAGCGGCGTATGCAGCAAACTTGGAATCTTACTAATGATAAGGTACCCCACTATGGAAGAAACTACGAAGAGGAGTACAAGAACAAGCGGACTCATAATAAATGTGATCTGATTATCCTGATTTTATAAAAAGAAAAAGACCACTCGCAAACCCGTCCTTTGAGGATGAACTTTCCGAGTGGTCTCTAAAAAATTTATGATTACGCAATACCCATTGCTTCTTTAGTTCCGACGTGAAGTATCTCTCCGTTATTGGTTACCAATGCACTGGATACCACCTGATCCGTCATATCGAGGTTAAGCTTGCCTCCCGGAACAAAATATTTTACCATCTGATACATGTTCTCAGAGAACATATAAGTGGAGGCTTGAGGGATCATACCCGGAATGTTCTTGATACCGTTGAGTATCACTCCGTGTTTAATCTCTTTCTTACCCGGAGGTGTGATCTCACAGTTACCACCTTGGTCTATCGAGATGTCCACTATACAAGAGCCACGCTTCATGCCTTTGACCATATCTTCGGTAATAAGCACCGGAGCTATCTTACCCGGTACAAGAGCACTCAAGAATACAATATCCATATCCTTGATGGCTTCACGGATCACTTCTCTCTCTTTAAGCAACCATTCGTTAGGCAAATGTTTCGCATATCCACCTTCTCCAACGCCGAGTTCATCCGGAACAGAAGTTTCGATAACCTTGGCTCCAAGACTTGTTGCCTGTTCACGAGCAGCAGGACGGATATCCATAGCGTAAGTGGTAGCTCCAAGACGGCGAGCAGTTGCAAGGGCTTGAAGACCGGCTACACCTACTCCGATGATCAACGCTTTAGCAGGAGGCATAGAACCAACCGCAGAGAAGATAGGAGGTATAAACTTCACCATATCGTCCGCAGCCATGATAATACCCTTGTAACCCGCACATGTACTCATGGATGTAAGTGCATCGAGCTGTTGTGCTCTGGATATACGAGGAATACCATCAAGAGTAATAGAAATAACACCGCGCTTTGCAAGATTTCTTACCATATCGTGGTTCACCGGAGATGCAGGGTGGATAAAAGTGATAAGCACTTGTCCTTCCTTCATCATGTCCACTTCATGAATGTTGAGAGCGCTATTGAAAAGAGGCTCTTTCACCTTCAAGATAAGATCTGCATCATTGTAGATGGACTTCACATCCGTACGGATTTCAGCACCTGCAGCCTTGTAGTCTTCATCGTGATAGAGAGCACCCTCTCCGGCTTCCGCTTCAAAAAGGACACGGAAACCATCTTGCACAAATTTGCGCACGGTATCGGGAGTGGCAGAGACGCGATGCTCGCCACTCATTATTTCTTTTGGAATACCTATTATCATTGTTGTTTGTAGTATTTGTGGTTTTATTCTATGATAGTTACCCAGCCATGCTTATCCTCTACATCGCCATATTGGATACCGCGTAGGGTTTCGTACATCTTTGTGGATATAGGACCGGCCTTGCCATCTTTAGAGAAGACGTAGCTCTTATTCTCGTCAAGGTCGTCCACTCTCAATATTGGAGAGATCACTGCAGCAGTACCGCAAGCTCCGGCTTCCTCAAATGTTTCGAGCTCTTCTACCGGAATGTGGCGACGCTCAACCTTCATACCCAAATCTTCTGCGATTTGACAAAGACTCTTATTCGTAATAGAAGGAAGGATAGAAGGAGAATCCGGAGTAATGTATGTATTATTCTTGATTCCAAAGAAGTTAGCCGGACCGCATTCGTCAAGATACTTCTTCTCTTTAGCGTCAAGGAATAGCACCGCAGAGTAGCCTTTTTCGTGGGCAATATGACCCGGTTTAAGGCTGGCAGCATAGTTTCCACCCACTTTGATAGTACCTGTACCAAGAGGAGCTGCACGGTCGTAGCCACGCATGATAGCCATTGGAGTAGGCTTGAATCCATCTTTGAAGTACGGGCCAACAGGTGTAACGAACACCAAGAACATATATTCCGAAGCAGGCTTCACGCCTACCAAAGGACCTACACCGATAAGCAACGGACGGATATAAAGCGATGCCCCACTTTCGTAAGGCGGAACAAAGTGTTCGTTTGCTTTGACTACCATCTTAACGGCTTCGAGAAACTTTTCTACCGGGAACTCCGCCATCATGATACCATGAGCAGAATCTGCCAAACGGCGAGCATTCTCTTCCGGACGGAAAAGACGAATCTTACCATCTTTGCCTCGGAAAGCTTTTAGACCTTCAAATGCTTCCTGACCATAGTGCAAGCACGAAGATGCCATGTGGATGTTGATGTTAGTATCCTGAGAAAGTTGTAGCTCTCCCCATTTACCATCTTTGTACTCGCATCTTACGTTGTAGTCCGTAGGATAATAACCAAATGTAAGTTGGCTCCAATCTGGGTTTTTCATTGAAACTTAATAATATTAATATAAGACATAAGCTATTCAAAGAAGACAAAGACACGGAAACGTCTCTGCCCTATCTCCTCGCAAAGCTACGTATTATTTCCTGAAATAAAAAGAAGAAATAGGGATTTAATTCTTCACTCTCCTCTTCACAAGAAATTCGCAAGATAAAAGCTCTTTTTCCCATTCCTTTTTAACCCCCTTTTCCCTCTCCATTTTTATATATTCCATACCACCTAAAACACCCTATTTTTATCACTCTCTATTTTAATCAGAGATAGTATTTTCAGAGCGCGACCGAATTGTTAAATCAGCCCCGATTTATTAACACAATTTCCGATACCCGTTAAGCAAAAACGGTAAACAAGCATATTGTTTCGGCTTAACGTATTTAATTTTTCAATGAACACGTTTACCGATTTCATTTAATACGTTTACCGGATTCAATTAACGTGTTTAGAATTTTCACATATAGTTCTGGCTATTAACATTTTACCGTTTTTCTCCTCTTTTTTGCCGTTTTCGAGCATAAAATAGGATTAGGATTTATTTACACAACACCCTGTTAAAATTCACCCATATTAACGCGAAAAAGCCCCATCAAACGGACTGAAGAAAAAATTTTTCCGAATTTAAGATTTTCGGCAAAAATCTAAAAATCAAATACTTAACAGATGCCGAAAATTTTCCAAAGAGAAAATCAAGACAGAGAGGGAGGGAAAATCGGGCAAAATCAAGAGTTCGTTTTTATATAAAAGTTCCGCCAAAAGCCCCTTTTGAATCGGGAGAAAAAGCCTCTTGAAAAGGGCAAAACAGAAGTATCATTCCTATCCTCTAAAACCGGATACAGATAATAAAAAATAGCTATCTTTGTGCATTAAGACTCTAAGCTCCTTTTCTTGCTCCGTGCAAGCTGCACAGAGAAGAAAAAGACAAGACTCTAAACCTGATGTTCAGTAGCAAAAAACAACATATCAACTGGAAGGAAGATGGTGGTACAAAGATATGTATGACCATAGGAGAGTTGGCACAGATGTACGGCATCACCGAAAGCATTTTGCGCTACTGGGAGAAGTGCAAGCTGATATCCCCCCGAAAGTCTAAAAAAGGTACCAGATACTACCATAAAAAAGATGTGGAACAGGTGGACAGAGTCTATTACCTTGTGCAAGAACAAGGCTTTACAGTGGAGGCTGCAAAGAGAAAACTCTCTGAGAAACAGCCTTCGGACGGTAAAAGTGTCGTGGATAAGCTCATGGAGATAAAGGCAGGGATAGACGCCTTGATAGAGCAGTGCGACTACATCATCGAGCGAAGAGAAAAATCAGAACATTCCTAACTGATTTGACGCGTACATCGTAACGAAATGAAGACAAAATTTACAGGACACAGCTACCTGATATTTTTTTACCATCTGCTACTCTCGTGGCTGATGTTCAACATAGGACGTCTGGTATTTTATATCCACAACCTCTCATCTTACGAGCATCTCTCGGCAGGTGAAATCTGGACTGCATGGCTCGGCGGACAGCGATTCGACATTGCGGCAATGGGCTACATCAACAGCCTCTATATGTTTGCTTTCATCGTTTTAGGCTACTTCCCCGGCAGAGTAAGAGAGAGCAAAACCTCCTATCATCTGGTCAAGTGGCTCTTCCTGATACCGAATATTGCTGCAGTCATCCTCAATGTGGGAGATGCCGGATACTTTCCTTTTGTTCGCAAAAGAATGACGTCCACCGTCTTTCAAGAGTTCGGCGGAGACAATCCGTTCTTTCTCGTCTTGCGCCTTGCGTGGCAAAATCCGCTTCTTACCTCGGTTGCCATAGTCATGATTGCTCTCTTGATATGGGCTTACGGCAGGATAAAATATCGCAGCACCACAAACACCTCTGCACTTTGGAGGTTCATCATCACCACGGGGAAGGCTCTTGCCGTAGCGTTCGTTACGGTCGTCGGAATACGCGGAGGGCTTGTTCACAGCATACGTCCGCTCTCCCCTTTCAATGCACACTCGTATGTGAAAGAGGTTAAAGACCGTGATCTTGTCCTCAACACACCTTTCTGCATGATACGAACAGCAGACAAGAAGGTGCTCAAACTGATAGACTACATTCCACGAGAAGAGGCAGAGACCCTCTTTTCCGCAACATACAAAGCCGCTCCACTCGGAGAGCAAGACTCTCTTTTCGGTTCATACAAAGATTATAACGTGATGATCCTGATCCTGGAGAGCTTTGCAAAAGAACATATAGGGGCATTACAGCCGGACGGCAAGGGGTTTTCTCCGTTCCTGGATGGTGTCATACGAGACAGCGCAACACTCTCATTCCCCTACGCTTTCGCCAATGGCGTGAAGTCCATAGATGCTATGCCGTCGATAGTGGCAAGCATTCCGGCGTTGGGATTGAACTTTGTGACCAGCAACTATTCCGGCAATGAGATAGACGGTATGGGCAGCTGCCTTATGCGACATGGCTATAAAGAGGCGGTCTTTATGCACGGTGCACCAAACGGCTCTATGGGATTCGATGCCTTCTCTACACACATGGGATACACCGGCTATCACGGCATGAAAGAGTACAACAACGATGCCGACTACGATAATGCTTGGGGAATATGGGATAAGAAATTCTTACCGACACTTCCTCCGGTCGTTACCGGACAATCCTCTCCATGGCTTACGACGATATTCACACTATCGAGTCATCATCCGTTTAAGCTGCCCAAAGAGGAGAAAGGAAAATATCCGGAGGGAAAGGTGGACCTGCAACGGATGATCGGCTATTCGGATGATGCCCTCCGGCTGTTCTTTGAAAAAGCATCTTCCGAACCATGGTTCGATAAAACGATATTTATCATCACCGCAGACCATACCTCGCAAAGCGCAAATCCTGCATACGCCAATGTTGTAGGACGATTTGCCATACCGCTTCTCTGGTATATACCCGGTAAGCCTTTGCCACAAGATATATACACCAACAAAGTAGTGCAACAGGCAGACATCTATCCGTCTCTACTCTACTTGTTGGGCATAGAAGATGAGATCGTTTCATACGGACACAATCTGTTCGATCCGCATTCCACTTCATACGCCGTGGTATTCGGCGGAGAGTATAATCTGATCTCAAAAGACGGGGTGTTTGCTCTTAACGAACAGAACGGAGAATGTAAAAGATTGGATCTTGACTCGGAACTTCTTCCGAAAAGAGATACGATACAATCTCATGTTATAACAGATAAAATGCTTCCAGCCGTTGTCATGGACTATAACAGACGGCTTGTGGAAAACAGATTGAGTGCAAAAAAGATAAAAGATAATACTACAAAATAAAGAATTAGATATGCTCACATCAGCAGAGATACGGCAAGCGTTTCTCGACTTTTTCGCCTCGAAGGAGCACCATATAGTGCCCTCGGCTCCAATGGTTATTAAAGATGACCCGACGTTGATGTTTACCAACGCAGGGATGAATCAGTTTAAGGATATAATATTGGGCAATGCTCCCATCAAGTACCCCCGTATAGCAGACTCTCAAAAGTGTCTCCGCGTAAGCGGTAAGCACAATGACCTTGAGGAGGTAGGGCATGACACCTATCACCATACCATGTTTGAGATGCTTGGTAACTGGTCTTTCGGCAACTATTTCAAGCAAGAAGCCATCTCATGGGCTTGGGAGTTTCTTGTGGATGTACTCGGTCTGGACAAAGACAGAATATATGTAACGGTCTTTGAAGGCTCGCCGGAAGAAAATCTTGAACGAGACAACGAAGCAGCTTCTTTCTGGAAAGCCTACCTTTCTGAAGAGAGAATCATAGACGGTAATAAGAAAGACAACTTCTGGGAAATGGGAGATACAGGTCCTTGTGGTCCTTGTTCCGAAATTCATATAGACCTTCGCCCGGATAACGAACGCCGTGAGGTAGAGGGCAGAAGCCTTGTGAACCATGATCATCCGCAGGTCATAGAGATATGGAACCTGGTGTTCATGCAGTATAACAGGAAAGCGGACGGAGCATTGGAGCCACTACCGAATAAGGTAATAGATACCGGTATGGGCTTTGAGCGTCTCTGCATGGCACTTCAAGGCAAGACATCCAACTACGATACCGACATCTTCCAGCCGATTATCCAAAAAATTGCATCGGACTGCCGCATACCGTATGGCAGCAATCCTAAGACAGATGTGGCGATGCGCGTTATTGCAGACCATATCCGTACTATTGCATTCTCCATCACGGACGGACAGCTGCCGTCCAATGCGAAAGCAGGCTATGTAATACGCCGTATCCTTCGTCGGGCTGTTCGCTATGGTTATACTTTCCTTGAACGCAAAGAGGCTTATATGTACTCCCTCATCCCTACACTCATAGAGGTTATGGGAGAAGCTTATCCGGAACTGCCGGCACAGCAAAATCTGGTACAGAAAGTGATGAAAGAGGAAGAAGAGTCTTTCCTACGTACTCTTGAGACCGGTATTCACATTCTTGAAGGATATGTAGAGGCTCTTAAAGCAGAAGGGAACAAGGTTCTTCAAGGCAGTAAGGTGTTTGAGTTATACGACCGCTACGGTTTCCCTACGGATTTAACGGAGCTAATCCTTCGCGAACATGGTTTGGAGTCAGACTTGAAAGGCTTTGAGGTGGAAATGAACAAGCAGAAAGAGAGAGCTCGTAACGCTGCCGCCATCGAAGCAAAAGATTGGGTCGAACTGTCCGAAGGGTCTCCCGAATTTACCGGATACGATTTCACTGAGACCACAGATGCTCATATCCTCCGCTATCGTCAGGTTACGAAGAAGAAGCAAACCTATTATCAGATCGTGATGGACAAGTCTCCATTCTATGCCGAAATGGGTGGACAGGTAGGAGATACCGGCGTAATGATCGGCGCGGAAGATGGTGAGAGCATCACCATACAAGATACGGTGAGAGAGAATAACCTGCCCATACATATCGTTGAAGCTCTTCCGAAGAACCCTTCACAGCCATTTACCTTGAAGGTCGATGTGGAAAAACGCATTGCAACAGAGTGTAACCACACCGCAACGCACCTGCTTCACGAAGCTCTCAGAGAGGTATTGGGTACACACGTAGAGCAGAAAGGATCTTATGTATCCTCTGAAGTTTTACGCTTCGACTTCGCTCACTTCTCCAAGATGACACAGGAAGAGATACGTCTTGTAGAGCGTAAGGTTACCGAAAAGATACGTGAAAACCTCACAAGAGAAGAGATGCGCAACATCCCTATTGCTGAAGCAAAGGCAATGGGAGCCATGGCTCTGTTCGGTGAAAAATATGGTGAAGAGGTTCGCGTGATTCGTTACGGCAACAGCATCGAGCTTTGTGGTGGTACGCACATATCGGCTACGGGACGCATCGGAACATTCAGAATTGTTTCAGAGTCCTCCATTGCAGCAGGTATCAGACGTATAGAAGCAGTTACCGCAAAGCATGCAGAAGATTATCTGTACGGTATGCAGACCACCATTCAGTCCGTACAAGAGCTGTTCCACAATACTCCGAACGTTGTACAGGCAATACACAAGCTGCTCGAAGAAGATGAAGCTCTCAGAAGAGAGATACGTGAGGCGGCAGAGGTGTCCAAGAGACAAATCATCAAAGAACTGCTTTCACAAGATCATCCGGTCGTGAATGGCGTTAAGGTGATCCAGATCAAGCAAAACCTCAAACCCGAAATCGCCAAAGACGTAGCCTTTACGGTAAAGGCGGAAATCGGCACAGACAGTTTTGTATGCCTTGCAGGCTCTTACTCCGAAGAAGAGAAAAAGTGTACCATAACACTGATGTTGGGAGACGCTGTCGTTAGTCAGGGTGCCAACGCAGGCGCTTTGGTGAGAGCTGCAGGGAAGTTCATCCAAGGTGGTGGAGGTGGTCAGCCTCACTTCGCAACCGCAGGAGGTAAAAATCCTCAAGGACTCGATGAAGCATTGGACTTCATATTGGGCGAACTCCAATTGAGATAAACATAAACTCGATATGCAACCACGCTGTTCGGATACCATCATTCGACTTGACATCGAGGCAGATCTGCTCTCGAAAGTCTTGCTTGAAATGGAGCCGGATGGCGTGGTTGTCGTTTGTGATACCCATACCCGGGAGCTTTGTCTTCCGCATCTTCTCTCCCGTCTCGGCTCATATACTCCCGAAGTTATCACCATAGAGCCGGGAGAACAAAACAAGAGTCTTGAGACGGTAAGCCTCTTGTGGGACAGGTTTTACCACCTCAACCTCTCTCGCAAAACCGTTGTCATTCTTCTTGGAGGTGGCTCTCTTTTGGACATAGGAGGTTTTGCCGCATCCACTTTCAAGCGTGGGATGCCTTGCATCAATGTACCTACAACCATCTTGGCTGCCGTTGATGCCACTGTCGGAGGCAAGAGAGGTTTCAACTTCAACGAGACCAAAAACATTATCGGTTCGTTCTATCCCTCTTCTTATGTGGTGTTAGATCCCGGCTTTTTCCGCACACTTCCTCCAACAGAAAAGCTTAGCGGATGGGCGGAGATACTGAAACACGCCCTTTTGGAGCCGGACAGAAAAGCACTCATAGAGCTGCTGAAAGAAGATCAACAGCCGGAAACTCTCTCTCTTCAAGAGTGGGGCAACCTGATTTCCCGATCCATTCGGACAAAACAGCGCATCGTCGAAGAGGATCCATACGAAAACGGCGTCAGACAGATGCTCAACCTTGGGCATACGTTCGGACACGCTGTGGAAGCCTATATGCTTCACAACAGAAAGAAAGAGCTGCCACACGGATTTGCAGTGGCTGCCGGCATCATCATGGAGCTTTATTTGAGCTTCAAGCTGCTCGGTTTTCCACAAGAGCTTCTCACTAAGGTCTGCTACTACATACGAGATACCTATCCGGTTGTTCCGTTCAACTGCAAAGCCTACAACACTCTCATTGCCTACATGGAGCAGGACAAAAAAAATCGTGGTAAGGTTATCTCCGCCGCACTGCTCAAGGACATCGGTCTGTATGCTTACGGCACACCTCTCTCTCCCACTCTGTGCAAAGAAGCCATGGATTTCTATCGAGACCTGTACAATACCTGACACCTCATCATGATACTCCATAAGACATTTCAGATAGAGCCACTTCCCTCTCTTTACTCGCACAGACACCTCATACAAGTATGGGGTTCCTGCTTTGCGGACGAGATGTACAAGTATCTTCTCGAAGGGGGCTACCGTGTATTTCCTTCACCATTCGGTACGATGTACAACCCTCTCAGCATCGCTTCCGGCATCGCTTCGGTTCTTGACGATACGCAGGCAGATCCCTCTCTGTTTACCGAACGGGACGGGAACTATTACAGCTACATGCACCATAGTCGCATATCAGGCGAGAGCATGGAAGCCTTAGCTTCTGTTATCAACGAGCGTTCTGCTCAAAACGGTATCATTTGGAAGCACACTCGTCTTCTGGTTGCCACGTGGGGTACAGCCTATGTCTATTATAAAGATGACGTAGTGGTGAACAACTGTCATAAGCAACCCGAAAAACTCTTTAAGCGTCGTCTCATCTCCGTAGAGGAGATTGTTGCCGTTTGGGATGCTCTACTGCAAAAACTTTGGGAAAGATTTCCCAATCTTCGAGTAGTGCTTACCGTGAGCCCCATACGCCATTACAGAGACGGCATACACGCCAACACTCTCAGCAAGGCAACGCTTCAACTCGCCATAGAACAGCTACGACTCCGATACCCGGAACGTATCTCTTACTTCCCCTCCTACGAAATTGTTCTGGACGAACTCAGAGACTACCGCTTCTATGCCGAAGATATGGTTCACCCATCGCCTTTAGCCATCTCCTACATCATGGAAAAGGCAAAAGCGTTTATGTTGGACCCCGAAAGTTTCTCCTTTGCAGAAGAGTGGCGCAAAGCGTACAAGCTCGCCAAGCACACACCTTCGGAGAAAGGAAAAGAAGCGCATCAGAGAGAGGTCTATATGCTCTTTGAATCTCTCCGAACCGAACGAGACACCCTCTACCCTCCTCTCACCACACGACCATGAAGCTATCACGACTGGCATCCATACTCGGCATCCAACGGATCGACCACGATAGAGAAATAGAAGTACTCCTTACAGACAGCAGGCAGCTCACATTTCCCTCATCCACTCTATTCTTTGCTCTCATCACCCCAACGGGGGACGGACATCTTTATATAGATGAACTCTACCACGCCGGAGTACGTGCCTTTGTTGTGGAGAAGCTGCAAAAAGAAGAGAGTGAATATCCCGAAGCACAATTTCTGATCGTTCCGGATGTTCTCGATGCACTGCAAAAAATCGGAGCAGAAAGACGCCAAAGCTTCAAAGGGAAAGTGGTGGCGATCACCGGGAGCAATGGCAAAACGACCATAAAAGAGTATCTCTACCAGCTTCTCACTACCGCCGGAGTGAATGCCGACCGCTCTCCTCGAAGCTTCAACTCGCAGATCGGTGTTCCTCTCTCCCTTTGGCAGGCAGACCCCGAAGCGGAAGTGTGTCTTGTGGAAGTGGGAATATCGAAACCGGGAGAAATGGAACGGCTTGCCAAGATTGTGGATCCGGACATCGTCCTCATCACCAATATCGGAGAAGCGCATCAGGAAAACTTCTCATCCTTACAGCAGAAAGCGGAGGAGAAATGCAAGCTTGCGACACACTCCTCGGCGGCTCTGCTGCTCTACAATGGCAGGGATAAGGTGCTGTCGGAAGCTGTTTCCGTCATCAGCCAACCGCCTCTGTGCCGTTCATATACAGAGCATCGGAGCAGGCTCACCCCTCCCGTATCCGTTGCCGAGCTGCTTCTCCCCGAAAATCTATCGGCTATCATGGCTCTCTTGGATGAGCTTGTGCCCTCGCTCTCTCCCGATACCACCATCTGGAGTCAGCTTGAACCGGTGGAGATGCGTCTGGAAATCTTCAACGGGATATACGATACCACCATCATCGACGATGCTTACAACAACGATGCTTCTGCCTTGCTGCTTGCTTTGGAACAGCTGAAAAGAGTCTCCGAAAAGTCTCAAACTCCATCCTGTCTCATTCTTTCGGACATGACAGGTATGTCTGCTCCGCATCTCCGTGAGGCTCTTCTGTCTCAAGTATCGGATATGATACGGAAGATGCCGCCCGACAAACTGATATTTGTAGGGAAACAGCTTGCCGCACTGACTGCAGAACTCTCCGGAATGACTTCGACTCCTCTCTGCTTCGAGAGTACCAATCATTTCCTCGAAACCTTCGATCCTCAGACGCTGAAAGGCTATACCATACTGCTCAAAGGAGCACGAACCTTCAAGTTTGAAAAGATCTCCGCTCTGTTTCATCCCAAACGACATCAGAGCATTTTGGACATCAACCTCACGGCACTGCTGGATAATCTGAAGTATTACCGCTCCCTTGTCCCTTCGGAGACCCGATTTGTCGCCATGGTAAAGGCGTTCGGATACGGTAGCGGAGACGTAGAGATAGCCCGGCTATTGGAAGCACACCACTGCCATTACCTTGCCGTGGCTCTCATAGATGAGGGTGTGAAGCTGCGAGAAGAGGGTATAAGGATGCCCATCATGGTGATGAACCCGGAGTCTTCCGCCCTTTCCCACATGTGCAAACACAGCCTGGAGCCGGAGGTGTACAGCCTTGCTTTGCTGGACAAACTCATAGAGAGCTGCAGACGGCTCGGCATCACACACTATCCCATACACATAAAGCTCGATACCGGAATGCATCGCTTGGGATTCGATACCCATGAGGAGTTTCTGCTGCTTCTGGACAAATTGAAGTCCACCAACCGTGTTCGGGTCAAAAGTATCTTTACACACCTTGCTGCGGCAGACGATATTACGGCAGACGAAAAGACTCTCGGACAGCTCCACACCTTCCAAACGTGGGCAGAAGAGCTGGAAAAGACGCTTGGCTACACCGTGCTGAAGCATGCGCTCAACTCCGCCGGTATCTCCCGCTTTCCGAAATACAGCATGGATATGGTGCGTCTCGGAATAGGATTGTACGGCTATCCACCCTACGAGGACAAGGGAACTCTCAAGACCTCACTCCGTGCAGTGGCTTCCCTCAAAAGCATCATCTTGCAGATCAAGCAGATTCCGGCAGGAGACTCCGTAGGTTACGGCACTCACGCCACTGCCGACACTCCCCGAAGAATAGGCATAGTGCCGATAGGATATGCCGATGGAATAGACCGGCGGTTAGGCAACGGCAATATGTCCGTCCGCCTGCAAGACGGCTCGTTGGCACCGACAATAGGAAATATCTGCATGGATGCAATGATGATAGACCTCACTCAAGCCTCATCCGTAAGCGAAGGAGAGGAGGTCGTGATCTTCGATGAGCAGCTTCCTCTGCAGCGTCTCTCCTCCACACTTGGCACTATCCCGTATGAGATCATCACCTCCATCTCCTCCCGTATAGCGCGCCATTACTTCAGAGAATAAGGTTTACAAAATCTTCTGAACATATTTACATCTTTTTCCAAACCTGTTCGGAAGTAAAATTCAAGGCTTGATTTGCAACAATCAAGCCTTGATTTTTATGTACCAAAGCACGAATACCACCGACCACGCCTCTATTTCAACTTCTGAAAAGGTTTAAGGGAAACATCAAATGCTTTCGGACAACTTTTTGTCCCTTATAAAATCAAATTTGAAAGAGGTTGTACCCTTTCCGCAACCGAATCTTTAATAATAAGAAATCCCTGCTTCCGATACCGGAAGCAGGGATAAACAAGATGATTTGAGGATAAAAAATAAACTTTACTTACTCAATGCTGCTCCTATGGTCTCGATAATCTTGACGATGTTTGCCATGAAGAATTTCACGGAGATAGCCAAAAGGATAACGCCGAAAAACTTACGCAAAACATACACACCGCCTTTCCCGAAGAAGCGTTCCAGCTGATTCACGAACCTGAGCATCAAGTATATCATCAATGCATTTAGTAGCAACGCAATGGCAATGTTCGTAGCCGCATAGCCATCCGCTTGCAGAGTCAGAATCGTGGTGAATGTTGCGGCACCGGCAAAGAGTGGAAAGACCAAAGGAACGATCGTGGCACTGCCCGATGGCCCGTCATCCTTAAAGATCTGCACGCCAAAGATCATCTCCACAGCCATTACGAACAGGACGATAGCCCCGGCAACGGCAAACGAAGAGATATCCACCCCGAAAAAGTTCAGCATAGGCTCTCCGATAAACAGGAAAGCCAACATCATTATGCCTGAAAAGAGACTCACTTTTACGGTGCTGAAAGTCTGTCCCTTATCCTTCAGACTAAGGACGATAGGTATGGCGCCGATAATATCGACCGCCACAAAGAGGATCACAAAAGCCCCCACGACATCCTTGATGTTGAAGTGGCTCAAGTCCTGCATGATGTTTTCTAATACGTTCATTCTGTTACAGTAGTTTTTTGTTTGTTAGTTGATATGTTGGTTTATCAGTGTGTCGCCATACCGGCGAGAGTATTACAGTTTATTCTTTTCGCTTTTTCGGGGAGCATACAACCTGCTACCCATAAATATTCGGCACAAAAATAGAAGAAAAAAATGACAATCCGGTCATTAAGGAGAGCCCGAAAAGCCGTATATTTGAGACACTGTTTGAGAAACTTACACGACAAAACCATAAATCGGACCACATGAAACCGGGAAAAACAATCCTCACCCTGCTCCTTCTACTCTGCTGTACAGCATCGGTATATGCACAGAAAGGCTATAACAGACTCATAGAAGAGGCCTCCGACCTGATGTACAACGGGGCAGACTCCATTAAATATGTCAAAGCGATGCAGATCTTCGACGATGCATTCCGCCTCTATCCCGATAGCATAGATGTCGCAGGGCTGTATCATGCCTCTGTCCTTGCGGCGAGACTGGATCGGAAAGAGCGCGCTTTCTCGTTCCTCCACAGCATGAACGCACTTGAAAAAGATGAATACGGATTTCCCGGATGGTTTACCATCGCTTCCGAAGAGCAGATCGGGAAGGAGTATCCCAACCTGATAGGCGATCCGAGATGGCAGGAAATGCTCAAAGATGTGGAGAGAAGAAAAGCGCTGTTCGACAAAAGGCTTGCCCTCTCTCAAGAAGAGTTCTTCGCCTCCTCATACACCGCTCCGGACACCACACTCACGCCGGAAGAGCTGTACAGAGAGTTGCAAAAGGAGAGAGGGTATCTGCCCAAGAAAGAGAGAAACTACTCCATCAAGTTCAGGATAAACGACTCTGCCCTCACCTCTTACTACGTTTATCTCCCGGCAGATTACTCCCCCGACAAGAGCTATCCTATGCTTGTGATCCTGCACGGAGCGGTGAGGAACAACTCTCTATTGGAGTTTCTCACACCGGAGATCTGCCTTGAGGGCTTCAACCGATTCTATACCAAGTATGCGGATCAACACGGTGTCGTACTTCTCATTCCGCAAGGAAGCAGAGAGTACAACTGGATGATGCCGGATGACGGATTCTTTATGGTACCTGCGATGATACGCGAAGTGAAAAAGGCTATCAACATAGACGACAACAAAGTATTCCTTTCGGGACACTCCAACGGAGCTACCGGAGCGTTCTCTTACCTCATGAAGCAACCCACGATATTTGCCTCGTTCTATGGCTTCAACGGCTATCCGAAGGTGCGTACCGGCGGCACCTTTATAGAAAATATCCTCAACCGCTCTCTTCTCTCCTTCACCACGGATCAAGACTACTACTATCCGCCCAATGCCAATGACAGCATAAGCCGGCTGATGACCCGGCTTGGAGCCGACTACAAAGAGATCCGGACAAAAGGATTTCCGCACTGGTTCCCAAGGTTTGACGAGTCCGAGCCCTGCTTCCGTCTCCTTTTTGAAGACCTCGTTCGGCGACAACGTCATCCGTTTCCCTCGAAGCTCACATGGGAATATGACGACCAACAATACAACGCAATAGACTGGATCTCCGACATCCGAATGGATACCATAGCTCCGAGAGCGCAGTGGCACAAAGATCTCAACTTCGATATAACAGAGTGGCAACAGTACGATGAACAGGATCGGCTGCAAACCATAAAGGTGAAAAAGAAAGCTTTCGACTTTCCTCGCAAGTCCGCAAAAATCCGTGCAGAGTATCGGGACAACAGCTTCCACATATCGACCTCCTGCGTGAAAGCCTTCCGAATAAAGATCTCGCCCAAAATGGTGAACACAAAAAAAGCAGTAAGCATCTTCGTGAATGGCAAGCGACTCTTCCGAAAAAAAGTACAATACGACAAAGCCTGCCTGCTCCGACAGCTGTCCGATCCCGACAGAAAGCAGATTTGGATAGCAGAGATAGAAATAAAAGTCTGATTCTTCCCTCCCTACCGATCCTCCTCACCTCCCCCTCAAAAGCTCTAAAGGTTTTGGCAAAAAGCTCTAAAGGTTTCAGACGAAAGCTCTAAAGGTTTCAGACAAAAGCTCTAAAGGTTTCAGACAAAAGCTCTAAAGGTTTCAGACAAAAGCTCTAAAGGTTTCAGACAAAAGCTCTAAAGGTTTCAGACAAAAGTTCTAAAGGTTTCAGACAAAAGCTCTAAAGGTTTCAGACGAAAGCTCTAAAGGTTTTGGCAAAAAGCTCTAAAGGTTTCAGACAAAAGCTCTAAAGGTTTCAGACGAAAGCTCTAAAGGTTTCAGACGAAAGCTCTAAAGGTTTNGCAATAATATACAATGCTTTGTGTAACTCAAATAACCTACCTCAAAGGTAATACTATCTACGGAGAAAGACGAAACTTTCTCCGTTTTTCTTTTCTGATGGCTCTCTATCCAGACAGCTGATTCTATTTTTTCGTCTCATTGCTCATTGTTGTGGCAGTCTTTCTTGTGAAGGCTGCCTTTCATTTTTTCGCTCTATCCTCTGCGGTGTTCCTCTCCACGTTCCATTCTATGTATTCGCATCGGGATCGGTTGTTCGTTGTCAGCGGCAAAGGTAGTTCCGGGCTTTCACGTACAAAAAAGGTCGGGGCGGCAAGCCGTTTAGGCGACAATCTCCACACTTCCATTTCATTGCAGGTAGTATTCTCGCCGTAAAACCTTGTTTGTCCTAAGCCCTACCTTTTTAAGCCCCTGAAACGAAAACACCGAGATACAAAATATCAATTTGGGTGGCTCTTACACTCGCAGGCTCTCTCCTTTGGGGCGGAAGCGTCTGGCTTTGGCTGGCAGGGTTATGTGCAGGGAAATTCCTCATTCGGCTACTCCTTACCATCACTTTGGCAATCGCAGTGTACATCTTGGCTTATGCCCTCATCATCGGGACAATACTTTGGATACTCATTTCTTAGACAGACAGATATATGAAAAGAAGAAGCAAGACAATCGCACAGCAATGCAGATACTACGAAGTGGACAACATTTTCGAGTATATGGTATCGGTTTACCTCAATGGGAATATATCCGCCTTTAGGGAAC
>NZ_JRAH01000033.1:0-931 GCF_000768755.1 Porphyromonas sp. COT-108 OH1349 | reverse complement strand
ACTTGAGATAAACGCTTATAAAACTTCCTCTGAATAGTTTTGCTGTCTGAAATCATGCCTTGACTGACACAATTCATCGCTTGATTGATACAATTCACGCCTTGATTGCCATAACTCACCCCTTGTTCTGCACCAATCATGCCTTGGTTTGTACCTCTGAACCTGATAAAACGAACTTAAAAGGCCGTTTATCGCATCTTTTTTTCGGGTTCAGAGCTGCTGTTACGCTAAGTAAAAAAGCAGTATCGGCACTCATCGTACCGGCACTGCTTTTATCTGTTTATCAAATATTTATCGCACAAGATTTGGTAAAAGAGTCAAAAATAAAGAGAGGATTAAGAAAACTTCTCGTCAAAATCTATAAAATAGAGACCCCGTCTGCCTAAAAAACCATAACTAACAGATGAAAACAAGTAGATAAAGACAAAAATAAAGGAGAACAAAAAGGATTGAGAGGAGAAAGCAAAAAGTCTGTCTATATTTTCATACAAGAAAGTATGGATAGAGTAAAAGGGATTGAAGAACTGTTTTTGAAGAGGGAATAACTCTCTGCTTTGCATCATGGGAAGAGCAAAAAAAGGATTGAAGAGGAGAAGACAGAAAGTCTCTTCTCTATTTTCATATGGAGTATGGAAAGAGCAAAAAGGGATTGAAGAGGAAAAGCAGCTACTCCATCTCTATTTTCATACGGAGGAAGAACAGAATAAAAATCAAAGAGAAAGCTGTGGAAAGTTTCCGTCTCTATTTTCATGCGGAGTGGCGAAAAAGCAAAAAGGAATGAGGAGAAGAGAATAGCAAACCGGCCAACCTATAAAAACAAAGGAGAGAGCCACGTTCCTGTTACGGTTCATGTCTCTCTCCTTCTCTTCAAGTGGCGGCTACCTACTCTCCCATTTGCATAGTACCATCGGCGTGATCGGGCTTAACTGCT
>NZ_JRAH01000032.1:0-991 GCF_000768755.1 Porphyromonas sp. COT-108 OH1349 | reverse complement strand
CACCACTAAAATCCGCAGTAAAAACAACAGGATTGTTTATGACCGCATCATTCAGTGGCAAAATTAGCAAATTACGGGGAGTTACCTTCGGGATTTGCCCGTTTTCTTGCGTTCAGGGAAGATGAAGACCGTCTTGAACTCTCCGTCCAAAGAGAGCGAAGCCTCGAAGCTCTTACCTGCTTTGGAGGTAAAGCCCTTAATGACACCTGTCTCCCCGTTCACCGCCAATTGCGTCAGTTGTTCGTCTGTGAGGCTCTTGCCTGCCACATTGCGGAAAAGGGTTAGCCCGCAATCGGCCTCGGAACATTTGGCACATCGAGGATAGAAGACCAGTGAGCCTTTTCCGCATTTGGGGCAATGGATGTCGCTCTGTTTCTTGGGAAAGAGGATTTTGGAGGAGAGCAGTTCGTCGGTAATCTGTGTGGCATAGCTTTCGATGCCCTTGCGGAAGTCTCGCTCTTTCAATTCTCCCCGTTCGATTTTCGCCAAGTCCGCTTCCCACTGTCCGGTCATCTCGGCATTGCCGATTTTCATCTCCCGAACGATGGAATAGACGGCAAGTCCTTTCTCCGTGGGGACGAGCGACTTCTTTTGGCGCACCATGTACTCGCGAGCAAAGAGGGTTTCGATGATGGCTGCACGGGTAGCGGGCGTCCCGATGCCGCAATCCTTGAGTTGCGCACGCAGTTCCTCGTCCTCCAACTCCTTACCTGCCGTCTCCATAGCTGCCAACAGTGAACTTTCCGTATGCAGGGGCTTGGGCTTGGTCGTCCCTTGTGCCAGCGAACAGGCGCAGAGCGGGAGTTGCTCGCCTTCCTCCCATTGGGGGATGATGATGCCTTCCCCATTTTCTCGACTTTCTCGTTCTTCAGCTTCCTCCTGCTCCTTGTCTTTTTTCCTGCTGTTTTTGAGGATGGCACGCCAACCCTCTTCCTTGATGATTTCACCTTTGAGGATGAACTTCACACCTTCACAGATGGCAGTAACCGTA